>FR887217.1:0-39240 GCA_000436735.1 Firmicutes bacterium CAG:170
TTCCCGTTTGAGAGCGTGTCAAAAACACTTTTTTGACACGCTCAGATCCGCAGGAGCAGGCTCCTGCGGATCTGTTTTTTATTCGATGACAGCCGTGGCTGCGGGCCGGATCTCGACGTGACAGAGGTTGGTCGCGCTGACGGAGCGCTCAAGCTCGATGGAGTATTCCAGATCGAGCACGCCGCCGCGCTCGTTGAGCAGGACGGTCATCTGCGTCGCGCAGACGCCGATCATGAGCGCACCCGCGCCGCAGTCATAGAGTGATTCGTCCTTCTGTCCCAGAACAAAGACCATCGTCGAATTGACCTTTCCGGTGCGCCGGAGCGTGACCTTTTTCCCGTCCTCGACGGTGAAGGTCGTCACGACGCCCTCCAGCCCGGTCATTTCCGTCTCCACATAGGAGATCGTCGCCAATCCCGGCTCATAGCGGTACGTTCCGTTCGTAACCAGCTCGATCGTCTCCGATTCCATGCCCGCGAAGCGCTGCGTCCCCGCGACAGAGATCAAAACCGGAATTTCCATCTCAGTTTTCCAGCGCAAGCGCGATCAGATTGTCGATCAGCTCCGGATAGGGAATGCCGCTGGCCTCAAAGAGCTTGGGATACATGGAGATCGAGGTGAAGCCCGGGATGGTGTTGATCTCGTTGAACACGACCTCGCCGTCGTGCTTGACGAAGAAATCCACGCGGGAAAGCCCCCGGCAGCCCATCGCCTTGTAGACCTGCACCGCCTTCTCGCGGACGTTCTCGGCGACCTCGTCGGGAATACGCGCCGGGATATAGAGCGTCGAACAGTTGGAGATATACTTGGCCTGATAGTCATAGAAATCCGCGCCGGAGTCGATCTCGCCGCAAATGGATGCAAACGGGTTCTCGTTGCCGAGCACGGCCACCTCGACCTCCTGCCCTTCGATGAACTCCTCGACGAGCACCTTCGCGTCATATTCCAGCGCCTGCGCCAGCGCGGCGGACAGCTCCCCGCGGTTCTTCGCCTTGGAGACGCCGACGGACGAGCCGGTCCCGGCGGGCTTTACGAACACCGGATAGGCAAATTTCTTCTCGACCTCGTTCATAACGCTCTCCGCGTCGCGTGCAAAGCCCTGACGGGTCACCAGATGCCATGCGGCCTGCCGCACGCCGGAATAATCGGCGATCAGCTTGGTGAGCGTCTTATCCATGCACGCCGCCGAGGCGGCCACATGCGGCCCGACGTAAGGAATTCCCGCGATTTGCAGGAGGCCCTGTACGGAGCCGTCCTCGCCGTTTTCGCCGTGCAGCACCGGGAACACCACGTCGATGCGCTCGCGCACCACACAGTCGTTCTCAAAGCTCAGCAGGCCCTGTCCATGCACCGGCGAAAGCGCGGCCCGGCGGTTGCCCTCAAAATTCTGCCACGTTCCGGCAGGCAGCATGCTGTAGTCCTTGCCGCCGAACAGGATCCAGTCGCCCTCCTTGGTGATACCGACCGGAAAAACATGATACTTACTGTGGTCGATGTTGTTGAGCACGGACTCTGCCGAACGCAGCGAGACCTCATGCTCCGGCGAAACGCCGCCGAACAGGACACAGACACATAACTTTTTCAAAACGGTTTCCTCTCTTCTCCCGCAGCGCTCCCGCGGGCGTGATCGCGTTCTCAGATTGCTATATCATATGCCAAAATGGCGCAGAAAACAAGTATTATTTTCTTGATTTCCGTGATATTAACAGTAGAAAAACTGTCTGCTTCTGTATATAATGATATGAGGGCTTCCCGCCCGGGAGCTGCCCTTTGTCAGAGAGGAGGCCTGCGTCATGCAATTGGATTTGACAAAGAAGGAATTCCGGCGTCTGCTGGACATGGTGTATATCGGAAACTGGATCCTGAACTCGACGCGCGGAGACGACCGCATCGCGGATTACGATGACCTGGAATCCAAGTTGTTCTCCCTTTGCCGGGGACAGGGCATGCAGGCGCTCGTGGAGAAATGGGAGGGCGTAGACGTTCCTTCCCGCGCCTTTTCCGACGGCGGCATCCACGAAGCCATCATGGACTATGAGGATACGGTCTTTTACGAGATCCTTGCCGAGGAGCTGGCCCGCCGCGATCTGGATTACCAGCCGGTCTCCAAGGAGAATTACGACGAGCTTGTGGCGCGGATGGACGATTACATCGCCGAATTTGAGGCGCACGGCACCGACAACATCCTGATCTCCACGATGGATGAGCCGGACGTTTGAGAAAACAGCATTTCAGCGCCGCAGACCGCCGGTCTGCGGCGCTGTGCTTTTCAGAGCGCTGTACAGAGCCAGTAGATGACCCCGTAGAGGACGCTGGCGACCGTTCCGTAGACGATGACCGGACCGGCGATCGTGAACATTTTCGCCGCCATGCCCGTCACAAGGCCCTCCGAGCGGTATTCCATTGCCGGAGAAACGACGGAATTGGCAAATCCCGTGATCGGGACGAGCGTTCCGGCTCCGGCGAATTTCGCAATGCAGTTATAGACGCTCAGCGCGGTCAAAACCGCGCTCAGGAAAATGAGGCTGATCGCCGTCGCGCTTCCGGCAGCGTCCTTGTCGAGTCCTGCCGCCGCCCACCCGTTCTGGATCAGCTGCCCGAGCACGCAGATCAGACCGCCCGTCCAGAAGGCGTTCAGCAGATCCTTCCAGATCGGCGACTTCGGCGCCAGCCTCTGCACATATGCGTTATACTCCTTTTTGCTCATGTTCATAAGAAAAACCCCCTTTGGCATAGTATCTGCCAAAAGGGGGTTTTTATCAGCTTATAACCGGAATCACACCAATTCGATGACAGCCATTTCGGCTGCGTCGCCGCGGCGCGGTCCAAGACGGGTCACGCGGGTGTAGCCGCCGTTGCGGTCGGCATACTTCGGAGCGATCTCCTTGAACAGCTTGTTGGCAACATCTTCCTTCGTGATATAGCTCAGAGCCTTACGGTAGGAAGCGAGGGTGTTCTTCTTAGCAAGCGTCACCATCTTCTCTGCGACAGGCTGAACTTCCTTTGCCCGATAGAACGTCGTTTCGATCTTGCCGTTCTCGAACAGGTAGGTGGTCATTGCCCGGAGCATCGCCTTGCGCTGGTCGCTGGTTCTGCCGAGCTTTCTCGTACCAAACATGGGATTTTACCTCCTTCTTTGAAAGGTTATTGCATCAGTTATTGTTGTTATTTGAACTGCCGGAATCGTCGCTGGCAAGGCTCAGGCCCATCATAGCCAGCTTGTTCTGCACCTCTTCGAGCGACTTTCTGCCCATATTGCGGACCTTCATCATATCCTCGCCGGTTCTGGAGATCAGATCCTCGACGTTGTTGATGTTGGCGCGCTTGAGGCAGTTGAAGCTTCTGACGGACAGATCAAGCTCCTCGATGGTCATTTCAAGGACCTTGTCGCGGTGGGTCTCCGGTTTTTCCGCCATGGTGGGCTTGCTGGCGACCGTCTCAGACAGGTCGGTGAACAGGCTCAGGTGGTCGGAAAGGATCTTCGCGCCGAGGCTGACCGCATCTCTTGCGGAGATGGTCGAGTCAGTCCAGACCTCCAACGTCAGTTTGTCATAGTCGGTCATGTTGCCCACACGGGTGTTCTCCACGGTGTAATTCACCTTGTAGACAGGCGTGTAGATCGAGTCCACGGCGATCGTTCCGATCGGCATGTTCGGCGACTTGTTCTTGTCGGACGACACATATCCGCGGCCATGGCTCAGAGTGATCTCCATATTGAAGGTCGCGTCGGGGCCGAGGGAGCAGATATGCAGCTCGGGGTTGAGGATCTCAACTTCTCCGTCCGTCTTGATGTCGCCGGCAGTCACTTCCCGTTCGCCGGTGGCGTCGATGAAAACGGTCTTGGTGCCCTGGCAATGCAGTCTTGCGATGATCTTCTTGACATTCAGAACGATCTCGGTGACGTCTTCCTTGACGCCGGGGATCGTGGAAAACTCGTGCTGGACGCCTGCGATCTTGATGGCGGTCGCAGCCGTGCCGGGCAGCGAGGACAGAAGCACTCTTCTGAGGCTGTTGCCGAGGGTCGTACCATAGCCCCTTTCGAGCGGCTCCACGATATACTTACCGTAGGAGCCGTCCTCGGGAGAATCGATACACTCAATGCGCGGCTTTTCAATTTCTACCATGAATATAAATACCCTCCTTATACTACGAAACGGTGTTTCGCTGCCGAATTCAGCTTACCAATAAACGAGGGTCAGACGTTACTTGGAGTACAACTCGACGATCAGATTTTCTGCGATCTCAAAGTCAATGTCGTCCTTGGCAGGAAGTGCAATAACCTTGCCGGAAAGGGTGTTCTTATCTCTGTCCAGCCACTTCGGAGCGGCGATGAACGCATCGTCCTCTTTCATGGTCTTGAAGCGGGTGGTGGCGCAGCTCTTCTCGCTGACGGCGATGACATCGCCCACATTCACCTGATAGGAGGGGATGTTGACGCGCTTGCCGTTGACGGTGAAGTGGCCGTGGTTGACGAGCTGACGAGCCTCGCGGCGGGTCTTGGCAAAGCCCAGACGATAAACCGCGTTGTCCAGTCTGCGCTCGACCAGGCTCAGAAGGTTCTCACCGGTGTTGCCGCCCATGCGCTCTGCCTTTTCGTAGAGCATACGGAACTGTTTCTCCAGGATGCCATAGACGAACTTGACCTTCTGCTTTTCGGTCAGCTGCGTGCCATATTCAGACTTCTTCGTTCTTCTCTTGCCGCCGGGGTTGCGGTTGGAATTCTTGCTGTAACCCATCGCGGCCGGAGACACACCAAGCGTTCTGCAGCGCTTGAGAACAGGCTGTGTATTCTTTGCCATCTTACTTTACTCCTCCTTGTTTCATTAAACGCGACGGCGCTTGGGAGGACGGCAGCCATTGTGAGGAATGGGAGTTACGTCCTTGATCATCGTGACCTCCAGACCAGCGGACTGGAGCGCACGGATGGCGGATTCACGGCCCTGGCCGGGGCCCTTGACGTAGACTTCTACGCTCTTGAGGCCGCAGTTTTCCACAGCAGCCTTTGCAGCGGTCTCAGCGACCATCTGCGCGGCGTAGGGAGTGGACTTTCTGCTGCCGCGGAATCCGAGGCCGCCGGAGGAAGCCCAGGACAGTGCGTTGCCATTGGTGTCGGTGACGGTCACCATGGTGTTATTGAAGGACGAGCGGATATGCACGGCGCCCTTTTCAATTACCTTGCGCTCACGACGGCGCTTGACTACTTTCTTAACAGCCTTTGCCATTTACATATCCCTCCTTACTTCTTCTTATTCGCAATGGTCTTCTTCGGACCCTTGCGGGTACGGGCATTGGTCTTGGTTCTCTGACCATGGACGGGCAGGCCACGACGGTGACGGACACCGCGGTAGCAGCCGATCTCGGTCAGGCGCTTGATGTTCAGAGCCACTTCACGGCGGAGGTCGCCCTCAATGGTGAAGTTCTTGTCGATCACATCACGCAGCTTTGCTTCCTGCTCGTCGGTCAGGTCCTTGACGCGGGTGTCAGGATCGATCTGGGCGAGCTCGAGGATCTTGTTTGCGCTTGTTCTGCCGATGCCGTAGATATAAGTCAAACCGATTTCGATTCGCTTCTCACGGGGCAGGTCAATACCAGCAATACGTGCCATACTATTCAGAGCACCTCCTATTAACCTTGTCTCTGCTTATGCTTGGGGTTTTCGCAAATTACCATAACGCGGCCCTTGCGCTTGATGATTTTGCACTTTTCGCACATGGGCTTTACGGACGGTCTTACCTTCATACTGTTAACCTCCATATGAGACCACTGTCTCTATTTACTTCTCCATGTGATTCTGCCGCGGGTAAGATCATAGGGCGACATTTGAACGGTCACCTTGTCGCCGGGCAGGATCTTAATAAAGTTCATCCGGAGCTTGCCGGAAATATGCGCCAGAATGGTGTGTCCACCGCCAATATCGACAGAGAACATGGCATTCGGCAGTGCATCAGTTACGATGCCCTCAAGTTCGATTACGTCGTCTTTTGCCAAGATCAAATAACCCCCTGGTTTTGACTGTTGAATTTTTGACCGTAAGCGGCCAATTCCCTTCGTAATTCGCTGTTGAGTACCTTGTCGCCGTTGCGAATTTTCTCGGCGACGCGCGTGTCTGTCTGAGGGAGCTTCCGGACGTGCTTCCGCTTTTTGCGCTTGGGCTGTTCAAGCCTTCTGCCCTTGCCGTCAGCGATGTAGACAAACAGATCGTCCGTATCGAGTACGAAGAAAAGCTGTCCCTTGTCGCGTCCGGCCAGCGAAACGACCAGATCCGCTCTGGATATTTCCATAACTTAAAGCCCCTCTGTGACGGTGAGAATTTCCGGCTCGCCGTCGGTAATCAGGATCGTATTTTCGTAGTGGGCTGCGAGCTTGCCGTCGGCCGTCACCGTGGTCCAGCGGTCCTTGAGGACTCTTACGTCGTAAGTGCCCTCCGTGACCATCGGCTCCACAGCGATCGTCATGCCTTTGACCATTCTCGGCCCTCTTCCGGGAGCGCCGAAATTCGGTACCTCAGGCTCTTCATGCATCTGCTCGCCTACGCCGTGACCTACGAAGGCGCGCACCACGCCAAACCCATGCTTTTCAACATACGTCTGGACGGCATGACCGATGTCGGAGATCCGACATCCCTGACGTGCGAATTTGATTCCCTCGAAAAAACTCTGTCTGGTTACCGAAATGAGCTTCTGTGCCTCGGGTGAAATCTTCCCACAGGCATAGGTGGCAGCGCAATCTCCGACGAAGCCTCCCCAGGTCGCGCCCACATCGACCGAAACGATATCGCCCTCCTTGAGGACCCGTTTGCCCGGGATCCCGTGGATGACCACCTCGTTGACGGAAATGCAGGTGCTGGCGGGAAAACCGCCGTAGCCGAGGAAGGTAGGAACTGCGCCCTGGGACACGATAAAATCGTGAACTGCTCTGTCGATCTCTCCGGTGGTGACGCCGGGCCTTACCATATCGCCTGCCAAGGCACGCGCTGCCGCGGTAATTTTACAGGCCCTGCGCATCACTTCGAGCTCGCGCTCATTTTTGATAGATATCATTCTGCCGCACCCAACGCCTTCAAAATGTCTCCGGAAGCCTTCTCGATCGGCTGGTTGCCATTGACCAGCTTCAGGATGCCGAGCTTGCCGTAGAATTCCTTGAGCGCTTCTGTTTCTGCGTGGTAAACGCGGAGACGGTTTTTGACGGTCTCCGGCGCGTCGTCCTTGCGGATGACGAGCTCACCGCCGCACAGGTCGCAGACGCCCTCTTTCTTGGGCGGGTTTGCCGTGATGTGGAAGCTGGCGCCGCAGCAGCCGCAGACGCGGCGGCCGGTCATACGCGCTTCGATCACGGAATCTTCGATCTCAATGGAAACAACACTGTCAAAGTGGATGCCGGCGGCCTCCAGCGCTTCCGCCTGCGGGATCGTGCGCGGCACACCGTCGAGGATGTAGCCGTTCGCACAATCCGGCTGAGCCACCCGTTCGCGGACGATGCCGATGATGACGTCGTCCGGAACGAGCTTGCCAGCGTCCATGAAGCTTTTTGCCTTCAAACCGGTTTCCGTTCCATTTTTGATCGCTTCCCGAAGGATGTTTCCGGTGGAAATGGTGGGAATGCTCAGCTTTTCGCTGAGGATCTCCGCCTGCGTTCCTTTACCGGCGCCCGGGGCGCCCAAAAGGATAAGCTTCATAACCGTTTCCTCCGATCACTCAAGGAAGCCCTTGTAGTGACGCATCAGCATCTGCGCCTCGATGGACTTGACCGTCTCAAGCGCAACGCCGACAACGATGATGACGGAAGTACCGCCGATGGAAAGGCTGCTGTCCTTGATGACGATGCCAACAAGGATCGGGAGAATTGCGACGATACCCAGATAAAGAGCGCCGAACAGGGTGATCTTGTTGATGACCTTGAAGATGAAGTCGGACGTGGGCTTGCCCGGGCGGAAGCCGGGGATGAAGCCGCCGTTCTTCTTCAGGTTGTTCGCGATCTCGATGGGGTTAAACTGGATCGTTGCGTAGAAGTAGCTGAACGCAATGATCAGCACGAAGTAGACAATGATATAGACAGCGCTCTTCGTGTCGAAAACATAGGTGTTCATCCAGTTCCAGAACTTGCTCGAACCGGTGCCGGTGAAGGCGATGATGGTCGCGGGCAGAGTTGCGATGGACTGCGCAAAGATGATCGGCATAACGCCGGACATGTTGACCTTGATCGGGAGGTTGGTGGACTGGCCGCCATACATCTTCCGGCCGACAACACGCTTTGCGTACTGGACGGGGATACGGCGCTCGGAATTGGTGATGAACACGATGAACATCACGATGGCAAGCATACCGACGACCATCAGGACGGCGACATACCACTTCTCGCTGAACAGGCCCGTGATGAGGGTCGGGATGCGGGAAATGATGCCGGCGAAGAGGATCATGGAGATGCCGTTGCCGATGCCGAACTGGTCGATCTGCTCACCCATCCACATCAGGAAGGAAGCGCCGGCCGTGAAGGTCAGGACGATCACGAGGCCATACAGGAAGCCGGTCTGCGTCAGCAGGCTGTAGTTCTTCAGCATGACGAAGTAGGCAAAGCCCATCAGCAGGCCAAGGCCGATCGTGGTATAGCGGGTGATCTTCTGGATCTTCTTCTTGCCCTCTTCGCCCCCGTCCTTGGCAAGACGCTCAAGGCTGGGAATGGCGATGCAGAGCAGCTCAATGATAATGGATGCGTTGATGTACGGCTGGATGCCCAGAGCGAACGCGGTCGCCTGAGAGAAAGCCGAGCCGGACATGGCGTTATACAGTCCGAGGACCGTATCGCCGAATCTTGCCTGGAAGGTGGCAACGAGGAGATCGGTGTTCACGTAAGGAACCGGTACGCAGCTGCCAAGACGATAGATCAGCAGTACGAGGAGCGTGAAGAGCATCTTCTTGCGAAGCTCGGGGATCTTCCACGCATTACGGAGTGTTGTAAACACTTACACCACCTCAGCCTTTCCGCCTGCCTTTTCAATTTTTTCCTTGGCAGACTCGGAGAAGGCGGCTGCCTTCACGGTGACTTTAACGGTGACATTGCCGTTGCCGAGGATCTTCAGACCATTCTCGCAGGAATGCAGGATGCCCTTTTCGATCAGAGCTTCCGCGTCCACGACGGCGCCGTCCTCAAAGCGGTTGAGGCAGGCTACGTTCACAGCCGTCAGAGGCTTTGCAAAAATGTTGTTGAAGCCGCGCTTCGGGATGCGGCGTGCCAGAGGCATCTGGCCGCCTTCAAAGCCGATGCGGAGCTTACCGCCGCTGCGGGCCTTCTGGCCCTTGTGACCACGACCGGCGGTCTTGCCGTTGCCGGTGCCGGTGCCGCGGCCCTTGCGCTTATCTACATGGGTAGAACCCATAACCGGAGCAAGTTCGTGCAGATTCATCTACTTGTCCTCCTTATTGTTCTTCCGTGACCTGAAGCAGATAGCCGATCTTGGCGATCTTGCCGCGAGTCTGGGTGTTGTCAGGCTGAACAGTTTCCTGACCGATTTTGCGCAGGCCGAGGGAATGCGCAGTTGCAATGTGCTTATCAAGGCGGCCGTTGAGGCTCTTGACCAGCTTAATTCTAAGATTCGCCATTTCAGAGTCCTCCTTAACCGACGATTTCTTCCACGCTCTTGCCTCTGATGCGAGCAACTTCCGCTGCGTCACGCAGAGACTCGAGGCCCTGCATCGTTGCCTTGACAACGTTCTGCGGGTTGTTCGAGCGCAGGCACTTTGCACGAATATTGGAAATACCGACCGCTTCCATGACCGCACGGACAGCGCCGCCGGCGATGATGCCGGTGCCTTCGGGAGCCGGCTTGAGCATAACGCGGCCAGCGCCGAATGCGCCGATGACTTCATGGGGAATGGTGGTGCCGTCGAGCGTGATCTTGGTCATGTTCTTCTTGGCGTCCGCAATGCCCTTGAGGATTGCTTCGGAAACTTCCGCCGCCTTACCCAGGCCGTAGCCAACGGTGCCCTTGCCGTCGCCGACAACAACCAGAGCGGAGAACTTCATGACACGGCCGCCTTTGACGGTCTTGGAAACACGGTTCAGATAGACAACCTTCTCGATAAACTCGGGAGCGTTGTCCTCCTTCGGTGCTCTGTCTCTATTGTAAGCCATTACTATTTCCTCCTCCGATTAGAATTCCAGGCCGCCTTCGCGGGCGCCTTCGGCAAGCTCTGCCACACGACCGTGATAGATATAACCGCCACGATCGAACACGACAGTGTCGATGCCCTTTGCCTTTGCGCGCTCAGCAACCATCTTGCCGACCTTGCGGGCAGCTTCCTTGTTGCCGGTAGCGCCTTCGAAATCCTTATCCAGAGTGGAAGCGGATGCCAGCGTTACGCCATTGACATCGTCAATGATCTGTGCGTAAATGTTCGCATTGCTGCGATAAACGTTCAGGCGAGGTCTTTCGGGCGTGCCGGAGATCTTGCCGCGCACTCTGGTATGACGCTTCATACGCTGTGCGTTTTTATCAAAAGTCTTAACCATTATGGCACACCTCCTAATTATTTCTTGCCGCCGGCCTTGCCCTCTTTATGACGGAGGACTTCGGTGGCGTACTTGATACCCTTGCCCTTATAGGGTTCAGGCGGTCTCTTGGCTCTGACGTTGGCAGCAAACTGGCCAACCTTCTGCTTGTCGATGCCGTGGATGATGACCTTGTTGGGGGCCGGGACCTCGATGGTGATGCCATCGATCTCTTCCATGTTGACAAGGTGGGAATAGCCCAGGTTCATCACGAGCTTGTTGCCTTCCTTGGAAGCTCTGTAGCCGACGCCGTTAATCTCAAGCTCCTTCTTGAAGCCGTCGGTCACGCCCACGACCATGTCGTGCAGCAGCGAACGGGTCAGACCGTGGAGGCTCTTGTGGAGCTTATCCTCGGAGGGGCGATCGACTGTAATGACGTTGCCTTCATGCTTAATGATCATCTCAGGACGCAGCGCCTGCGTGAGCGTACCCTTGGGGCCCTTGACGGTAACGACGTTGTTTTCCGCGATGGTCACGTCAACGCCAGCGGGGACGGTAATGGGCATTCTGCCGATTCTAGACATAGTTCAATACCCTCCTTACCATACGAACGCAAGGACTTCGCCGCCGACATGGTTTGCGCGAGCAGCCTTGTCGGTCATAACGCCCTTGGATGTGGAAATGATTGCGATGCCGAGGCCCTTGAGGACCTTCGGAAGCTCGTCAGCACCGGCGTAGACGCGGAGACCCGGCTTGGAGACTCTGCGCAGGCCGCTGATGACCTTCTCTTTACCTGCGAGGTACTTCAGGGTGATGCGAATGATGCCCTGCGTGCCGTCATCGACGATCTCATAGGCCTTGATGTAGCCTTCGTCGAGCAGGATCTGTGCGATGGACTTCTTCAGATTGGAAGCCGGCACATCGACTTTCTCATGCTTTGCCGTGTTTGCATTCCGGATTCGGGTCAGCATATCGGCAACGGGATCGGTGATTTGCATTGTTTGTTCCTCCTAGTTTGAAGTTACCGCTTTGTGCGGTTGAGGTGGCGAGGTATCACGACCAATCCTTTTCCGGACCGAAGCCCGATTGCCCGTGACCTTTCGTCATCCTTAATTTTATCGTTGGAGGGCGGCGTGTCCGCCGCCCTGGCGATAACAAAGATTGTTGTGCGCTTTCGCGCGCTTCACCGCTCCGGCCCCCTCTGCGAACTGAGGGCAGATTGGTGAAGATTTTCGTGCAGGACAAGGCGCGGCGCCGACGGCGTATATGCTGTACGCCGAGGCGGCGCAACGCAGTATTGCGCGAAAAGATTTACCAGGATGCCTTTCTGACTCCGGGGATCTGGCCCTTGTAAGCCAGCTCGCGGAAGCAGATACGGCAGATGCCGTAGTCGCGCAGGTAAGCGTGCGGACGGCCGCAGATCTTGCAGCGGTTGTAGTAGCGGGTGGAGAACTTGGGTTCTTCCTTCTGCTTCAGGATCATTGCTTTTCTAGCCATTCTTCAAATCCTCCAATCAAGCGTAGAACGGAGCGCCGACCATGGTCAGCAGTTCCTTGGCTTCTTCGTCGGTGGTCGCGGTGGTGCAGATGCAGATATCCATGCCGCGGATCTTATCGACCTTATCGTACTCGATTTCGGGGAAGATCAGCTGTTCCTTGAGGCCAAAGGCATAGTTGCCGCGGCCGTCGAAGGAGTTGGGGTTGATGCCGCGGAAGTCGCGGACACGGGGCAGAGCCACGTTGAACAGACGGTCCAGGAACTCCCACATACGGTCGCCGCGGAGGGTGACCTTGACGCCGACGGTTTCGCCTTCACGGACCTTGAAGTTCGCAACGGACTTGCGGGCCTTGGTGGTGATGGGCTTCTGGCCGGTGATGGTAGCGATGTCCTTGCAGATGGCCTCGATCTCCTTGGCGTTGCCCTTGGACTCACCGCAGCCAACGTTGACGATGACCTTGCTGAGCTTGGGGATCTGCATGGTGCTCTTGTACTGGAACTTGTTCATGAGAGCCGGAGCGATTTCTTCATTGTACTTAACTTTCAGTCTAGCCATTGTTCAGATCCTCCCTCTCAAATCGTCTCGCCGCACTTCTTGCAGACGCGGACCTTCTTGCCGTCGGCAACCTTGTAGGCGGGGCGGGTGGCCTTGCCGCACTTCGGGCAGACGCGCATGACCTTGCAGGCATACAGAGGGATCTCACGGCGGATGATGCCGCCTTCCTCACCCTGCTTTCTGGGCTTGACATGGCAGGTGGCGACGTTGACGCCCTCTACGATGACCTTGCCGGAAGCGGGCATAGCCTCGAGGACCTTACCCTTCTTGCCCTTGTCCTTGCCGGACAGGACGATGACGGTATCGTTTTTCTTAATGTTCATCTCTTGGTCCCCCTATTAAACTGTTTCGGGTGCCAGGGAGCAGATCTTCATGAAACCAGAGTCACGAAGTTCTCTCGCCACCGGCCCAAAAATACGGGTGCCGCGAGGGCTGTTGTCGTCCTTGATGAGGACGGCTGCGTTCTCGTCGAAACGGACGTAGGTGCCGTCAACACGGCGGGTACCCTTAACGGAGCGGACGATAACGGCCTTGACGACCTCGCCCTTCTTGACCGTGCCGTTCGGAGCAGCCTTACGGACGGAGCAAACAACGACGTCGCCGATGTTCGCGTACTTCCGGCGGGTGCCGCCCAGAACACGGATGCACTTGATTTCCTTGGCGCCAGTATTGTCGGCAACCTTCAGATAAGTTTCACTTTGAATCATATTGGTGCCTCCTTACTTAGCCTTTTCGATGATCTCTACAAGTCTCCATCTCTTGTCCTTGGACAGAGGACGGCACTCCATGACCTTGACGGTATCGCCGATGCCGGCTTCGTTCTTTTCGTCGTGGGCCTTCAGCTTGTAGGTTCTCTTGATGATCTTGTTATACAGCTTGTGCTGCACATTGGTTTCAATCGCAACCACGATTGTCTTGTCCATCTTATCGGAGACGACGGTACCAACCCTGGTCTTGCGGAAAGCTCTGGTATTTTCACTCATTTGCTTTTTCCTCCTCAGTTCTTGGTCTCGTTCTCACGAATAATAGTCTTGATGCGGGCAATATCTTTCTTGACGACTGCGATCTGCAGGGGGTTGTCAAGCTGATTGGTAGCATGCTGCATTCTGAGCATGAACAGGTTCTTCTTCAGCTCCACCAGCTTCGCATCCAGCTCAGCTGCGGACATTTTGCGGATTTCATTTGCCTTCATCATTATTCACCACCATTCTCGGATACAGGGGCTTCTTTGGCGATGATCTTCGTCTTGATGGGCAGCTTGTGCTGCGCCAGACGCAGAGCCTCGCGTGCTTCCTCTTCAGGAACGCCGCCGATTTCGAACATGACCTTCTGATTCTTGACAACTGCTACCCAATATTCGGGCGCGCCTTTACCGGAGCCCATACGGACGCCGAGCGCCTTCTTGGAAACAGGCTTGTCGGGGAAAATCTTGATCCAGACCTGACCGCCACGCTTGGTGTAACGGGTCATGGCGACACGGGCCGCCTCGATCTGATTGCCGGTGATCCAGCCCGGTTCGCAGGCCTGGATACCGAATTCGCCGTAAGAGACCTTATTGCCGCGGGAAGCAGCGCCCTTCATGCGGCCTCTCTGAACACGACGGTACTTTGTTCTTTTGGGCATCAACATCAGCGGTTGCCTCCTTCCTTGCGGTCGTTATTGCGGTCGTTGTTGTAGCTTCTGCGCTCACCGTTGTACGGGCGGCGTTCGCCATTGTCGTTTCTGCGGTCACCGTAGCGGCGCTCGCCGTTGCGGCGGTCGTTCGGACGACGGTCGCGGCGCTCACGCTTGGCGGGCTCGGGGTTCTCGGAGCGGAGGGTGGAGTTCAGGACTTCGCCCTTGTAGATCCAGACCTTGCAGCCGACCTTGCCGTAGGTGGTGTTCGCCTCGGCGAAGCCGTAGTCGATGTCGGCGCGGATGGTCTGCAGGGGGATGGTGCCCTCGTGGTAGGTCTCACTGCGGGCGATCTCAGCGCCGCCGAGACGGCCGCCGCAGGTGCACTTGATGCCCTTGGCGCCCAGACGAGTCGCGCGCTGGATGGCCTGCTTCATTGCACGGCGGAAGGAAATTCTCTTCTCGAGCTGAGCGGCAATGTTCTCTGCGACGAGCTGCGCGTTCAGATCGGGGCTGCGGACCTCAACGATGTTGAGGGCGACGGTCTTGCCGAGCTTCTGCTCGATGGACTTGCGCAGCTTTTCGATGTCTTCGCCGCCCTTGCCGATGATGACGCCCGGGCGGGAGCAGTGGATGTTGATCTTGACCTTTGCGTTATCTCTTTCGATCTCGATCTTGGCGATGCCGGAGGCATAGAGGGTGCTCTTGAGATACTTACGAATGTTGTAGTCCTCAACGATCAGATCACCGACCTTGTCCTCACGGGCATACCAGCGAGAGTCCCAGTCCTTAATTACGCCAACGCGCAATCCATGGGGATTAACTTTCTGTCCCATAGTAACCTCCTGCTTAAGCCTTCTCGCTCACACCGATGGTGATGTGAGTGGTTCTCTTCAGAATACGATTGTATCTGCCCTGCGCTCTGGGCATGCCGCGCTTGAGCGTGGGGCCCGGATCTGCAAGTGCAGTGGAGACGTACAGCTTGTCAGCGTCCATCTGGTGATTGTTCTCTGCATTTGCAATGGCGCTCTTGAGCAGCTTCAGCATGGGCTCGGAGGCAGCCTTGGGGGTCTGCATCAGATACGCAGCTGCGGTCTTAACGTCTTTTCCACGAATGAGGTCGCAAAGAATGACGACCTTGCGCGGAGAAATACGCAGGTATTTCAGATAAGCTTTTGCTTCCATTTTCGTTGCGTCCTCCTTCATTAAGAATTGGTGGTCTTGCTGCCGGAATGGCCGCGGAACGTTCTGGTGGGAACGAACTCGCCCAGCTTATGGCCGACCATATCCTCGGTGACATATACGGGCACATGACGGCGGCCGTCATGGACCGCGATGGTGTGGCCGACGAAGGAGGGGAAAATGGTGGAGGCTCTGGACCAGGTCTTGAGGACTTTCTTTTCGCCAGTTTTATTCAGCTCTTCGACGCGCTTGAAGAGTTCGGGCGCGACAAACGGGCCTTTCTTAATGCTTCTGCTCATTTTAGTTCCTCCTTACTTCGCGTTTCTACGCTTGAAGATATACTTGTTGGTGCGGTTCTTGGCCTTGCGGGTCTTGAGGCCCATTGCAGGCTTGCCCCACGGGGTCATAGGACCGGGATGTCCAACAGGAGATTTGCCTTCGCCGCCGCCGTGCGGGTGGTCGTTCGGGTTCATGACGGAGCCGCGGACGGTCGGGCGGACGCCCATGTGACGGGTACGGCCGGCCTTGCCGATGTGCACGTTCTCGTGGTCGATGTTGCCGACCTGGCCGATGACTGCGGTGCAGTTCATACGGACGAGACGGACTTCGCCGGAGGGCAGGCGGACCTGTGCAAGCTCAGCATCCTTTGCCATCAGCTGCGCGGACGTGCCGGCGGAGCGGACGAGCTGGGCGCCGCGGCCCGGATAGAGCTCGATGTTGTGGATGATGGTACCAACGGGGATGTTGGCGACCGGCAGGCAGTTGCCGGGCTTGATATCCGCGGAAGCGGAGGCCAGGATGGTGTCGCCGGGCTTCAGGCCGACCGGAGCGAGGATGTAGCGAAGCTCGCCGTCCTCGTACTTGACCAGAGCGATGAACGCGCTGCGGTTGGGGTCGTACTCGAGGCGCTGCACGACAGCGGGCATCTCCAGCTTGTCGCGGCGGAAGTCGATGATGCGGTACTTGCGCTTGTTGCCGCCGCCGTGATGACGGACGGTGATCCGGCCGTAGCTGTTGCGGCCGCCGTTCTTCTTGATGGTCTCGAGCAGGCTGCGCTCGGGCTTTGCCTTTTTGTCTACGCCGTCAAACGCGGAAACAGTCATGTTTCTTCTCGACGGGGTATACGGCTTAAAAGATTTGATCGCCATATTGCGTTACACTCCTTCTCTTTGATTAGACCATGCCTTCGAAGAACTCGATGGTCTTGGAATCGGCAGTCAGCTTGACCATGGCCTTCTTGTAGCTGGCACGGCGGCCGGCGGGAGCGGCGCCCTGGCGCTTTTCCTTGCCTTCCATGCGGATGGTGTTGACCTTTTCGACCTTCACACCGAAGATTTCTTCCACAGCCTTCTTGATCTCGATCTTGTTGGCATCGACGGCGACCTTAAAGACGTACTTCTTGGCCTCGGTCTCTTCCATGGACTGTTCGGTGATAACGGGCTTGATGATGATGTCGTATGCGGTCTTCATTATGCGAACACCTCCTCGATCTTTGCCAGAGCAGCCTTATCAACGACGAGCTTCTGAGCGTTCAGGATGTCGTAAACGTTGATGAGGTTGGCGAATGTAACCAGAATGCCGGGGATGTTGGCAGCGCTCTTGACGACGATGGCGTCGTTCTCAGCGGTGACAACCAGAGCCTTGCCGTTGACGCCGACGGCGTTCAGGAAGGTCTTGAAGGTCTTGGTCTTGATGGAGTCCATCTTGATCGCGTCGATCACGACGATCTCTTCGGCCTGCGCCTTGGCGGACAGGGCGGACTTCATGGCGAGTCTCTTGACCTTCTTGTTCAGCGTGTAGCTGTAGTCGCGGGGCTTCGGTGCAAACACGATGCCGCCGTGGGTCCACTGCGGAGCGCGGATGGAGCCCTGACGGGCACGGCCGGTGCCCTTCTGGCGCCACGGCTTGATGCCGCCGCCGGAGACCTCTGCGCGGGTCAGAGCGCTCTGCGTGCCCTGACGGCAGTTGGCGAGGTGGTTCTTGACTACGTCGTGTACAACGGCCTCGTTGGGATCAATGCCGAAAACAGCATCAGAGAGTTCAATCTCGCCGACCTGCTTACCAGCCATATCAAAAACTTTCGTCTGCATGATTTACTCTCCTCTCTCAGCGGTTTCTTGCGGAAGCCTTCTGCGGGTTGGTACGTGCGGAAGCCTTCTGCGGGTTGATGCTGGCGTTGGCTGCGCTGCCCTTTTCCTTGAAGTTCTTGACAGTGTTCTTCAGGTAAACAATGCCGCCCTTCGGGCCGGGGATCGCGCCGCGGACAACGATCATGTTGAGCTCTTCATCGACCTTGACGATGTCGAGGTTCTCAACGGTGACCTGCTCGTTGCCCATCTGGCCTGCGCCGTGATGTCCCTTGAAAATACGGCTGGGGGAAGAGGTGGAGCCCATGGAGCCTGCCTGACGGTGGACCGGGCCGCCGCCGTGGGTCATCGGGGTGCGATGGCCGCCGCAGCGCTTGACCGGGCCTTCGTAGCCGTGGCCCTTGCTGATGCCGGTCACGTCGATCTTGTCGCCGACTGCGAAAACGCTGGCGGTGACGACGTCTCCGACGTTCTTCTCTTCTGCCTTTTCGATTCTGAATTCCTTCAGATGCTTCTTCATGGCAACGTCTGCCTTCTTGAGATGACCGGCTTCCGGCTTGGAGAGCTTGGATTCCTTGACGTCCTCAAAGCCCAGCTGAATGGCGGAATAGCCGTCCTTCTCGGCGGTCTTCTTCTGTGTCACGACGCAGGGACCTGCCTCGATAACAGTCACAGGGATGACCTTGCCGCTCTCATCGAAAATCTGGGTCATGCCCACTTTTTTGCCGATGATCGCTTTCTGCATTTTCATGTGATTTCCTCCTAATTTAAGGTTATTGGTTGAACGACTTGAGCATTGGGTCTCATTGGTCGGTCAACATGACCCGTCCGTCCTCTTTTTGCGACGAACCGTGGCGGGCTGCTGTAATTTGTATATAACGGAATTACAGCTTTATCTCAATTTCAACACCGGCGGGAAGGTCGAGGCTCATAAGAGCTTCCACAGTCTTCTGATTGGGGTTGAGAATATCGATCAGTCTCTTGTGTGTTCTGCGCTCGAACTGCTCACGGGAATCCTTATACTTGTGAACAGCGCGAAGGATGGTGACGACTTCCTTCTTGGTGGGCAGCGGGATCGGGCCGGAGACGGAAGCGCCGTTGCGCTTGGCGGTCTCGACGATCTTCTCTGCGCTCGCGTCGATGAGCTGATGATCATAGGCCTTGAGGCGAATTCTGATCATTTCCTGTTTTGCCATGTTTGTTTTTCCTCCTTGAATGACGTACTCAGTTTGCATTGTGTCTGGGTACGGTCGGAAACCCGTATACGCTAAGCCGTGCGTATCACTCCGCACCATGAAAAAAGACCGACGTTCGCCGGCCTTGTTCCACTGCGGCGATATACGCTGCATATGGATCCCCAGCCGCCCGATGACCGGACATACTCCGCAGAAGTTACCGTCCTGGACGCAATCTCCTGCATCATCGCATTGACACGCACGGCAGCGTTGCCGCTCCCATTCGCGCGCCTAAGTATCATATAATAAAACCCTCCTGGTGTCAAGAGGGTTTTGAATATTTTTCATAAAATCCGCGCACTTTTTTCGGCGTTTCGGAGAATTTCCTTACCGCAGCCGCCAGCCGCGCCCCCTGCCCGCCGCAATGCGCTTTTGCACCGGAAAAATGCTTTGAGAGAGCTGCGGCGAGGGCGCTTCTCCGCTGTACAATCTGAGAGCGAGAGATTTCGCCGCAGGTCAACGTTCAGAGCGCGAAGGCATACTTTGTGTATTCCGAACGCTCTGAACGGCAGAGATGCGGCGAAAGATCCGCTCTCAGTATGCGACGCCCCAGTAGATCATCTTTTTGGCCGGCTTCCCGCAGATCGGGCAGACATCGTCAAGATGCTCCTGCTTGAGCGGCATGCAGCGGGAGGACATCCCCGCCTCTTCCTTCATCTTCATTTCGCATTCCAGCTCGCCGCACCACATGGTCTTGATGAAGCCGCCGTGCGCCTGCTGGAGCTGCTTTGCCTCTTCGAGAGAATGGGCTTCGAAGATGTGGTTGTCGAGATTCTGCTTGGCCTTTTCGAACATGCCCTTCTGGACAAGCTCGAGCTGCTCCTGTACGGCGGCCTCGAGATTTTCAAGAGAAACGACGGTCTTTTCGCCGTCGTTGCGGCGGACGAGGACGCACTGACCGGCCTCGATGTCGCGCGGGCCGATCTCGACGCGGACGGGAACGCCCTTCATTTCATACTGGGCGCACTTCCAGCCCATGGAGTTATCCGAATCATCCAGCTTCACGCGGAGGCCCGCCTTGACCAGTCGGTCCTTCAGCTCCGAAGCCTTTTCGAAGACACCCGCCTTGTGCATGGCGACGGGAAGGACGATCACCTGGATGGGCGCGATCTTGGGCGGCAGGACGAGGCCGTTGTTGTCGCCATGAGCCATGATGACGGCGCCGATCATGCGCGTGGTGGAGCCCCAGGAGGTCTGGAACGGATACTGAAGCTTGTTGTCGCGGCCGGTGAAGGTCACGTTATAGGCGCGGGAGAATTTGTCGCCGAAATAGTGGGAGGTCGCGCCCTGAAGCGCCTTGTGATCCTTCATGAGGCACTCGACGGTGTAGGTCGCCTCTGCACCCGCGAACTTTTCCTTTTCGGTCTTCTGGCCGGGTACAACGGGAATGGCAAGGACGTTCTCAAAGAAATCGGCATAGCACTTGAGCTGCTGCTCAGTCTCGTGGATAGCCTCCTCGGCGGTCTCATGGATGGTGTGGCCCTCCTGCCACCAGAACTCTCTGGAGCGCAGGAACGGGCGGGTCGTTTTTTCCCAGCGGATGACGGAGCACCACTGGTTATAGAGCATCGGCAGCTCGCGGTAGGTCTGCAAAACGCGGGACCAGTGGTCGCAGAACATCGTCTCGGAGGTCGGACGGAACGCAAGGCGCTCCTCGAGCTTTTCGCTGCCGCCCATCGTGACCCACGCCACCTCGGGCGCGAAGCCGTTGACCAGCTCGCCCTCCTTTTTCAGCAGGCTCTCCGGGATCAGGACGGGCATCGCCACGTTCTCATGGCCGGTCTTTTTGAACTCGGCGTCCATGATGCTCTGAATGTTCTCCCAGATGGCATAGCCATACGGCCGCAGGATGGTAAAGCCCTTGACGGACGCATACTCGACCAGCTCCGCCTTGCGGCAGATATCGGTGTACCACTGGGCAAAATCGACCTCCATATCGGTGATCTGTTCCACTTTTTTCTCTTTCGCCATAACGTTTCCTTCCTCCCGGAAAACTTTTCATATCAATATTTCCATTCTATCACATCTGTCAATCCCCCGGGCATAAAATGAAGTACCTTCGCGTCAGTTAACAAGAGCGCACACGGTCTGCGCTTATAACGCCGCGGCTCCGTGCTTACGTCGGCTGCCGCTTCCTTCTAAAGCGCGTTCCGCGGACATTGCGCGCTTTTGTTAACTGACGCCAGTAATAAAGGGGGTTTTGTATGCCCGAATATCTGATTCTTCTCGATCCATCCACGGAGCGCTTCTACCGCCGTGTCGCGGACGCGGCAGGCGTGCGGACGGAACAGGTGCTGTCCGACGCGCTGTTCCGGCTGGCCGGTGAGCTGTCGTTTGAGGCGCTGGCCGCGCAGAAGAAAAAGGACGCTGCAAAATCTTAACAGGAAAAACTGTGAATCTGCAAACAGAGCATTGTATTTCCGGGACAGCCTTGCTATATTATATAAAATGTATCTGCATACATATTTATAATCCGTATTATCAGCGAGGTCCTTTACTATGAAATCCATCCGCGATCTTTACAAAATCGGAAAAGGCCCCTCCAGCTCCCACACGATGGGGCCTGCGAGAGCCGCCGAGATCTTCAAATCCGAAAACCCGGATGCAGAGCGCTACGAGGTCGTTCTCTACGGCTCGCTTGCCAAGACCGGCGTCGGCCACGGCACCGACCGCGTGCTGCGCGATGTGTTCGCGCCGAAGGACGTGCAGATCGTCTTTGCCGAGCACGACCCCGACGATCTCAAGCACCCGAACACACTCGATCTGTCCGCCTTCACCGGTGCGGAAAAAACCGCCTCCATCCGCGTGGAGTCCATCGGCGGCGGCGATATCGTCGTCGAGGGCCGTCCGGGGCTGGAGCCGCCGGAGGTCTATCCGGAAAACTCCTTCGCGGAGATCGCGCAGTTCTGCGCATGGCGGCAGGTCAGCCTTCCGCAGTATGTGGAGATGAATGAAGGCCCGGAGATCTGGGATTTTCTCAAGGATATCTGGAACGCCATGCGGAAGGAGATCCACGACGGTCTCAGCGCCGAGGGCGTCCTGCCCGGCGGGCTGAACGTCCAGCGCAAGGCGAAATACCTCTTCGAGCGCGGCCATCAGGTCGATATCCCGCAGGTGCGTGAGCTTCAGCAGGTCTGTGCCTACGCCTTTGCGGCCGCCGAGCAGAACGCCGGAAACGGCACCATCGTCACCGCGCCGACCTGCGGCAGCTGCGGCGTGCTTCCGGCGGTGCTGCTGTATCTTCAGGACAAATACAAATTCACTGATGAGAAGATCGCCGAGGCGCTGAGCGTCGCAGGGCTGCTGGGCTGTCTCATCAAGCGCAACGCCTCCGTCTCCGGCGCGGAGTGCGGCTGTCAGGCGGAGATCGGCTCCGCCTGCTCCATGGCCGCGGCGGCCATGAGCCAGCTCATGGGGCTGAGCATTCAGGAGATCGAATACTCCGCCGAGATCGCCATGGAGCACCATCTGGGGCTCACCTGCGACCCGATCTGCGGCCTTGTGCAGATCCCCTGCATCGAGCGCAACGCCGTCGCCGCCAAGCGCGCCATCGACGCCTCGAATCTCGCCCATATGCTGGTCGGCACGCGCACCATCTCCTTTGACATGGTCGTGCGGACGATGTATGAGACTGGCCTGAGCATCAACAAGGCCTTCCGTGAAACGAGCGAGGGCGGCCTTGCGCGGCTCTACAGCCGGAAATCTCCCATCGGCTCCTGATCTCTTCCGGAACGAAAAAGCCTCCGTATCCCAAGATACGGAGGCTTATTTTTATTTGCTTGCCGCTTCCAGTGCTCTGCCGCCCATGTAGACGGCCCTGCGGTTCAGCGCTTCGTCGCAGACGACGAAATCCGCCAGCTTTCCGGTCTCGATGGAGCCGATCTCCGTCTCGCGGCCGATCTCCCTTGCCGGGACGATGGTGGCCGACAGAATGGCCTGCTCCTTCGGAATGCCGAACGCGACCGCTTTTCTCATGCAGTCATAGAGATTCGTCGCGGAGCCTGCGATCGTGCCGTCGGCAAGGCGCGCGATACCGCCCTTGAGGAACACGTCCTGCCCGCCAAGGGTATACTGGCCGTCCGGCATACCGCAGCAGCGCAGCGCATCGGAAATGAGGCAGACGCGTCCCGGGAACAGCTTGAACGCCATGCGCACCGCGCTGGGATGGACATGCTGGCCGTCGCAGATCAGCTCCGCCGTGACGTCCTCCCGTTCGCTTCCCGCGCCGATGGGGCCGGGCTTGCGGTGATGGATACCGGGCATGGCGTTATACAGATGCGTCAGGTGCCGCGCACCCGCGCGGAACACCGCCTGCGCGTCCTCATAGGAGCAGTCCGTGTGCGCGATGGAGACCGTGCAGAGCTTCGAGACCTTTTCGGTGAATTCGACCGCGCCGGGCAGCTCCGCCGCCACGTCCGCAATGCGGATCAGGCCCTCGGAGGCGTCATACAGCCTCCGGAACGCCTCGAGATCCGGCTCT
Source organism: Firmicutes bacterium CAG:170 (assembly GCA_000436735.1). Classification (GTDB taxonomy): domain Bacteria; phylum Bacillota; class Clostridia; order Oscillospirales; family Oscillospiraceae; genus CAG-170. The sequence continues at coordinate 23,137 of FR887217.1, forward strand.
CTCAGATACGCGCCGTTCTGCGCGCCCTTTTTCTTCTCAGAGAAGAACGGCCCTTCCATCTGAATGCCCATCAGGCGCGCGCAGCCCTCGGGCGCTGCGTGAGAAAGCTTCACGGCCGTCCGGTACGCCGTCTCCAGAACGTCATACGGCAGCGTCATGGACGCGGGCGCAAAGCTCGTCACGCCGTTCGCGGCCAGATACCGCGCCATTTTGACGAGGCCGTCATAATCGCCGTCGGAGAAGTCCGCGCCGGAGTTGCCGTGGTTATGCACGTCCACCAGCCCCGGAATGACGAAGCTCCCCTTCAGATCGACGCCCGCCTCGTCCGGCGTGCAGTCCAGCAGCTCGGAAAATCTTCCGTTTTCCACCCGGAACGCACCGCAGCGGAAGCCGCCGTTCACGAAAAGATTTGCATTTTTGAAAAGCATGGCTCAGACCTCCGGCAGACTTGCCGCCGCCATCGACTGACCGACGCGCCGGAAATTCTCGTCCGGCAGCATCACGCGGAGCTTGGCGGCGATCTCGGGATATTCCTCCTCCAGCACGCGGCGGCACTCGGAGACGATGAGGTCTCCGCCCACGCCGGACGCGACGCGCCCGAGGACGATCAGATTGCGGATATCATACAGCCGCTCATACAGGCAGAGCGTATGTCCAAGGTAGACGCCGATGGAGCGGAAGATGTCGAGTGCGCCGGGATGGCCGCCCTCCGCCAGCTTCTGCACCTCTTTGAGCTTTTCCGCCGGCGTCAGGCTCTGGCTCAGCGTGATTCCCGCAGCCGGGGCCAGCTTCGCCACGGCGTCCTGCGAGAAATACTTGCAGCCGACGCCGATATCGCCCGACCACTCGTCGCGCATGGCGCTTTCGTTCAGATCGACCGGCGCAAAGGCCAGCTCGCTGAACCAGCCGAGGATGTTGCAGTCGCGGTTGACATAGCCGACGGCCTCGCTGGTGCCCATCGCAAGGCCCATGACCGCGCCCTCGCCGAGGCTCATGGAGCCTGCCAGCGCGGACACGTCGCCGTCGTTTGCAACGACGATGGGCACGTCGCCGATCTCCTTCGCCGCGCGGTCATAGATCGTCTTGACCTCCTCGCGGCGGCTGCGCGGAACCTTGATAAAGATGGAGGAGACCATCGGCGCGTTGCCGATGAATACGCCCGCGGAGGAGACGCCGATGCCGTCCACGCGGGGCATTTTGGACGCCGCCGTCTTGAACGCGGCGACGATGCCGTCAAACTGGTACTGCGGGTCCTCGCTCGTCTTGGGGTGCCAGACAACCTCCTCGGAGTAGACGGTCTGGCCGTCGATCACAGCGGAGACCTTGCGGTCGGAGCCGCCCGCGTCAAAGCCGATGCGGCAGCCGTTGGTATGTCCGCCGACCTTTCTGGTCTGCTCATGTGCCTGCGGGAAGTGCGCCTCGTCGGAAAGAACGATCTCAAATGGGCGCTCATAGACGTCCTGCATGAAGCCGACGTCAAATTCGCGCTTGCCGCCCTCGCGGTATTCGTCCTGCATCCGCTTTGCCAGCGCGTCGTCGCCGCAGAGCGTGACCTTCCAGCCGCCGACGCTCCAAAGGAGCATCTTCACAAAGCGCTCGGCATAGCGGTAGTTGGCCTCGGCAAATTCCGGGCCGCGCAGCTTCGTTTCAAACACCGAAACAAGGCCGCCCTCGCGCTCGACGGCGATCTTGAAGGGTTTTTCCGCACCCTTGAGGTATGCGCGCTCCCAGACGCCGAACGGAATGAAGCTTCTGTCCAGCCTTGGCTGGTTTTTCAGGGAAAATTCAATGCCAAGATACTGCATGGCGTTCTCCTTACAGCGGCGACTTGGAAGCGGCGGCTTCGTCGCAGATCAGCGTCACGTCGGGATGGAACTGGAGGATTGAGCCGGGGACCTCGGGCGTGACCGGGCCAAAGAATACCTTGTTCAGGATCTCCGCCTTGTCCGCGCCGGTAATGACCATGACGATCTTCTTCGCGGCCATGACCGTACCGATGCCCATGGTGAACGCGGCGGTCGGGACTTCGTCGATGGAATCAAAGAAGCGCTTGTTGGCCTCGCGGGTCATTTCGGTGAGCTGCACCTCGTGGGTCATCTTGGGGAACTCGCTGCACGGCTCGTTGAAGCCGATGTGGCCGTCGTGGCCGATGCCGAGCAGCTGGCAGTCCACGCCGCCCCAGTCCTCGATCTTGCGCTCATATGCCTCGCACATCGCCTGCACGTCCTCTGCGAGGCCGTCGGGAACGATGGTGTTTTCGGGCTTGATGGAAATGTGGTCAAACAGGTTTTCCTGCATAAAGCGGCGGTAGCTCTGCGGATGGTCGGGCGCAAGGCCCTTGTATTCGTCGAGATTTGCCGAACGGACGCGGCTGAAATCGAGCTTGCCTGCCTTCTCGCGGGCGATCAGCTCGCGGTACAGAGGCAGCGGGGTAGAGCCGGTGGCAAGACCGATGACACAGGCGGGCTTTGCATGGATAACGGCCTCGAATTCATCGGCGGCAGCCTTGCCCATTTCCTCCGCGTTTTTGACTTTCTTTACCTTCAGATGCAGCATGATCCATTCTCCTTTGCATTTTGCACTTCTTCGTTTACGATTTCCTTCATTTTATCCCATTTCCGCTCCATATCCGCGACAAGCTTGAACTGCGTGCGCGCACGGTCGAGATTCTGGCCCTCGCGGTGGATGGAAAAGTAATTGTCTCCGTCGATATGATCGGTCAGGAAGCGGACGCCGCATTCCATTGTCATGACCTTTGCGCCCAGCGGCAGCAGCTCCAGCTCCTTCTGCGTCAGGCCCGGGCAGGCGCGGACATAGCCGCGCGTAAAGACGCGGAATCGTTCAAGGCTCATTTCCATTTTATCAAGCTCCCGCTCATCCTCGGCAGCTGTCGCCGCGCCGAAGCGGATGGAATCGCCGTAGTCATAGAGCGCGGAGCCGGGCATGACCGTATCGAGGTCAATGATGCACAGCGCCCTGCGCGTTTTCGCGTCGAAGAGGACGTTGTTGAGCTTGGTGTCGTTGTGCGTCACGCGCAGCGGCAGCTCGCCCGCGTCCAGCGCGTTTTGCAGCGCAGCCATTTCTGCCTGCCGGGCCAGCGCAAATTCAATTTCGGGCTGAACCTGCGCCGCCCGGTGCATGGGGTCGCGCGTCAATGTCTCATGAAACGCGCGGTAACGGTCTGGCGTGTTGTGGAAATTCGGGATGGTCTCGTGGAGCTTTTCCGCCGGGAAATCCGACAGAAGCTGCTGGAATGTGCCGAAGCCGACGGCGCTCTCATAGAAATCCGCGTCGCTTTCCGGCTGCTGGAGGCAGATGCTGTCCTCCACAAAGCGGAACACGCGCCAGTAGCCGTCATCCGCCTCCAGATAGCTTTTTCCGTCCTTCGTCCGGATGAGCGTCAGGACGCTGCGCGGGTCGGGAGACTTCCGGCGCAGATGCTCCGTCACAAGCTCGATGTTCTCCATCAGGCCGGCGACGTCGCGGAACGTATGATGATTGATCTTTTGCAGAATGTAGCACCGGCCTCCGGCCGTCGCCACCAGATAGGTACGGTTGATGTGGCCGCAGCCATACGGGGTGCAGGACGCAGGCTCCGCGTCCAGACAGAATTGACGCAGGATCGCAAGCTCATGTTCGTTCATTCGGATAACCTCTTCCTGTTGATCTGCTCCGCGCGGCGGAGCGTCGTTCTCTTCTGTATTTCATTTTAACAGCCGCCGCAGGAAAAGCAATTTCTTTTGCCGGACTGTAAAGGAAACGATAAATTGCAGATATAAAATGAAAAATCTTGCTTTCTTCGCAGATATATGGTAAAGATAATGTAAAAGGAGGCGCTGTATCATGCAGATCCGAAATTTCTCCGCCGCCGGGCTTCGGGCCTTTGGCCGCACCCTTGCGAGCCTCCCCGGCGAGGCGCTGTTCCCCTGCGTTCTGCACCGGTCGTTTTCCGCGCAGTCGCCCGTCGAGCGCTGCGTCTGCTCCGGGCCGGTAGTCCTCGACTATGCCTCCGGCATGTCCCTGCTCGTTCTCTTCGGTCAGGCAGAGCCGCTCTTTTTCTATCTTGACCGCATCGTCCAGCTCGAGCCGGGGGTGGAATTCGCCGTCGCCGCTTTAAGCGAGACCTGCGCTGTGGACATCCATCTGCCCTCCGGGGACGCGCTGCGCGTCGTGTCCGCCGAGCCTGCCGCCGCGTTCCAGCCGCCCGCGTCCGACCTGCGCCTCGAGCGGCTTTATACCTTCTTCTATCAGGAATGCAGCAGCGATTTTTATTTTCGCGGCGAACGACATGAGGCGTATGAGCTGGTCTATGTGGATCGCGGGCAGCTGCACAATCTGGTCGGCGGCCGCGACATTCTGCTCCGCCAGCAGCAGCTTACTCTGATCGACCGCAACGAGTGGCACACGCAGTATTCCGACCTGCCCGTCAACTTTCTGACCGTCTCCTTCCGCGCGGCGGACGACGCGCTTTCCATGCTGTGCGGACAGGCGTTTTCGCTCTCGGCTGCGGAGCTTTCACTCCTGCGGAAAATGCTCGAGGAAAACCGGCAGGAGCGCTACTGCTGCGACTATGTGGAAAGCCTTCTGAAAATTCTTCTGATCGAGCTTCTGCGCCGCACGCAGAAGCAGCTTCCGGAGGCTGCGCCGCAGCTGCCCGCAACGCGCCACGCCGAGCATCAGATCGTCGATCAGCTCGTCCAGTTCGTCTCGGCCAATGCGGGCCGCAGGCTCTCGCTTCAGGAACTGGCCGACGCCGCGCATATCAGCCTTCCCTATATGCATCGCCTGTTCCAGACGCATCTTGGCCTTGCGCCGGGCCAGTACATCGCAAAGATCCGCATGGAGGAGGCCAAAACCCTCCTGCGCAGCGGCAGCCTCTCCATGGGCGCGGTGGCCCGGGAGATGGGCTTTTCCAGCCAGCAGCACTTTTCTCGCCAGTTCCGCAGCGTCTGCGGCATGACGCCGTCGGAGTACGTCCGCAGCCTGCGCTGAGGTGCGGCGCCTTCGCCGGACGTTCCGCGTTCCTGCAATAGCAAAGCGCCTGCCCGGTTTCCCGGGCAAAACCCCCTGCCCGGTCTCCCGGGGAAGGCGCCTGTCCATTTTGAGCCGTTTTTACGACGCGCTCCGCTCGGCAAGGTAGAGCGACGCGCGGTTCTGAATGATCCTCGCGGCCTCCTCCGCCGTTTTTTCTCCATAGAAAAACGGCATGGCCTCCGCGTTCACGATCTCCAGCAGCGCTTCGTCCGTGCTTTCCAGCCGCGTCGTGCTCTCGATCAGCTGCCGGAACTGTGCCGCCGCATAGACGGAGACCTTTGTCTCAGTCCCGAGGAAGCTGCTTCCCGTCGTCTGCATCTTCTCAATCATCGCGTCCATTGCCTTCTGCGATGCGGGCAGTGCGCACGTTCCGCCGTATGCGCCCTCCGTCTCCTGCTCGTTTCGGTGCATCACGAAGCGCAGGAATTCCCACGCTCCCTCCGGGTCGGACGGCTGTGCCGCCATCGCAAAGCACAGCTCCAGCCCGAACATTCCGCCCTTTTCCGTGCCGTCCTGCGTCGGATAGCCGAGGAAGTAGAAGCGGTCTGCGTAGCTCGTCATTGGCGGCACGCCGACATAGGTCCCGTATTCCAGCACCGCTGTGAACGGCTCCGCCGCGCCGCTCTCATAGGCCAGCACCAGGTCCTCCTCGCTTTTTTCCTCCGCGCCCCACCGGCCGCAGAACTCCAGCAGCTCCAGAAATTCCTCCGAGTCAAAGCGGCACGTTCCCTCCGCTTCATCCACGAGCCGCGCGGCCGCGAACGGCGCCAGCACGCTCAGCAGCCAGCTCTTCGTGACGAACGGCTGGAAAAGCGTCTTTTCTCCGTCCAGCGCCGCGAGCCGCGTCTCCAGCTCCTGGAATGAAACGCCCGCGTGGTCGAAATCATCCGCCGAGGCGATCATCGTGCTGACATGGAAGCTGTACGGCAGCCAGTACAGCGCGCCGCCCTCCGTCATGGCCTCGAGCAGTCCCGGTACGAAGAACCCGCGTCCAAGCTCTGCGTCCGCGTCGAGCATCGGATAGAGATCGGCGCACGCCTTCGTCAGCGACGTCTGCGGCGTCTCGAAACAGAAGAGCTCCGGCGAATTTCCAGCCAGCACCTCCGTCCGCAGCCGGTCCATCTCCTCTCCCGAGTAGTTCACGATCTTCACGGTATAGCGCGTCTGGCTGCGGTTGAAATCGTTGACGATGGCCGTGAGGCCCCGCACGTCGCCCGCTGCAAGCGTCAGCTCCCTTCGCGGCGCAGCCGTGACCTTTTGGATGGCGTCCGCCGTCTCCTGATACGGCTCATAGAGCGCATAGCCACCCGCCCATGGCTCCAATACCGCGTAGCTCTGCCCGTTCACGCCGAGGCTCTCCCACGAAAACAGCGTCTGCGTTTCGCCGCTTCCTGCGTCCAGCCGCAGAACGGCTTCCTCCGTGTTGAGCAGCAGCCCGCCGTCCGCAGCGATGCCAAGTCCCTCCGCCTGTCCGCAGTCGAGCGGAAGCACGGCCTTCGCGGCGGCGTTCGCCGTGTCCAGCGTCCAAAGCTCTGCCGCATCGGTATACCGGTCGCAGACCAGCGCATAGACCGCCGTCTCCGTCTGCGCAAGCGCGGCAAACACCTGTCCGGAGTCCTGCTGCGCGTCGATCCGTCCGCGCTGCGTGCCGTCCTCCGCGAGGAATACGAGCGTCCGCGGCCCCTGGCAGACATACCCGCCGCCGGCCTTCACCATGCCCTTGAAGTTCTCGCCGTTCCCGCCGTAGCGCTCCGCCAGCGGCGTTTCAGCGCGGAAGCTCCCGTCCGCGTCGAAATGCAGCAGCGTCATGCTGCCCTCCGACGGGTCGCTCTGCGCCAAGTTGCCGTCCGCGTCCATATACGTCAGCGGATAGCTGCCGCACAGCGCGTCGAAGCCGTCCTCCGTCCGGCAGAGCGCATAGAAAAAGTCAAACGGCTCCGGCAGCGTCTGCATTTCGACCTCCCCCGCCGCATCCATCCGCGCAAAGACCGCGCCGTCTTGTCCCACGCCGCCGAGGTACAGCATCTGCCCCACGGCGCACTGTGCCGTGACCGATGCCATTCCCTCCGGCAGGCTCCGCGCGGCCAGCTCGTCCCGCGTTTCCAGCGCCTCCGGCTCCGCCTCCACGGACACGGTTTTTCCCGTGTCCGTGTCCGCATCCGCTGCCTGCACGGGCAGCGCGATATTCCCCGTTTTCCCGTTCTCCTTCTGCGGTGCGTCCGCCGCTCCCGGCGCGGCGCAGCCCGCCAGCAGGAGCAGCGCCAGCAGCAGCGCGCACACGCGCCTGCATTTTTCTTTCATGTCCGATTCTCCTTTCGTCGGCTTCTGCGCCTATTCTAGCGCGCGGATGTGCCGCCGTTGTCCGGCAGTTGTGCCGGAGTTGTCAAATCTGATAGTGTGCCGAAAATTCTGCCCGCAAAAAATTCCCGCAGGACGGCTCGTCCTGCGGGATCGTTCTCAGTAGATCGTTTTTTCGTACACACGGACGAACAGGGTGATGGCCTGCTCGGTCGTGATCGTGGCCTTGGGTGAGAAGCCCTTTCCGGTGCCGCCCATCAGGCCCATCTGCGTCATGATGCCGACGCCGTCCTTCGCCCAGCCCGCGATCTCCGCCGCGTCGCCGTAGTCCGAAAGGACGCGCGTATCCGCCTCCGGCGCAGCGCCTGCCAGACGCATGAGGCGCGTGCAGATCACAGCCGCCTCCTGCCGGGTCAGCGAATCGTTCAGACGGAAATTGCCCTTTCCGTCGCCGAACATCAGGCCGAGCGACTCCGCGCGGTCGCTGACACTGCCGTAATAATACTCGCCCGTCAGGATCTCTGCCGCATTCACGGCCAGCTGCGCGAATTCTCCGCGCGTAATGGCGCTCTGATAGCCGCTCGTAAGGCCGGACAGCACACCGTAGTCCGCCGCCCGCTCCACATAGCTCTCCGCCCATCCGGACGGCGTACCGAGTACGGACAGGTCAAAATCGCTGCCGCCCGTCCAGCTGTCGGACGGCTCCTCCCGCACCGGCTGGGAGTCGTCGCTTCGGGGCGCATCCGCATTCGCGCCGCGGAGGGTATAATATGTATAGCAGCTGTCCAGCGGGATCACGCGATCCACACCGGCCTGTCCGTCCCAGACCCAGTTCTGCTCGAAGAGCGTCACGGTGCCCGCCGCCTCGTCCACGGACTTGCAGAGCGCATAGTGCGTGCTGTTTCCGCGCGCAGCTGCGGAGGCGTAAAGGATGTCGCCGCGCTGCGGCACATCCGTTTCCTCAAGCCAGCCCTCGCCGCCGGTCACGACCGGCACGCCGCCGAGCTGCACGTCCACGCCGAAAACGGCGTCGTAATACCGGATTACAAGGTCGGCACAGTCGGGGCCGCCCCAGAGATTATAGATTGCATCCACGCCGTCCATCGTGTCGGCGACAAAGCCGTCCTCCGTGATGGGAACGTATCGGATATCCAGCGTCGTATCCGAAGCCAGCGCCGTCACGCTCAGCGCCGTCAGGCACAGCAGCAGCGCCAGAAGACCCGCGCAAATTCTCTTCATGCTCTCGCGTCCTTTCAGGATGAATATGTGAAACATTGTAATCCATTGTTACTGTTTTGTCAATCTTTTTGTCCATTTTCCAGCATCCCAGGGACTTGCATCCATGTGATATACTATATACAAATACTGAGATCGCTCCGGAGGATACGCTCTTGGATAATTACTTTTCCCTTTCCATGGACAAGCGCGAGATCAACCAGATCAGCGCGCTTGGCCTTGCCCACTGCGGCGACGCCGTGTTTGAGCTTCTCGTGCGCAGCTGGCTGTGCGCCAGCGGGCGCGCTACCGCGCAGAATCTCCACCGCGCCACCGTCTCCTATGTCTGCGCGCCCGCGCAGGCAGCACGGATGGAACGGATGCTGCCGCTTCTGACTGAGGAGGAAGCGGCGCAGTACCGCCGCGGGCGCAACGCGCACGTCCATATGATCCCCAAAAACGCGACGCACCGCGAATACGCGATGGCCACCGGGCTGGAATGCCTGTTCGGTTATCTCTACCTTTCCGGCCAGACCGGCCGCATCAACGAGCTGTTTCAGCTGACCATGGAGGACGCCCATGCCGATTGACGCTTTATTTCTCACCGCCGTCACGCGCGAGCTGACGGACACCCTGATCGGCTGCCGCGTGGACAAGGTGCAGCAGCCGGAGCGCGACACGCTGCTGCTGAGCCTGCGCAGCCCCGGCACGAGCTGCCGTCTGCTGCTCTCGGCCTCCAGCAACCATCCGCGCATCCATCTGACGGAGGAGGCCATGGAAAATCCGGCCCAGCCGCCGATGTTCTGTATGCTGCTGCGCAAGCACCTGACGGGCGGGCGCATCGTCTCGCTCACCCAGCCGCCGATGGAGCGGCTGGTCGATCTGTGCCTCGACTGCACGGACGAGATGGGTGAACCGGTGCAGAAGCATCTGGTGCTCGAGCTGATGGGCCGCAACTCCAATCTCATCCTGCTCGGCGGCGACGGGCGTATTCTTGACTGCATGCGCCGCGTGGATTTTGAAATGTCCGAACAGCGGCAGGTGCTGCCGGGTCTGTTCTACCATCTCCCGCCCGCACAAGGCAAGCTCGATCCGCTTGCAGCGGAGCCGGAAACGCTCGCGGTGCTTCTGCGCAATGCGGCAGACGAAAAAAAGCTCGACCAATGGCTGCTCGACACCTTCGGCGGCCTCTCGCCGCTCGTCTGCCGGGAGCTGAGCTTCGAGCTGCTCGGCTCGGTGGACGTTCTGCTTGGCGCCTTGGACGCCTCCGCGCGGGACGCGCTGGCGGCGGCGCTCTCCGAGCGCTTTGCGCAGTACCGCAGCGGCGCCTTCACGCCGGTCCTGCTCTTACAGGACGGCGCGCCGAAGGATTTCTCCTGCATTCCCATCCGGCAGTACGAGGGCTACCGTGAGGAGCGCTCCGCGCCCTCCTTCTCCAAACTGCTCGACGGCTTTTATTCCGAGCGCGACCGCACGGAGCGGATGCGCCAGAAAACGCAGGCGCTCCGCAAAACGCTCACCAATCTGACGCACCGGACGGCGCGCAAGCTGGAGCTTCAGCGCAAGGAGCTGGCCGCGACCTATGACCGGGAGCATCTGCGCAGGCTCGGCGATATCGTGACCGCCAATCTCTACGCCATCCGGCGCGGCCAGACGACGCTTCGCGCCGTGGATTTCTACGACCCGGATATGCGGGAGATCGAGATCCCGCTCTCGCCTGCCATTTCTCCGCAGCAGAACGCCGCAAAATTCTACAAGGACTATCAGAAGGCCAAAAACGCCGAGCGCATCCTCACGGAGCAGATCGCAAACGGCGAGCAGGAGCTTGCCTATCTGGAAAGCGTTCTGGACGCGCTCACGCGCGTGGAATGTGAGCGCGACATTCAGGAGATCCGCACGGAGCTGGCCGACGGGCGCTATCTGCGCGAGACCGGCCAGAAAAAGCGGATGAAGGCCGCGCCGTCCAAGCCGATGGAATTTCGCTCCTCGAGCGGCCTGACCATTCTGGTCGGACGAAACAACCGGGAAAATGACCTTCTGACCACGAAGCTTGCCTCGAAGGGCGACCTCTGGCTGCATACGCAGAAGATCCACGGCAGCCATGTCATTCTGGTCTGCTCCGGCACGGAGCCGGACGATCAGAGCGTCACGGAGGCCGCGCAGCTGGCGGCGTGGTTCTCGCAGGCGCGCGACGGCCAGAACATCCCCGTGGACGTGACCGCCGTCAAGAACGTCAAAAAGCCCGCCGGGGCCAAGCCCGGCATGGTCGTCTACTACACATACCGCACGGCCTATGTCACGCCGGATGCCGCGCTGGCGCAGGCGCTGAAAGCGAGGTAAGCCATGAAGGAACAGAACAGCAGGCACTATGCCTTTTATCAGAACACGCAGTGCGAATACTTCCCCTGCCACAAGACCGCGCACCCGGAGGATTTCAACTGCCTGTTCTGCTACTGCCCGCTTTACGCCCTCGGCAGGCGCTGCGGCGGCAATTTCCGCTATCTTGAAAACGGCGTCAAGGATTGCAGTGCCTGCCTCTTCCCGCACTGCCGGGAAAACTACGATAAGGTCAATGCGCGCTTTTCCGAGCTGGTCGAGCTGACGCGGGAATAATTTTCGTCCCTGCGATGCAAGCTATCGCCGGGGTGATATTTTGAAGAAGAAACAGGACGACGTCGCGCACGAGCTGCGCGACCCGAAGGTGCCGCCGGTGCGCGGAAGCGTCTCCGGCAGCGAATCAGGTCTTCCCGCCGGAAATACGCCGCGCGACTGAATCGCGCACAAAAGCACGCTTCGCCTCATAAGATGTCATGGGATCCGGGTCCCGTGACATCTTTTTTGGAGGTACGTCCTTATGTGTAATTCCTGCCTTTGGGGCGGCATCACCTTCCCAAGCTTCGTCGGCCAGTCCTGCTGCAATCCCTGCTGCAAGTCGAACGGCTCCGTCAGCGGCGCCAGCAACAGCACGAGCCGCAAATGCTGCTTCTGCTTCGACTGCACTGCCTGCTCCGGCGGCACGGTGAGCGGCTCGACCCCGTGCTCCTGCGGCTGCAAGTGCAGCGGCAATGTCGGCGGCACGTCCACCGGCTGCGGCTGTTCGAGCTGCGGAAGCGTCGGCGGCACGTCCACCGGCTGCGGCTGCTTGAGCTGCGGAAGCGTCGGCGGAACGTCTGCCGGCTGCGGATGCAGCTGCGGCTGCCGCCGCTGCGGAAGCTGATCCGCTCTGCATAGCGCCCCCCGCGGGCGCTTACATGACTGTGCCTCCAAAAAGATACGGCAAGTCCGGCAGAGGCCTCTGCCGGACTTGCGCCCGTGTCAAAGCAGCTCCCGACAAGCGCGCAAACGGAAAGCACTTTGCCGAATTTGCGCCTGAATGCGCCGCATCCGGCGGGCATACCGTATCTTAACGAAATTTTAACGCACGTCCGCCTCAGGACATGCTATTGTATTATGGGTGAGGATTATGAAAAAAGCAGTACCGGCCAGAGAGGTATCCGGCTTCCGTCTGCGGCTGCGAACGCTGTTCCCGTTCTGCTGGCGGGATCTCGGCGTCTGCATCGTCATTCTGGTGCTGGCCACGCTCCTGTGTCATTTTCTGCGGCTCTTTGACAAAAGCGACGTATTCGTCGCGCTGATCTTCGAGCTGGCCGTCGTGTTCGTCTCGCGCTTTACCAGCGGGTATCTCTTCGGCCTGCTGGCCTCGGTCATCGGCGTGTTCGGCATCAACTACATATTTACCTATCCCTACTACGCCTTCAACTTCACGCTTTCGGGCTATCCGCTGACGTTCGTCGTGATGCTGGCCGTCTCCGTGACCGTCGGCACGCTCACCTCGCAGATCAAGCAGCAGGAAAAGCTGCGCGCCGAGGTCGAGAAGGAGAAAATGCGCGGAAATCTTCTGCGCGCCGTTTCCCACGACATCCGGACGCCGCTGACGTCGATCGTCGGCGGGATCGATACCATCCTCGACAGCGGCGCCGAGCTCTCGCCGGAGCTGCAAAGGGAGCTGCTCCAGAATATCCGTGAGGAGAGTCACTGGCTGATCGGCGTGGTGGAAAATCTGCTTTCGGTCACGCGCGTCTCCGGCGGCGCCTCCATCCAGAAGGAGCTGGAGGCCGGAGAAGAGGTGCTCAGCTCCGCAGCCATGAAGCTCGGGCGGCGTTATCCGGACGTACAGATCTCCGTCCGCGCGCCGGAGGAGCTGCTGCTCATCCCGATGGACGCCATTCTCATCGAGCAGGTGCTCATCAATCTGATGGAAAACGCCATCCAGCACGGCCAGACAACGACCCGCCTGGAGCTGCACCTTCGCCGCGAGGACGGACTCGCCGTATTTGAGGTCGCCGACAATGGAAAGGGCATCGCCAGGGAGGCCTTCCCCCATCTGTTCGAGGGCTACCTCTCCCACACGCATGAGGGCCATTCCGACGCAAAGCGCAATATGGGCATCGGCCTTTCCGTCTGTCTTTCCATCGTCGAAGCGCACGGCGGCACCATGGAGGCCGAAAACCGCGCGCACGGCGGCGCCATATTCCGTTTTACGATCCCGCTGGAGGAAGATAATCATGACGATCAAGGATAAGATCCTCGTAATCGAGGATGAACAGAATATCAGCAATTTCATCAGCGCCATCCTGACGGCGAACGGCTACGACGTTCTGGTCGCCCGCAACGGCACCATCGCCGAGACCATGATCGCCTCGCACTGCCCGGACATCATCATTCTCGATCTCGGTCTGCCGGACATGGACGGAATGCAGATCCTGCGGCGCGTGCGCGCATGGTCGAAGATCCCCATTGTCGTCGTCTCCGCCCGCAGCCACGAGCAGGACAAGGTCGCCGCGCTGGACGCAGGCGCGGACGATTACCTGACCAAGCCCTTCGGGACGGAGGAGCTGCTTGCGCGCATCCGCGCGGCCGTCCGCCATACCCGCACGCCCATCGGCAGCGAATCCGTCGCCAACACCGGCATTTTCAAGGCCGGCGACCTCACCATCGACTATGCCAAGCACCGCGTTTTCGTCGCGGGCCGCGACGCCATGCTGACGCAGAACGAATACAAGCTCGTCTCGCTGCTGGGCCTGCACGCCGGAAAGGTGCTCACCTATGACTACCTCATCCGGGAGCTTTGGGGTCCGAGCGCCAAGAGCGACAACCAGATCCTGCGCGTCAATATGGCGAACATCCGCCGCAAGATCGAGCGCAACCCTGCCCAGCCCATGTATATCTTCACCGAGGTCGGCGTCGGCTACCGCATGATCGAGGGCGACTGACTACCCAGATAAAAATTCAGCCTCCGTGTGATGAAAAACCACACGGAGGCTGATTCGTATCAAAAGGGCCTTCCCTTGCGGGAAGGCCCTTCTGGTTTTCTGTTTGGGATCAGCCCTGACCCTTCATGCGAGCGAAGCAGTCGCTGCAATAGACGGGGCGATCGGACTTGGGCTCGAAGGGAACGCGCGCCTCGCCGCCGCAGGCAGCGCAGGTAGCGGTGAAATACTCTCTGGGGCCACGGGTAGAGTTCTTGCGAGCGTCGCGGCAGGCCTTGCAGCGCTGCGGCTCGTTCTGGAAGCCTCTCTCTGCGTAGAATTCCTGCTCACCAGCGGTGAAAGTAAACTCCTTGCCACATTCCTTGCAGACCAAAGTCTTGTCTTCGTACATTGATGTTACCTCTCTTTAGCGAAATAGTGATTTTGCCCTGAGAATTGCGGCTCGCGCTCGTAGTTACAGGGACTCATATATGCGAACAGCAGACGCTGTTTACGCTGGGGGTTGCCGCGTTCTTTGCTGAGATCGTCATCACTAAGTACAAAAGAGATCGTACAAAAGAGGCATCACAGTTACAGCTGGCGTGAGGCGTCCGGCCGCCGTATGGCAGCGGCTCGTTCGCCTGTATTTCCCATTATATGCAAACGCGGGGCGCTTGTCAATAGTAAATAAATATAAATTTATATACTGCTTTATTTTTGTAAATTTTCGACGGCATGCACCAGCGTCTCCGCCGTTTCGCGCGCCGTCTGTTCGCTTCCGGCCTCGACCATCACGCGGATGAGCGGCTCCGTGCCGGACGCGCGCACCAGCACGCGGCCATTGCCGCCGAGGCCCGCCTCCGCCTTCCGGATCGCCTCGCCGAGCAGCGGGCTTTCCATGATGGCCTTCTTCTCGTCGTTTCCGCCGACGCGGACGTTCAGGAGCACCTGCGGATAGCGCGTGACGGCGCTGGCCAGCTCGCTGGCCCTTCTGCCGGACTGCGCCAGAATGCTCAGCAGCTGGAGCGCGGCCAACTGGCCGTCGCCCGTCGTCATATGCTCCAGGAAAATGATGTGGCCGGACTGCTCGCCGCCGAGGGCCATACCCTCGCGCTGCATCATTTCCAGCACGTTCCGGTCGCCGACCGCCGCGCAGAGCAGCCGCAGGCCGTGCTCGGCGCAGTATTTGTGCAGGCCGATGTTCGACATGACCGTCGCCACAAAGCCGCTGCCGGTAAGCTTCCCCTGCTTCGTCAGGGTGTCGGCGCAGATGGCCATGATCTGGTCGCCGTCGATCAGCCCGCCGTTTTCATCCACGGCAAGGCAGCGGTCGGCGTCGCCGTCGAACGCGAGACCGAGCGCATAGCCGCCCTCGCGCACCTTTTCGGCCAGCATCTCGATATGCGTCGAGCCGCAGTGGTTGTTGATGTTGACGCCGTTCGGCGTGTCGTTGATGTAATCCACGTTCAGCGCAAAGCGTGAGAAGAGCTTCCGCGCCGTGGCGCTGGCCGCGCCGTTGGCGCAGTCGATCAGCACCCGCATCCGCGGCAGCTGGCCGACGGTAGACGCCAGATGGTCCAGATACTGCTCCGCCGTAAACGCGCCGTCCATGACCTGACCAAGCGCCGCGCCGGTCTTGACCGGCAGCTCACCCTCCCGCAGGATCAGGCTCTCGATCTCCTCCTCCAGCGCGTCGCTGAGCTTGAAGCCCTCGCCGGAGAACATCTTGATCCCGTTGTGCTCAAACGGATTGTGCGAGGCCGAGATGACCACGCCCGCGTCGGCGTGCAGCTTGACCGTCAGATAGGCCACGCCCGGCGTGGGGATCACGCCCAGACGCACAACGTTGCAGCCCGAGGCCGTCAGGCCCGCGATCAGCGCGCCTTCGAGCATGTCGGAGGAAATGCGCGTGTCCTTGCCGATCACGGCGCTCGGCTTCACGCCGGGCTTCTTCGTCAGCGAGATCGCCGCCGCCTGTCCGACACGGTAGGCCAGGCGGCCGCCCCNNNNGTAGACAAGGCGGCAGTCGAGCGTTTCATTTGCCACACCGCGGATTCCGTCCGTACCAAAAAGCTTTCCCATAATCTATCACTCCTGTTAAAACCGCAGCTGTTCCGGCTGCTCCTGCGCAGTATTTGCGCCGTTTGGATTTTCGATATGCAGATGATCGTAGGCCAGCTGCGTCACGCAGCGGCCGCGCGGCGTGCGCGTCAGAAAGCCGATCTGCATCAGATACGGCTCGTAGACATCCTCGAGCGTCACGGCTTCCTCGCCCATGGCCCCCCCCCCCCCCCCCCCCCCCCCCCCC
>FR887217.1:39247-54901 GCA_000436735.1 Firmicutes bacterium CAG:170
TCCCCAGCCCGCCCGCCCCCCCGCCGTAATTGCGGATAATGGCCGTCAGCATCCGGCGGTCGATGGCGTCGAGACCCAGATAATCGACCTCGAGCCGTCCGAGCGCGTGGTCAGCCGCCTCGCGGGTGATGACGCCGTCATAATAGAGCTGCGCGAAATCGCGCACGCGCCGGAGCATCCGGTTGGCAATACGCGGCGTCCCGCGCGAACGGGAGGCGATCTCCTCCGCGCCGCTGGGGTCGATGTCCACGCCGAGCAGCGCCGCCGACCGCGTCACGATGCGCGCAAGCTCCGCCTTGGTATACAGCTCCAGCCGGAGCTGCACGCCGAAGCGGTCGCGCAGGGGGCTGGACAGCTGACCGGCGCGCGTGGTCGCGCCGATGAGCGTGAAGCGCGGCAGGTCGAGCCGGATGGAATTGGCCGAGGGGCCTTTCCCGATAATAATGTCGATGGCGTAATCCTCCATCGCCGGATACAGAATTTCTTCCACGGCACGGTTCAGGCGGTGGATCTCGTCGATGAACAGAATATCCCCCGGCGCGAGGTTCGTCAGCAGCGCCGCAAGGTCGCCCGCCTTTTCAATGGCCGGGCCGGAGGTGACGCGGATGTTGACGCCCATCTCATTGGCGATGACGCCCGCAAGGGTCGTCTTGCCGAGGCCCGGAGGGCCGTAGAGCAGCACATGGTCAAGCGGCTCATTGCGCCGTCTGGCCGCCTCGATATAGACCGAGAGGTTTCCCTTTGCCTTCTCCTGACCGGTGTAGTCCGCCAGCGTCCGGGGCCGCAGGCTGACCTCGCCGTCGTCCTGTGGGGTGAGGCTCGTCGTGACGATGGGCGCTTCGTATTCCTGAGAAAAATCAAGGCTCATGCCGAAACCTCCTTATTTCATGACCATCGCGCGCAGCGCCTGCCGGACGATCTCCTCCACGCTCAGATGCTCGACATCCACGCCCTTGAGCGCGGCGCCGATCTCGCCTTGAGAATAGCCGAGAGAGGCCAGCGCGGCGGTCGCCTCGGCGGACTTGCTGCCGTGAACGACGGGTGCTCCGGTCATCTGCACACCGTTGTTCAGCTCGAGCTGCGCGCCGCCGAGCTTATCCTTCAGCTCCAGCAGGATGCGCGAGGCCATCTTTTTGCCCACGCCCTGCGCCATGGTCAGCGTCTTTTCGTCCTGCGTCAGCACGGCCAGCGTAAACTGATCCGGCGAAGCGATCGACAAGATCGCCAGCGCCGCCTTCGTTCCGACGCCGGAGACCGTGAGCAGCAGCTCGAAGCAGCGCAGCTCCTCACGCGAGGAAAAGCCGAAAATATCAAACGCATCCTCGCGGATGTTGCAGTAGGTAAACAGCTTCGCCTGCTTTCCAAGCTGAAGCTGCGCCAGCGTATAATTCGACGTATAGCATTTATAGCCCACGCCGCCGCAGTCAATGACGGCCAGACCCGTATCCAGCACGGTGACCGTGCCGTTCAGATAATAGAACATGGTGTTCCTCCCTTTCAGGTAAGCCCGCTGCGGCTGAGCAGCGAGGTCGTGCTCCGCGCGTGGCACAGGGCGATGGCGATGGCGTCGGCGGCGTCGTCCGGCCGCGCGACCTTCTCCATCTTGAGGATGCGCCGCGTCATGTCCATGACCTGCCGCTTTTCGGCGCTGCCGTAGCCGACGACGGCCTGCTTGACCTGTCCCGGCGTGTATTCAAACAGCGGTACGCCGGACTTTGCGATTGCCAGCAAAATGACGCCGCGCCCGTGGCTCACGCCGATGCCGGTCGTGACGTTGTGTCCCCAGAACAGCTCCTCCACCGCGATGGCGTCCGGTCTGACCGTATCGATCAGCTGCACCATATCGTCGTAGAGCATTTCAAGCCGCTGCGGAAACGTCAGCGTTGTGGGCGTGGTGATGGTTCCGTAGTTGAGCAGCTTCAGCGTTCCCGGAAGGCTCTGTACCACACCGAAGCCGGTCGTGGCGTAGCCGGGGTCGATCCCAAGAATGACCATATGCCGCCCCGCTCAGAATTTTCCGAAGGCCAGCCAGTAGCATATGCCCAGAAACGACGCCAGCAGCAGCGCCGCCAACGCCCATGCCGCAGCCAGCTGCCACTTGGGACGGGGGGTATACGCCTGCTTCTCCTGCTTTTCCGTCTCTCGCTGCAAGCTCGCGTGCTCCAGCTCCTCGGTCGAACGAAATTCCGCCATAAGACACCTCGTATCAGGGATAGTATTTTATAGTATAGCATATTCCCGCCGGAAAGAACAGCAAAAGTTTTCGCCGCCCGGTATATCCGCCGCCTTTTCCGGCAAATACTATCGGGAAAGGGAGGTTTTACAATGCTGGTATCCTTCGCGCGCGCCGTGATCCTCTATCTGGCGCTCATCCTCGTCATCCGCCTCATGGGCAAACGCCAGCTCGGGCAGATGGAGCCGACGGAATTTGTCGTGACCATGCTCATCGCCGATCTGGCCTCCGTCCCCATGCAGGACGAGGGCATTCCCCTGCTCTCCGGGCTTATCCCGATCCTCGTCGTACTGGCCATTGAGCTGCTGCTCTCCGTGCTGGTCTATCACAGCGTGCCGATGCGCCGCTTTTTCTGCGGAAAGCCGGTCGTGCTGATGCACGACGGAAAGCTGGAGCAGCAGAATCTTCGGAAAACGCGCGTCACGCCCGACGAGCTGACGGAATTTCTGCGCCTTCAGGGCGTGACCGATCTCACGACCGTCCAATACGCCATTCTGGAAACGAACGGCTCCATCAGCACCCTGCTGTATCCAAAGCATCAGCCCGCCACCGCAAAGGACGCTGGCATCCATGTGGACGCGCTTCAGCTTCCCGTCACGCTCATCAGCGGCGGCAGGCTGCTGCATGAAAATCTCCGTCTCGCCGGGCGGACGGAGGCTTGGGTCAAGGAGCAGCTCTCGCACTATCACTGCGCCGTGCGGGATGTGTATCTTCTGACCGCCGAGCCGTCCGGCAGGCTCTATCTCTCCATCCGAAAGGAGGCCGATCAATGAAGCATCTGCTGATCGCGCTGCTGACGCTGGCTCTGACGTTGGCCTTCTGTGTGTTCGCCTGTGCGCAGGTCCGCAGTGAGGCCCTGACCACACTCAATACGCTGCGGCTGGCCCAGATCCAGGCGGAGCGGCAGGATTATGCTGCCGCTGCCGACGCCGTTCTTTCCGCCGGCGAAAGCTGGAAGGCGCAGGAGCGCTTTTTCGACATCGTCCTGCAGCACAGCGAGGTAGACGATGTGACGACCGGCTTTTCCTCGCTCTATCAATATGCACTGCTGGAGGACGGCGACGATTTCGCCGCCTCCTGCGCGGAAATGATCTCCAAGATCCAGCATATCCGCCAGATGCAGCTGCCGACGTTCGCCAACATCCTCTGACGGGGCCGCCCGGCCCCAACCGCATCGGACGCATAATCGCCGCAAAAGGTCCCTGCCGCGCTGCGGCAGGGACTCGTTTTTCTTATTTCTCTTCCAGGATCTTATTCAGCTCCCGCATGAAGCTGTTGATGTCCTTGAACTGCCGGTAGACCGACGCGAAGCGCACATATGCGACCTCGTCGAGCGGCTTGAGCCGCTCCATGACCAGCTCGCCGATCTGCGTGGTCGAGACCTCGCGGTCAAGCGAATTCTGGATGACCTGCTCGATCTCGTCCGCCGCCGCCTCGAGATCCGCCATGGCGACCGGACGCTTTTCGCAGGCGCGGAGCATTCCGTTCAAGACCTTATTGCGGTCGAAGGACTGACGGCTGTTGTCGCGCTTGATCACGACCATTGGCAGGCTCTCCACCGTCTCATAGGTCGTAAAGCGCTTCTGGCAGGACAGGCACTCTCTTCTTCTGCGGATGCTCTGGCCGTCCTCGGAGTGGCGGGAATCCACGACCTTGCTCTCCTGATACCCACAATACGGACATTTCATAACGGTTCTCCTCCCGTCGGCAAACATTTTTATGCATTATATCAAAAAAGCGCCTGCATGTCCAGTACATACCGGAAAAAACTCGCTTTTCGCGCCGAAAAAATCCCTTACAGCCAGTCCTCGACGATCTCGCGCAGAGAGACCGGCGTCACGGCTCCGTCCGCCAGCTGCGTCAGCAGCTGCATGATGCGCTCCGGACTGCTCGTGATATCCGGCAGCGCCGCGTAGTCCTCGCAGCCGTCCGACACACAGCGGATTGCCGCGCCGAAGCTTGTTGTGTTTTCGTCCGGCGTCTCCAGCCGGCAGTATTCCAGCCGAAGCCGCCTTCCGTCCTGTGCGGCTGCCCTGCGTTCGTAGATCCGTTCTTCTCTCTGCATTATTCATCGCCTCCGGGCTTATTGAAGCACAGGCTGCACGAAAATGAAACGAAAATGTTTCGTGGTTTTTCGACATTTCCATAAAAACTTTTCGGAAATCTTCCGAATTTTTAGTCGTAGTGCAGGAATTCCGTTCCTTTCTCTTCCTTTTTGCATCCGCGCTTGTCGAAAAGTACCTGTCTGCCGATCTGCGGAAAAGTGCGGGTTCCTCCGACTTCTGTGCGAATTTTCCTTGATTCCTATGCAGAATATGATATACTTGGGGTGTATTCTTCCAACTCCCAACGCACCCGGACAGCGGACCTTTTCACGCTGCGCTGCGCCATTTTTCCTTGGAATACGTCAGTATTCCTGCGAAAAAATGTCTTGCTCAACGCAAAAATTCCTCGCTGCCGGTCACATTGGGAGTTGGAAGAATACACCCTAGGGAAAATACTCCTTCCGGCCGGGCTGTGCCGGAGATTCTGCGTTCGAGGTGTTCCATGAAGCTTCCCAAGCCAATAAAGCGGATCATTTCCGAGGTGCCCGGACTGGATATCCCGGCCTGCGCGGGAAACGCATCCTACTTTCTGCTGCTGTCTCTGTTTCCGCTTGCGATCCTGCTGCTGTCCGTGCTGCAATACATCCCCGTGACGCAGGCGGATCTTCTGTCCTTTATCGAGCTGCTGGTGCCGGAAACGCTCTGGCCCTTTTTCGACTATCTGACCAACGATCTCTACGCCGGGCGCTCGACCGCCATTTTGTCCATCAGCGTCGTGATGATGCTCTGGTCGGCCTCGCGTGGCCTGCACAGCATCCTCTGCGGGCTGAACAACGTCACCGGCGCAAAGGAGACCCGCCCGTGGCTCCGGCGGCGGCTGATCTGCATGGGCTATACGCTGCTGACCATGGTCGCGCTGCTGCTGACGCTGCTGCTGAACGTGTTCGGCAAGCGCATCCTCGACCTGCTTCAGCTGCACGATCTCCGGCTCTATCTTCCCCTGTCCGGGCTTTTGAAGCACATGCACCTGTACTCCCTGGTGCTGCTCACCGTCTTTTTCGCCGCGCTCTATCTCTTCCTTCCAAACCGGAGGGAGCGCTTCCTCTATGTGCTGCCCGGCGCGCTGGCCGCAGCGGCGGCGTGGCTCGGCTTTTCTGCGGCGTTTTCCGCCTACGTCAATCACTCCAATCACTATTCTGCGCTCTACGGCAGTCTGAGCACCATTCTGCTGACCATGATCTGGCTGTATGTCTGCCTCTCGATCCTTTTCTACGGCGCTTATCTCAATCAGCTGCTCTCCCGCGTCTGGAAACGGCGGGAGCCGCAGCCGCCCGTCGTGCAGCCGCCGGAGCAGGATGCTCCCTAGGGTGTATCTGAAAGCTTTCAACGCCCCCGGACAGCCGGCCTTTTCGCGGCGCGCATTCTGCCGGAGCCGTTCGGCCATTTTCTGAAAGGGGCCTCATTCTATGCCGAAATCGAAAACGCGCCGCAAGGGCGCGGTCCGTCCCGCAAAGCTCTCCCCGGTTCTGGCGCTGGTGATCTGCCTGATCGCGGCGTTTTTGGCGCTGCGCGATCCGGGAAGCCAGGCGGCGCTGCCCGTCTCCATGGACGACATTCCCGCCTATTCCGGCGAGGCCTACGTCGAGATCAACGGCGGCGAGCCGTTCTTCACCGAGTCCGACTGGACGACCGACGCCTTTGAGACCTACAGTGAGCTGGACGAGCTGGGCCGCTGCGGCGTCGCCTATGCGAACATCTGTCAGGAGATCATGCCGACCGAGCCGCGCGGCAAGATCGGCAGCGTCAAGCCCTCCGGCTGGCACACCATCCGCTACAACGGCCTCGTCGAGGGCAATTACCTCTACAACCGCTGCCACCTGATCGGCTATCAGCTTGCCGGAGAGAACGCCAACCCGAAAAATCTCATCACCGGCACGCGCTACCTCAACACGACCGGAATGCTCCCGTTCGAGAACGAGGTCAACAACTATGTGGACGAAACGGACAATCACGTCCTCTACCGCGTCACGCCGGTCTTTGAGGGCGACGATCTCGTCGCCTCCGGCGTCCTGATGGAGGCGTATTCCGTGGAGGACGAGGGCGTGGGCGTTCAGTTCTGCGTCTACTGCTACAATGTCCAGCCCGGCGTGGTCATCGACTACGCCACCGGCGACAGCCGCCTTGCCTCCGACGCAGACTGAGCCGTCCGCATCGTGTACAGACCGTCTCAGACGCGCAAACGGCGCGGCCCGAAATTGGGCCGCGCCGGTTTTTCATATTTCCGCTTTTTCCATTCCGCCGAGGAGCTTCGTCCTGCGGAGCAGATAATAGCCGAGACCCGTGAGGTCGGCCAGCGCCCAGCCGATGGGAATGGCCGCCCAGATGCCGACCTCGCCCAGTGTTCCCGCCAGCGCATAGGCCAGCGCCACGCGCGTCCCGAGCGAGATCACCGTCAAAACGACCGACATGCCGGGGCGCTTGACCGCGCGGTAGAAGCCATAGAGCAGGAACAGGCAGCCGATCCCCGCATAGAACGCGCCCTCCACGCGCAGATAGCGCACGCCCGCCGCAAGCACCTCCGTCTCCCCGGCCTGCACGAAGATGCGCATGAGCGGATGGGCAAAAATGCAGACCAGCGCGGAGAGCACGACGGAAAATCCGGCGCTGAGCAGAAGCGCCTGACGGAAGCCCCTGCGGAGCCGCTCCGTCCGGCCCGCGCCGAAGTTCTGCGCCACAAACGTGGAGAATGCATTGCCGAAATCCTGCACCGGCAGATAGGCAAAGGTGTCGATCTTGACCGCCGCCGCAAAGGCGGCCATCGTGATGGGGCCGAAGCTGTCCACCAGCCGCTGAATGAGCAGAATGCCGAAGTTCATGGCCGACTGCTGTGCGCAGGTGAGCATCGAGAGGTCGAGTAGCTCCCGCAAAATTTCTCTCCGGAAGCGAAGCTCCGCCCGCGACGGAAGAAACTCCCGGCAGCGCAGGAACGTGTAGGCCAGCAGGCCGACGCCGGAGACATACTGCGAAAACACGGTCGCGGCGGCCGCGCCCGCAATGCCCCAGTGAAAGACCAGCACGAACAGCAGGTCAAGCCCGATGTTCAAAAGTGCGGAAATCCCGAGAAACCAGAGCGGCGCGACGGAATTTCCGACCGCGCGCAGCAGGCACGCGAAGAAATTATAAACGGAGGTCGCAAGCAATCCGGCAAAAATAATCAGAAGATAGGTGCGCATATCGGCGGCAAGCTCCGCCGGAATCTGCAAAAACAGCAGGATTTCATCGAGGAACAGATAGACCGCCGCGTTCAGCAGCAGCGTCACGCCGAGGATCAGCCCCAGCGCGTGCGCAACGGCGCTGCGGAGCGACGGCTTGTCCTGCTTCCCGAGACAGATGGAAAACAGCGCGCCCGCGCCCATGGACAGGCCGAGGAAAACCGACGTCAAAAACGTCATGAGCGTGTACGCCGACCCGACGGCGGCCAGCGCATTGCGCCCGAGCGCGCGGCCCACGATCAGCGTATCGGCGATGTTGTAGAGCTGCTGAAGGAGGTTTCCCGCGATCATCGGCAGCGCAAACAGCACGAGCCCCTTTGTGATATTTCCCTTTGTCAGATCCCGGTACATGACAGCCTCCTTCGGATGTTTTCGCGGCAGCCTCCGCCTGCTGAAAAGCCGCAGAACACTGCGTCTTTTCGGGATATGCTCAGAGCAGCCCCTGAATCAGAATAATCAGAATCAGCACCGGCAGAACCCACTGGAAATACGGCTTGAGCTTTCTTGAAAGCTTCAGGCCGCCGCCCTTGTTGGCCTCCTCCAGATACCGGTCGAAGCCCCAGCCCCACTTGCTGACGCAGAAGAGCAGATAGACCAGCGAGCCGATGGGCAGCAGCAGATTGCTGACAAGGAAATCCTCCGTGTCGAGCACGTCGCGCCCGCCGATCAGATGCAGGCCAGACCAGATGTTGTAGCCGAACACACACGGCAGGCTCAGCACAAGCAGCAGCACGCAGTTGACGGCGGCGGCCTTTTTCCGGCTCCAGCCGAAGGTGTCCATGCAGATGGCAAGGATGTTTTCAAGAACAGCCAGCACCGTCGAGAAGCTGGCGAAAATCATGAACAGGAAGAACAGCGTCCCCCAGAGGCGGCCGCCCGCCATGTTTGTAAAGACGTTCGGGAGCGTCCGGAAAATGAGCGCCGGGCCGTCGTTCGGCTCCACACCGAAGGAGAAGCACGCCGGGAAAATGATCGTTCCGGCCATCAGCGCCACAAAGGTGTCCAGCACACAGATGCGCACGGCCTCGCCCGGCAGCGTGTGCTCGTCCGACATATAGCTTCCGAAGATCTCCATGGCGGCAATGCCGAGGCTCAGGGTAAAGAACGCCTGATTCATGGCCGCCGTGACCGTCGCGCCGAGTCCGTTTTCCCGGATCCCATCGAGCGACGGCACCAGATAGAAGTGCATTCCCTCCGCCGCGCCGGGCAGCGTCAGACTGTGAACAGCCAGCAGCACGATCAGCGCCAGCAGCGCCAGCATCATGAGCTTGGAGACGCGCTCAAGGCCGTTTTGCAGGCCGAAGCTGCAAACAAGGAAGCCCGCAATGACGACAAGCTCCGTCCAGAGGCCCATCTGGCCGGGGTCTGCCAGCATTTCGCCGAAAACATTGCCGATGGCCTCGGCGTCCATGCCGCTGCGGAACGCGCCGGTCAGGAATTTCCCGAAATAAATGACCATCCAGCCGGTGACGGTGGTGTAGTACATCATCAGCAGGAAGCAGCCGGTCAGGCAGAACCAGCCGTGGATGTGCCACTTCTGTCCGGGCTTTTCCAGCTTGCGGTAGGCCAGCACGGCGCTTTTGCGTCCTGCGCGGCCGACGGCCAGCTCCATCGTCAAAACCGGCACGCCCATGACCAGCAGGCAGACCAGATACAGGAGGACAAAGAGTCCGCCGCCATATTTGCCGGTGACATAGGGAAAGCGCCAGACATTGCCGATGCCGATGGCGCAGCCCGCGCTGACGAGCAGAAACCCGAGGCGGGAACGGAAGGATTCGCGCTGCATGATAAAAACCTGCCTTTGAAGAGTAAACGGCAATTATTGTAGTGGATTTTCCGCCGTTTTGCAAGCCGAAAAATGGTAAATACGCCTATAGCGCCGAAATGCCCGCCAAAAAGGCGGGCATTTGTCTGTCAAAACCTCGCAGCGCACGGCGGGCATAAAGCGCTTTTCTGCTGCGCCTGCTCAATCGAGCATCGGCTGCCAGTTTGGATCGTCCTTCGCGTCGAAGCACATCCAGAGCTGCTCCTTCGTGACCTTCTCCTCCGCAAGGTTTTCCGGAAGCTCCTCGCGGCTGAACCAGCGGCTCTCCGTCGTTTCGAGATTCTCCCGAAAGCTGCCGCCCGTCCTGAAAGACGGCGGCGCGGGTATCGACCTTCGGCGTCTGATAGCCGGTCTCACAGCAGAAGAGGTCTCTTGCCTTTTC
The DNA here is from genome assembly GCA_000436735.1 of Firmicutes bacterium CAG:170. GTDB lineage: Bacteria > Bacillota > Clostridia > Oscillospirales > Oscillospiraceae > CAG-170. The sequence continues at coordinate 49,005 of FR887217.1, forward strand.
CACGGAGATATCCGCCTTGCAGGCGATCATTTCCGCCGCGATCTCCCGCAGGCGGGTGTAGCGTTCGAGGTCGTAGGGGTCCTTTCCGTAGGTAACTGCGCCAGCGCCTGAATTTCCGCGGTCCAATCGACCCAGCGGTCACGTTCGTTCATACGCTCTCCCCATTCACGCACTGCCCGAGCACCTGCCCGATCGGCTCCCGGAAGATCAGGTTTGCATAGCCGTCATAGGGCGTCTCGTCGCGGTTGATGAGCACGAGCCGGTTTCCGCCGTAATAGCGGATCAGTCCGGCAGCGGGATAGACCGTCAGGGACGTTCCGCCGACGATCAGCACGTCCGCCTCCGCGATGGCGCGGACGGCGCCCTTGATCGTTTTCTCGTCCAAGCCCTCCTCATAGAGCACCACGTCGGGCTTGATGAGTCCGCCGCAGGCGCAGTGCGGCACGCCGCCGCTGTCCCGGATAAACTCCGCGGAATAGGACTTGCCGCATTTCGTGCAGTAGTTGCGCCAGATCGAGCCGTGCAGCTCGTAGACGTTTTTGCTTCCTGCCTTCTGGTGCAGGCCGTCGATGTTCTGCGTCACGATGGCACGGAGCTTTCCCGCCCGCTCCAGCGCGGCCAGCGCCCGGTGCGCGGCGTTCGGCTCCGCCTCCAGCGGGAGCATTTTTTCGCGGTAAAAGCGGTAGAAATACTCCGTATGCTGATAGAAAAACGTATGGCTCAGGATCGTTTCCGGCGGGTATTCAAACTTCTGGTGGTAAAGCCCGTCCGTGCTGCGGAAATCCGGGATGCCGGACTCCGTGGACACACCGGCTCCGCCGAAAAAGACGATATTGTCACTTGCTTCGATCCAGGTTTTTAGGGTCTCGATCTCGGAATTGCACATCTTCAGCCTCCAGCTCCGCAATGAATTTTTTCTCTGCGCGGGTCTTGTATGGGAAGCGGAGCTTCCCGAACATATCCGGGCGGCAGCGCATCGTGCGCAGGATCGCCTGCTTTTTGCGCCACCGGTCCACCATCGCGTGGTTTCCCGAAAGCAGCACCTCCGGCACGCGCAGCCCGTGCCACTCGTCCGGACGGGAATACTGCGGGTATTCGAGCAGGCCGTCCCAGTGGCTCTCGTCCGTGAAGCAGACCTCGTCTCCGAGGACGCCCGGCACCAGACGGCAAACGGCGTCGGCAATGCACATCGCGGGAAGCTCGCCGCCGGTCAGGACGAAGTCGCCGACGGAGATCTCCTCATCCACGCACTCGTCCAGAAAGCGCTGATCGACGCCCTCATAGTGTCCGCAGACCAGAATGATGTTTTCGCAGCTGTCGCGCAGCTGCCGCGCCTTCTCCTGATCGAACACCGCCCCGCACGGGGAAAGGAAGATCGTATGCACCGGCGCGCCGATCTCATCGCAGATGGCCGTCCAGCAGTTGTAGAGCGGATCGCACTGCAGGATCGCACCGCGTCCGCCGCCGTAAGGGTAATCATCCACCTGATTCTGCCGGTTGGTCGTGTAGTCCCGGATCTGGTGGGCGTGGATCTCGATCAGTCCCTTCCTCTGTGCGCGGCCAAGGATGCTTTCCTGCATCATGGCGTCCACCGAGGTGGGAAAAAGCGTCATAATGTCAAATCTCATCAGTGCGCATTCCTTCGATCAGCCGGACGCGGATATAGCCCTCGTCCGGATCACGCTCCAGAATAAACTCCGGAACGGCGGGAATGAGGTATTCATGCGCGCCCTTGACGACGTAGACGTCGTTTCCGGGCCGCTGAAGAATTTCCGTGACCTTGCCGATCGTCTCGTCTCCGCAGAGCACCTTCAGGCCGATCAGGTCGGCAATGAACATCGCGCCCTCGGGCAGCTGCGCGTCCTCGCGCCGGATGCAGACCGTCTGCCCGCGCAGACGCGCGGCGGCGTCCACGTCGTCGATCCCCTCCAGCTTCATCAGCACGCAGGTCTTCTGCACGCGGCTGGACACGACGCGGCAGGGCTTTCCGCCCAGATAGATCGTATCAAAATCGAGCAGGAACTCGGGATCGTCGGCCCACGGCATGATTTTCAGCTCTCCGCGCACGCCGTGCGTGCTGACGATCTGACCGGCTTCCAGAAACGGCTTTTTCATGGCGTTTCCTCCAAATTGTAATCCAATTGCCTATAGTATAGCGTTTTTTCGCGCCGCCCGCAAGGGTCAGAAAAGCGGTTTCCCACGCATCCGCCGCTCCGCGGGCTATATCTTTTCTGCACCAGCCGGTGCGGGATGCCTCCGGCGCATCCGAAAACAGGCTGAACATCGCCCCTACGGGCGCAGTCCGTATAAGAAAAGGGGAGACGGCGCACCGTCTCCCCTGCCGCATGTAAGGCTCAGCAGCCGCAGCCGTTGTTGTCGCAGCCGCAGCCGCAGCTGCCGTTATTGCCAAGGCCGAAGATGAGGATCAGAATGATGATCCACCACCAGCTGTTGCCAAACGCATAGATGCCCGAAGAGTTGCAGGACATAAACAATAACCTCCCAGAATTCCAGAATCAGCGCAGCGTTTCTCGCCCGCTCATTCCATGTTATGCCGGAGGCCGCAAATGGTGATTGCGTCAGTCAAAAAGCTCCTCGAGCCGCCCGAAGCGGTAGCCCAGCGCCTCCCATTTGCCGATCAGCTCGTCGAGAATGGCGGCGTTGGTCTGCGACGTGCTGTGCAGCAGCACGACCGCGCCGGGATGGATGCGCGGGATGAGCTTGGAAAACGCCTGCTCCGCCGTCGGCTGATCGTCCTGATACCAGTCCACATACGCAAGGCTCCAGAACACGGTCTTATAGCCCAGCTCCTTCGCCATCCTGAGATTTTCCTCGCTGTAGACGCCCTGCGGCGGGCGGTAGAATTTCTCCATCTCCTGTCCGGTCAGCTCCCGGTACTGCTCCTCGACCGTTTCCAGCTCCTTCCGGAACGTCTCCCGGTCCGCGATGCGCGACATATCCCAGTGGTGCTCGGTGTGGTTTCCGACCAGATGCCCCTCGTCCGCCATCCGCTGCACCAGCTCCGGCGCGGTCTGCAAATAGTTCCCGACCACGAAAAACGCCGCCGGGACCTCCCGCGCCTTCAGCACGTCGAGGATCTGCGCCGTGCAGCCGTTTTCATATCCGGCGTCGAATGTCAGATAGATCACCTTTTCTCCGGGGTCACCGACGTAGACCGCGTCGTAATTGCGCAGCGCGGCGGCGGTGGCGTTGCCGATGGGAGGCTGGCCCTCCGTGCGGAAGCTCAGGCCCCAGGAGCCGGTCGGAACGGCACTCTGCGCCGTAAACAGTGCCGAAAGCGCAAAGCAGAACAGGCTGACGGCGATCCCGGCCAGCATGAGCCTTCCGTTGCGTCTGAAAAATGGAATCATACAAGCACCTCCCGGAAACAGTCTATGGCTTGTTTCCGGGAGGCATTCCAGATATTTCGTTGTCCGCCGGCTCCGGCGGGCCGCTCATTTTTTCCGCTCGCAGCCGTTGCAGCCGCTGCATCCGCAGCCGCAGCCGCCCTTTTTGCGTTTTGCCGACCGGACGGCATAGACCGCCCATCCGCCCAGCGCCAGAAGAATGAGAATCGCAAGCGCTTCCATAAAGGCTTCCTTTCTGCCGCAGAGGCGGCCCTCCGCAGCTCAGTCCTTCTGCGCCGCGAGATGGCGCGCGACGTAGACGCCGCTGGCCGAGGCGTGGGACAGGGAGTGCGTGATGCCGCTGCCGTCGCCGATGATGAACAGACCGCGGTTGTTCTCCGCCTCCAGATCCTCGTTCACGCAGACCTCCATGTTGTAGAACTTGACCTCCACGCCATAGAGGAGCGTGTCATCGTTGGCGGTGCCCGGCGCGATCTTGTCGAGCGCATAGATCATTTCGATGATGCCGTCGAGGATGCGCTTCGGAATGACCAGCGAGAGGTCGCCCGGCGTGGCGGAAAGCGTCGGCGTGACGAAGGATTTGTCGATGCGCTTCTGCGTCGAGCGCTGGCCGCGGATAAGGTCGCCGAAGCGCTGCACCATGACGCCGCCGCCGAGCATGTTCGACAGCCGCGCGATGGATTCGCCGTAGCCGTTGGAATCCTTGAACGGCTCGGTAAAGTGCTTGGAGACGAGCAGGGCGAAGTTGGTATTCTCCGTCTGACGGGCCGGGTCCTCATAGCTGTGGCCGTTGACGGTCACGATGCCGTTGGTGTTTTCGTTCACGACCGCACCCTTCGGGTTCATGCAGAACGTGCGCACCAGATCCTGATATTTCTCCGTTTTATAGACGATCTTGCTTTCATAAAGCTCGTCGGTCAAATGCTTGAAGATCTCCGCCGGAAGCTCCACGCGCACGCCGATGTCCACGCGGTTGGACTGCGTGCCGATGCCAAGCTCCGCGCACACGCCCTCCATCCACTTGCTGCCGCTGCGTCCAACGGAAATGATGCACTGCTTACAGGTGAAGCTCCCCGTGTCCGTGACGATCTCATAGCCGCCGTCCTTAGCCAGAACGCGCCGCACCGGCGTGCGGAAATGGAAATCGACCTTCTCCTTCAGCTCCTCGAACAGGTTCGTAAGGACGACGAAGTTGATGTCCGTGCCGAGATGGCGCACGGAGGCATCCAGCAGATGGAGGTTGTTTTGCAGGCAGCGGGTCTTGAAGGCGCTGTTCGCCGTGGAATAGAGCTTCGTACCCTCGCCGCCGTGGGTGACGTTGATCTCGTCAACGTAGTGCATCAGCTCCAGCGCCTGCTTTTTGCCGATATACTGGTGGAGCGTACCGCCGAAATCGTTGGTGATGTTGTATTTTCCGTCGGAAAAGGCTCCGGCTCCGCCGAAGCCGTTCATGATCGCACAGGTCGGACAGCCAATGCAGCGCTTCACGTTTTTGCCGTCGATGGGGCATTTGCGCTTTTCGAGCGGCTGGCCCTCCTCAAAGACGGCGATCTTCTCCTCCGGGCAGAGCTTCGACAGCTCATAGGCCGAAAAAATACCGCCGGGACCGGCACCGATGATGATTACGTCATATTGCATGGTGTTCACCCTTTCGAGAAAATAGTGCTCCGGAATGCGGCAAGGGCTTTTGCCGCATGAGCCATCCCATCATAGCAAACGCGCCGGAAAACATCAAGCGCCCCGTCATTATTTCTTCTGCTGCCGGGTATCTGCAATTCCGATACCGGGGCCAAATGCACCGGTATCCGTCAAAAAAAGCTGCACTATGGCTCCGCCGGAGCATGTTCGGGCAAAAAGCTGCAATTTTTCCTTGTAAATGCGGGCCGCATGTGCTAAACTAGAAGTGCAGTCACAAGTTTGCTTGCATCTGCAAACGAAATGGCCGCAGTTCAGGCCGGTCACAGGCGCCCTCTGACCACCCCCCGGCAGAGAGCAGACCACCGACCGGCCTGCCGTTTCACAATGGCGCCCGCCGTCCTTTTCGGATGCGGGCGCCGTTCTGCATCTGTACGGCATATCGCTTGCCTTTCGGCGGGAAATCGGATATAGTATGTAGGGTCTATTCTTCCAACTCCCAACGCACCCGGACAGCGGACCTTTTCACGCTGCGCTGCGCCATTTTTCCTTGGAATACGTCAGTATTCCTGCGAAAAAATGTCTTGCTCAACGCAAAATTTCCTCGTTTCCGGTCACATTGGGAGGTGGAAGAATACACCCTAGCAGAAAACAAGCGGGCCGGCGCGGCCCGTGGGAAGGAATACAGCATGGATAAGAAGCTTCGTGAAACTGCGGAAACGATCCTGCACAGCGCCCTCCGGGCCGTGCAGCCGGACGCGGCGGTCCGCCGCGCGCTGGAAAACGCCGCGTTCCCCGGCCGCGTCTGCCTTGTGGCCGTCGGAAAGGCCGCGTGGCAGATGGCGCACGCCGCCTATGAGACGCTCGGCGAGAGGATCAGCGGCGGCATCGTCG
>FR887218.1 GCA_000436735.1 Firmicutes bacterium CAG:170
AATTCCTGCTGCAATTTGCGTTCATGGGCTCATATTACGCGCAGAAAACGCTGAAGCTCGAGCGTCCGCGCGTGGGCCTTCTGAACATCGGAACGGAGGACAGCAAGGGCGGCGCACTCCAGAAGGAGGCGTATGCGCTGCTGAAAAAGGCGGGCGACGCGGGCTATCTGAATTTCATCGGCAATGTGGAGGCGCGCGACGTGCCGCTGGGCGGCGCGGACGTGGTCGTGGCCGACGGTTTTGCGGGAAACGTCCTGCTCAAGGGCATCGAGGGCACGGCGCTGTTCATGTCGTCGATGGTGAAGGATATGTTCAAAAAGAACCTTTTGACGAAGCTTGCCGCGCTGCTCTGCATGAGCGGCGTCAAGTCGATGAAGGCGAAGCTCGATTACCGGGAGACAGGCGGCACGCTGCTGCTCGGTATTTCAAAGCCGGTCGTCAAGGCGCACGGCTCGTCGGATGAACGCGCGATCTTCAGCGCCATCCGGCAGGCGGTGCAGGCCGTGGAGGCGGGCTTCACGGAGGACATCCGGCAGAATGTGGACAAAATGATCGTGCCGAAGGAGCTGGAACATGCTGAGTGAACTGGAAAAAGGGCTGGGATATATATTCCGGGACAAGGCGCTTCTGACGAACGCCCTGACCCACAGCTCTTATGCAAATGAAAACCGCGACCGCGGGATCCATGACAACGAGCGTCTGGAATTCCTGGGCGACTCGATCCTTGGCTTCGTCGTCGCGGACTATCTCTACCGCAATTTCCCGGGAAAACCGGAGGGCGAGCTGACGCGCATCCGCGCGGACCTCGTCTGCGAGACGAATCTTGCCAGACAGGCGGATACCATCCGGCTGGGCGAATTTCTCCTGCTCGGCCATGGCGAGGAAAACGGCGGCGGCAGAAAGCGCGCCAGCATCGTTTCCGACGCGATGGAGTCCGTCATTGCCGCCTCGTATATGGACGGCGGCTTTGAGGCTGCGAAGGGCATCATTGACCGGCTCATCCTCTGCGATGTGCCGACCGGACGGCCCCACAATTTCGATTACAAAACGGCATTGCAGGAGCTGGTGCAGCGGAAGAAGGATCAGCTGCTGCACTATGAACTGACCGGCGAGTCCGGCCCCGACCACGACAAGCATTTTGACGTGGAGGTGCTGCTCAACGGAAAGCCGGTCGGTAAGGGTACCGGCAGCAGCAAAAAGCGCGCCGAGCAGTCGGCCGCTGAGAACGCGATCGAACGTCTTTTCCCCGGAGAACTGGACTGAACAGGACAGAAATGCCGCCCGAAAGGGCGGCATTTTGCGTCTCGCGCGTGGTACGGGCATTTTGCGCCGGAAAAGCGACTTTCTCTTGCAATCTGTCCGCAAAATTGGTACAATATCAGGAAGATTCAACATGGAGAAGTATGCGTATGTACCTTAAGTCACTGGAAATACACGCATAATCCAAATTTCCTAGTGATATCAATGCTTTTCCTGCAATCAGATAAGCGAAAATACCCTAGTTTACACCAACTGGTATATACCAAGAAAATACGCTTTTCGGTGTTTTTCTTGGATACATATTCACCCATAGCCGTACGATGTCTGCAAGTTTCGTGCAGCTGTTGTAGAGCCATGTGCGCAAGAATTTAGGGGGCTCGGACATTGCGTCCGAGCCCCCTATTTTTTTTATCCGCAAACCGATACTTTCAACGCAGACGGCCCGGCGGTTTCGTCCATCTGCGAGATCGAATCAATGATCGCGCTCGTGTTATGGTCGAGCTCGTCAAGGCTTTTGGATTGCAACA
>FR887219.1 GCA_000436735.1 Firmicutes bacterium CAG:170
TTTTTTTGTGTAATTTCCCTGTCCTATTTTGTTTTTTCCTGACAAATTTTCAGGCAAACGGCCGTTTTCCATTTCCCTCGCAGAATATTCCCGATTTCTTGAAATTTTCTGGATTTTCAAGATATTTTCACTTCTGTTTTGTCACGAAATGCCGTTTTATCGTGCTGCCGGACTGCATCGGTGCAGTGCCGTGCTTCCGCCGCTGGCGGACAGGCTCCGCGCCTGGGCGCGTTTTCTCCGCCGGGGCGCCGATCCCGGCCCGGAAAGGCGGTTGTAATTCCCCTCCGGCGGTGTTATCATGAAGAAAATGCAAATAAAGGAGATGGCTCTATGGATCAAAAATATGCAGATTACGCCGTCGAAAAGGCGGTCGAGCTTCTTGGCATCGACAGCCCCACCGGCTTCACCGAAAAGGCAGCCGAATGGGTACTGGACGCCTTCCGTTCGCTGGGCTACGAGGCCGTCCGCACCGTCAAGGGCGGCGTCTTGATCGATCTCGGCGGCGAGGACACAGAGGAGGGCGCGCTGCTGCTTCAGGCACACACCGACACGCTCGGGGCAATGGTCGCGGAGGTCAAGGGTAGCGGCCGCCTGCGCGTCACGCCGCTTGGCGGAATGTGTGCGGTGAACGGCGAGACGGAAAACGTGCGCGTTCACACCCGCAGCGGAAGGATCATCGAGGGCACGCTCCAGCTCTGCAACGCCTCTGTCCACGTCAACGGCGATTATGCCAAGACTGACCGTACCTTCGACACGACGGAGATCCTGCTCGACGAAAACGTCTCCTCCGCCGAGGAGGCCCGCGCGCTCGGCATTGAGACCGGCGACATCGTCTGCTTCGACCCGCGCACCCACGTCACCGCCTCCGGCTATATCAAGAGCCGCTTCCTGGACGACAAGCTCTCGGTCGGCATTCTGCTTGGCTTTGCGAAATATCTGCGCGACGAGGAAAAGGCGCTCCCGCGCCATACCTACGCGCATGTGACCGTCTATGAAGAGGTCGGCCACGGCGGCTGCGCCTCCGTTCCCGCAGGCGTGACGGAATCCATCAACGTGGACATGGGCTGCGTCGGCGACGGTCTGCGCTGCACGGAGCGTCAGGTCTCCATCTGCGCCAAGGACTCCGGTGGGCCGTACAGCTACGAGGTCGTCGGCAAGCTGATCGACGCCGCCAGGCGCGAGGGCGCTGACTACGCCGTGGACGTTTATCCGCATTACGGCTCCGACGTTGAAGCGACGCTCCGCTCCGGCTACGACATCCGCCATGGCCTGATCGGCTCCGGTGTCTACGCCAGCCACGGCTATGAGCGCAGCCATGTGGACGGCGTGCTCCACACGCTCAAGACGCTCAAGGGCTATCTCTTCGTCTGAGCGGCCGGAACGCGGCGCTTTCACGAAAGCGTGGGCAGCAACAGCGCGTTGCTTGTCCGGATGGCGTTTCTGTGCTACACTTTTCGCAAGGAGGTGCTTTCTATGGAAACAAAGGACATTCTGCACGAGCTGAGAACGAAAAAGGGACTGTCGCAGGACGAGCTGGCCGAAAAGCTCTTTGTCACGCGGCAGGCCGTCTCCCGCTGGGAAAACGGCGACACCACGCCCAACGTGGAAACCTTGAAGCTGCTTTCCGGCCTTTTTGATGTTTCGATCAACACCCTGCTTGGCTCTCCGCGCCAGCTGATCTGCCAGTGCTGCGGAATGCCGCTCGACGACACCACGACCAGCCGGGAGCCGGACGGCTCCTTCAACGAGGATTACTGCAAGTGGTGCTACACCGGCGGCACGTTCACCTACACCAGCAAGGAGCAGCTGATCGATTTCTGTGTGACGCATATGGCAAGCGAACAGTGGCCCGCGGAGCAGGTGCGCGCGCACATGGAGGCCGTCGTACCGGGTCTGAAGCACTGGAAAGAATAATTCTCAGCAAAAAACGATACAGCAAAGCCGCTGCCTGCGCAAAACGCAGGCAGCGGCCTTTTTATCGAACTCTGGTATATC
>FR887220.1:0-11891 GCA_000436735.1 Firmicutes bacterium CAG:170
CCTTGATGACGTCGAGGTTGTGCTCGATGACGAGCACGGTATTGCCCGCGTCGGCAAGGAGCTGCAAAATGTCGATCAGACGGTGGACGTCGGCCATATGCAGACCGGTCGTCGGCTCGTCGAGGATATAGATGGTGCGGCCGGTGGCGCGGCGGGAAAGCTCCGTCGCCAGCTTGACGCGCTGGGCCTCGCCGCCGGAAAGCGTGGTGGAGCTTTGGCCGAGCTTGATATAGCCGAGGCCCACGTCCACGAGCGTCTGCACCTTCTGCCAGATCTTCGGCAGATTTTCGAAGAAGCCGAGCGCCTCCTCCGCCGTCATGTCAAGCACGTCGGCGATGTTTTTGCCCTTGTAGAGCACCTCCAGCGTCTCGCGGTTGTAGCGTCTGCCGCGGCAGACCTCGCACGGGACGTACACGTCGGCAAGGAAGTGCATTTCGATCTTCACAAGGCCGTCGCCGCCGCAGGCCTCGCAGCGGCCGCCCTTGACGTTGAAGGAGAAGCGGCCGGGGCCGTAGCCGCGCGTGCGGGCGTCGGAGGTGGAGGCGAACAGGTCGCGGATGTCGTTGAAAAGGCCGGTGTATGTCGCGGGATTCGAGCGCGGCGTCCGTCCGATGGGGCTCTGGTCGATGCCGACGACCTTGTCGAGATGCTCAAGGCCCTCGATGGAATCGAATTTACCGGGCCGCGTCCGCGCGTGGTTCAGCGCGCCAGCGAGCTTTTTATAGAGGATTTCGTTCACAAGGCTGGATTTTCCGGAGCCGGAGACGCCGGTGATGCAGGTGAAGGTGCCAAGCGGGATCTCTACATCGATGTGCCGCAGATTATTTTCCGCCGCGCCGCGCACGATCAGGCTCTTCCCGTTTCCCTTGCGCCGTTCCGCAGGCACGGGGATCTTTTTGACGCCGGACAGATACTGGCCGGTGACGGAGCGCGGGCAGTTTATGATATCCTGCACGGAGCCTGCCGCGACGATCTCGCCGCCGTGGACGCCCGCGCCGGGGCCGACGTCCACGATGTAGTCGGCGGCGCGCATGGTGTCCTCGTCGTGCTCGACGACCAGAACGGTGTTGCCGAGGTCGCGCAGCTGCCGAAGCGTGGCCAGAAGCTTGTCATTGTCGCGCTGGTGCAGGCCGATGGACGGCTCGTCGAGAATATAGAGTACGCCCATCAGGCTCGAGCCGATCTGCGTCGCCAGACGGATGCGCTGGCTTTCGCCGCCGGAGAGCGTCGCCGCCGCGCGCGAAAGCGTCAGATAGCGCAGGCCGACCGCCTGCAAAAAGCCGAGGCGCGACCGGATCTCGCGCAGGATCTGTTCGGCAATGACGGCCATGCTGCCCTCGAGCGTCAGCCGGTTCATGAAATCCAGCTCGTCGGAGATGGGCATGGCGCAGAAATCCATGATGTTCATGCCGCCGACCGTCACGGCCAGCGAAACGTCGCTCAGACGCCTGCCGCGGCATTTGGGACACGGGCGCTCCGCCATGCATTCCTCCAGCTCCTTGTGCATGGCCTCGGACTGCGTCTCGGCATATCGCCGGGAGATGTTGTTGAGTACGCCCTCAAAGGGCCGCTCCAGCACGCCGCGCCCGTTGGCGCGCTCGTAGTAGATCGTCAGATTTTCCTTGCCCGTGCCGTAGAGGATAGCGTCGAGTGCGGTTTTCGGCAGATCGCGGATGGGCTCGGTCAGGGAGAAGTGATATTTTTTGCCGAGCGCCTCAAAATACATCCGGGCGATGGAATCATCCTTGACGTTGTTGTAGCCGGAGGCCTGAATCGCGCCCTGCAAAATGGATTTGGAGTCGTCCGGAATGATGAGTGCCGGGTCGGCGACGAGCTGTGTGCCGAGGCCCGTGCAGACCGGGCAGGCGCCGTAGGGGTTGTTGAACGAGAACATGCGCGGCGAAAGCTCCGGCAGGGAAACGCCGCATTCCTCGCAGGCGTAGTTCTGGGAGAACATCGTGTCGCGGTCGCCGTCCAGCTCATTGAGAATGACCAGACCGCCGGAGAGATTGGCCGCCGTCTCGACGGAGTCGGTCAGACGGCGCGCCAGATCGGGCTTCATCATCAGCCGGTCCACAATGACCTCAATGTGGTGCTTTTTGTTCTTGTCGAGCGAAATTTCCTCCGAAAGCTCGTAGATGCTGCCGTCCACGCGGACGCGCGCATAGCCGCCGCGCCGGGCGTCCTCAAAGACCTTCTGATGCTCGCCCTTTTTCCCGCGCACGACCGGCGCGAGGATCTGGAACTTCGTCCGCTCCGGCAGCTGCATGATCTGATCGACGATCTGATCGACCGACTGCCGCCGGATCTCCTTTCCGCACTTCGGGCAGTGCGGCGTGCCGCAGCGCGCCCACAGCAGGCGGAGGTAGTCGTAAATTTCCGTTACGGTGCCGACCGTGGAGCGCGGGTTTTTGCTGGTGGTTTTCTGGTCGATGGAGATGGCGGGAGAAAGGCCGTCGATGGAATCGACGTCCGGCTTGTCCATCTGGCCGAGGAACATCCGCGCATAGCTCGAAAGCGACTCGACGTAGCGCCGCTGGCCCTCGGCATAGATCGTATCAAAGGCAAGAGAGGACTTGCCGGAGCCGGAGAGGCCCGTCAGCACGACCAGCTTGTCGCGCGGGATCTCCAGCGAAACATTTTTCAGATTGTTGACGCGCGCACCCCGCACGCGAATGGTATCCTGCATATTTGATCTCCTCTTTGCGCGTTCCGCGCGAAATTCGTCATTCCATTATACCATGAAGCGGCGGATTCTACAACTTGTTTTTTCAAACAAAAGTTTCTGCATTCGAAAAATCAGGCGCGGCTTATTGTAAGTTCAGAAAAATCTGATATAATAAGAAAAAAGCGAGAGAAAAAGAGGTTTTGTATGCGAAATTTCCTGAAACTGGTCTTTAACCGCGTCGTGATCGTGTCGCTCTCCATCCTGCTTCAAATCATCGTCCTGCTGGCGTGCGTGATCTGGCTGAAGGACTATAGGAGCTGGATCAACGTGGCACTGAGTGTGCTTTCATGGGCAACGGTGATCTACATCATGTCCGACCGGCGCAACCCATCCTATAAGATCGCGTGGATCGTGCTGATACTGGCGTTTCCGGTGGCCGGTATCACGATCTATCTGCTGTTCGGCGGCAACAAGGCATCGAGCCGTGAGAACCGGAAAATGAAGCGCATCAGCCGCGAGACGCTCAGCAGCCTGCCGCAGGAGGAAAGCGTCATGCGCGCGCTGATGGCGCGGCCGGACGCGGCCTGCAACCACGCGCGCTATCTGGCCAACACATCGCACTATCCGATCTACGACAACTCCGCCGCAGAATATTACCACATCGGCGAGGACTGCTTCGCGCAGATGTGCAAGGACCTGGAAAAGGCGGAGCACTATATTTTTCTGGAATACTTCATCCTCAACGAGGGAAAAATGTGGGACACCATTCTGGAGATCCTCAGCCGAAAGGCGGCGGAGGGCGTGGATGTGCGCGTCCTGTACGACGATTTCGGCTGCATCATGCGCCTGCCGGCGGATTATCCGCTCCGGCTGCGGAGGCTGGGCATTCAGGCCCATGCCTTCAAGCCGTTCCTGCCGGTGCTGTCCAGCCGCCTCAATAACCGCGACCACCGCAAGCTCATGCTGATCGACGGAACGGTCGGCTATACCGGCGGCATCAATCTGGCGGACGAATACATCAACATCGGCTCCAAATTCGGCCACTGGAAGGACTGCGGCGTCCGCATCGAGGGCGAGGCGGTCTGGTCGATGGTGGTCATGTTCCTGACGATGTGGGACTATGTGGACAAGCTCGAGGAGGACCTTGCGGCCTTCCGTCCGCTCTACGGCGAGCCGCCCGCGAACGCCGGGGGCTATTTGCAGCCGTTTGCCGACAGTCCGCTCGACTATGAGGACGTCGGCGCGACGGCGTTCAGCAGCCTGATCCAGAGCGCGCGGGAGCGGGTCTGGATCATGACGCCGTATCTCATTCTGGACGATAAAATGGCGACCGCGCTCTGCAACGCGGCAAAGACGGGCGTGGATGTGCGCATCATCACGCCGGGTATCCCGGACAAGCGCTATGTCTACATCGTCACGCGCGCCAACTATGACCAGCTGCTGGCGGCGGGCGTCCGGATTTTCGAATACACACCCGGCTTCGTCCATTCGAAGGTCTGCTTCGCGGACGGGCTTTACGCCGTGGTCGGGACGGTCAATCTCGACTTCCGAAGCCTGTATCTGCACTTTGAGAACGCGGTCTATCTCTACGACTGTGCGGCTGTTGGACAGGTCCAGCGCGACTTTGAGGATACCTTCCCACGCTGCCGGGAGGTCACGCTTGCAAGAATGCGGCACAAGGGCTTCCTCCGACGGCTTGTGCAGACCATTCTGAGACTGTTTTCGCCGCTGATGTGAGGAGGATGGAGTATGGAGCTATTGAACCAGATCGCCGCGTACCGTCCCTGCTGTGAGCAGGAGGAGACCGACCGGCGGCTCATTCTGCAATACGCGGAGATTTTTGACGACCTGTTTACGCGCCAAAATGAGATGGCGCATTTTACGGCGTCCGCGTGGATCGTGACGCCGGACCGCAGCCATGCGCTGATGGCGTATCACAATCTGTACGATTCCTGGGCGTGGCTCGGCGGCCATGCCGACGGCGAACAGGATCTGCTTTCGGTGGCGCTGCGGGAAGCGCGGGAGGAATCCGGCGTGGCGCATGTGCGCCCGGTCTCGGAGGAGATCTACTCTCTGGAGATCCTGCCGGTCACGCAGCATGTCAAGCGCGGGAAATTCGTTTCCGCGCACCTGCATCTCAATCTGACCTACCTTCTGGAGGCGGACGCGCACGACGCGCTCCGCTGCAAGCCGGACGAGAACAGCGGCGTGCGCTGGTTCCGGCCGGACGAGGTCTGCGCGGCGGTCTCGGAGCCGCCGATGCGCGTGATCTATCAGAAGCTGATGGACAAGCTGAAAACGTTCTGAATATGCAGGCTGCCTCCGTATCGGAAGATACGGAGGCGGTTTTTCTTTGATTTGAACGGGAATGGTGTATTTACTCCGAAAGAGCCTTTGTGTCTGCGGCCTCAGTCTCGGGCGCGTCCGGGCGGAGGGTCAGGAGCGTGTCGATCAGCTGCGTGACCGTGCCCATTTCCTCGGCAAAGCGCCGACGGAGGACGGCAACGTCCGTGACGCGGCGGGTGGGGGGCCCCCGACCCCCCGCCCCGGGGTCGGGAGCCAGCAGCTCCCGTTCCGACGCGACGCACAGGCAGACGGTATCCTCCGCTGGGAAGGAGACGTGCCCGCCGCCCAGCAGCTCGCTGAGCCTGCGGAGCGCCTCGGCGGCTGCGTCCGGAAGCAGCTCGAGCGCGTCCTCCGAGGCCTCGGAGGAAAGCTCCGCCGGAAGCGGAAAGCCGAGGCGGCAGCGCAGGCAGTACCCCTGAAAAACAGGCTCTGCGCCCTTGGCGGGGTCGGAAAGGCGGATATTGCTCAACTCGAACGACGTGCCCTGATAGGCGGCGGAGACGAGCGCGCTGCCCTGAACGGCGTCGAATTCCGGCAGCGGCAGGCCGCTTTCCAGAAGCGTTTCCCGCGAAAGACAGCCGGAGGGCTGATAGCGGACGTCCTCAAACGTCTCGTTCAGGACGCCGGAGGCGAGGATCCACGGCGCAAGCGCGCGCATCTCCTTCTTGATGCGGTAGCGCATGGATTCTCCGGTGAGCAGCACCAGCGCACCCGCGAGCGCGTAGGGAACTTTGAAGAAAAGCACGGAGGGCAGCATGACGATCGTTCCGAAAATGGAAATGACCGTGGCGAGGATAAAGGTACGGCGCAGCTTGTGATATTTTTCGGTCAGCTCCTCCGTGGTGAGCGGAGCGGTCTGCTGTTCTTTCATGAAATGCCTCCCGCGTGAGAATTTTCAGAGTCTCCGGCGGATGTGCCGGGGCAGTGCTTTCAGGATACCACAGTTTTTCCGCAAAGTAAAGCCGTCCGGCGGGCGGGGCCGGCAACGAAAAGCGCGGATTGCGAAAGAAAACGGAGGCCCGTGCCCGCCCGGCCGTTTTAGCCGGAGCAAAGGCATGGGCCTTTGCTATGCCTCCAGAAACATGCGGAACGCCGTCGGCAGCGCGACGTCCTGGCGGAAGCGCTCCGGCCCGGCCCACTCGAACGCGGGACACTCCGAGGCGCATTCGATGGTATAGCCGGTCATTTTCCAGCGGATGTGCGTAAAAATGTGCGTTTTCTCCGATGCCCTGACAAGCTCGCGCGGATGCGCGTCCCAGCGCGCCGCCTGCGTAAGCGCCTCCTGCGCGGAAAGAAGCCCGTCCACGTTCGGAAGCTCCCACAGACCGGCGAGAAGTCCGGCCGCCGGGCGGCGGCGGACGGCGATCTTTTCGCCGCAGCGGAGGATGAAAACGGTCTTTTCCTCCGCACGCTTTTCCTTTTTTGGCGCTTTGACCGGACGCAGGAGCTGCGTCCCGCGCGCGAGGGCAAGGCAGTGCGCCCGGAGCGGGCAAAGCGTACACTGCGGCTGCGTGTTCGGGCCGCAGAGCGTCGCGCCAAGCTCCATCAGGCTCTGCGTGAATTCGCAGCAGTGTCCGGCGGGATAGATCTCGCGCAGCCGCGCGGCGTATTCCTTTTTTACGGCGGCGTCCGTCACCGGCGAGGGATCGTCCGCCACGCGCGAGAGCACGCGCAGCACGTTCCCGTCCACGGCAGGCTCCGGCTGGTCGAAGCAGATCGAGGCGACGGCCCCGGCCGTGTAGTCCCCGACGCCCGGAAGGGCGCGTATCTTCTCATATTCCTGCGGAAAAACGCCGCCGTATTCCGAGACGATCACCTGCGCCGCCTTTTGCAGATTCCGCATCCGGCTGTAATAGCCGAGGCCCTCCCAGAGCTTCGCCAGCCGGTCGGGCGGGCAGGCGGCCAGCGCGGAAATGTCCGGCAGCTCCGCGAGAAAGCGGAGGTAATAGCCCCGGACGGCCTCCACGCGCGTCTGCTGAAGCATGACCTCCGAGAGCCAGACGTGATACGGCTCGCGGTCGCGCCGCCACGGCAGGTCGCGGTGTCCCGCCGCATACCAGCCGAGAAGCAGCTCCGGCAGCTCCTTCGGAAGCTTTTCCATGACGCGCACCTCCCTTCGTTTTCGGCTATTGTACCGCGCTCTTGCGCAGTTTGTCAAACCTGTGTCATTTTTCAGAAAAAGCAGATGCAAAATGGGCGGCGCTGTATTATAATGTGAGTATTCCATCCGGGAGGTGCGTTTTGACAAGGCTATCGGAAAAAAGGCTGTTCCTGCTCGACATGGACGGCACGATCTATCTCAGCGAGACTCTTTTTGACGGCACGCTCGATTTTCTGCGCCATGTGCGAGAAAGCGGCGGGCGGTATCTTTTTCTGACGAACAATTCCTCGCGCGGCACCGACGCCTACGTTGCAAAGCTGGCGCGGCTCGGGATCGAGGCTTCGGCGGAGGACTTTCTGACCTCGGCGGACGCGACGATCGACTATCTGAAAAAAACCTATGACGACGCGCTTTACTACGTCTGCGGAACGGAATCCCTCAAAGGCCAGCTCCGCGCGGCGGGGCTGCGCGTGTCGGACACGCTGACGGATGAAATATCCGTGCTGCTGCTCGGCTACGATACGGAGCTGACCTACCGGAAGCTGGAGGACAGCTGCATCCTGCTCGGGCGCGGCGTCGATTACATCGCCACGCACCCGGATCTGGTCTGCCCGACGTGGTACGGCTCCGCACCGGACTGCGGGAGCGTGATCGAGATGCTGCATACGGCCACGGGCCGCCGCCCGCTTGTGATCGGCAAGCCGCAGCCGGAGATGGTCCGGCTGGCGCTTGAAAGGACCGGACTTGCGGAAAAGGACGCCTGCCTGATCGGCGACCGCGTCTACACCGACATTGCCTGCGGCGTCAACGCCGGGATCGATACGGTGTTCGTCCTCTCCGGCGAGGGCGTGCCGTCCGATATTGAAAAGTACCATGTGCAGCCCACATGGATCATGCAGAACATCCGCGAGGTGCTCAGCAAAATCAAAGAAGAACAGGGAGAAGGCATATGAAGCTCAACAACAAGCGTACCATTCTCGTCGGTCTGGCGTTTTTGTCCATCTGCGCGTTCTGGCAGATGCATGACAATGTGATCCCGCTCATTCTGACCAAGACCTTCCACATGAACGAGACCTACTCCGGTGTGATCATGGCGGCGGACAACATTCTCGCGCTGTTCCTGCTGCCGTTTTTCGGCTCGCTTTCCGACCGGACAAGCACGAAGCTCGGCAAGCGGATGCCGTTCATCCTGTTCGGCAC
The DNA here is from genome assembly GCA_000436735.1 of Firmicutes bacterium CAG:170. Lineage (GTDB taxonomy): Bacteria > Bacillota > Clostridia > Oscillospirales > Oscillospiraceae > CAG-170. The sequence goes on from FR887220.1 coordinate 8,316, forward strand.
GGGCTGCGCGGTCATTCTGATGAATCTGCTGCCGCTGCTGGACAACAGCTACGCGGCGGAGCCGTCGCCGCTGAAGCTGGCGTCGTTCGTGATCGTGCTGGCGCTGCTGCTCATCGCCATGGGCACCTACCGCAGCCCGGCGGTCGCGCTGATGCCGGACGTTACGCCCAAGCCGCTGCGTTCGCGCGCAAACGCGATCATCAATCTGATGGGTGCGGTCGGCGGTGTGTTCTATCTGGCCTTTGCCGCCGTCCTGTATCCCAACAGCAAGGTCAAGGCGCTGGAGGAAGCCGGGAAGCATGTGGATTATCAGCCGCTGTTCCTGATCGTCTCTGCGGTCATGTTCCTTGCGGTCGGCATTCTCTTCCTGACGATCCGGGAACGGAAGCTGACGGAGGAGAACCAGGCGCTCGAGGCCCAGCACCCCGAGTGGAATCTCGCGGTGGACGACGGAAGCGGCAACGAGGCGCTCCCGAAGCCGGTCAAGCGGAGCCTTGCGTTCCTGCTGGCGTCCATTGCGCTCTGGTTTATCGGCTATAACGGCGTGACGACGTGGTTCTCCACCTATGTGGACGTGGTCATGGGACAGGGCCTCGGCGGCGCGTCGCAGTGCCTGCTGATTGCAACCGTCGGCGCCGTCGTCTCCTACATCCCCATCGGCGCGCTGGCTGCGAAGATTGGGCGGAAGCGCACCATCCAGATCGGTATCGTGCTGCTGGCGGCCTGCTTTGCGATGGGCTATGTGCTGACGACCATGTATACCACCATCACGCCCGTGATGTTCGTCGTTTTCGCGCTGGTCGGCTTTGCGTGGGCGGCGATCAACGTCAACTCCCTCCCGATGGTCGTGGAGATGTGCAAGGGCTCGGACATCGGCAAATTTACCGGCTATTACTACACCGCGTCCATGGCCGCGCAGGTCGTTACGCCGGTGCTGGCCGGTACGCTGATGCGTCAGATCGATTACCGCGTGCTCTTCCCGTATGCGGCGCTGTTTGTCGCGCTGTCGTTCGTGACGATGCTGTTCGTCCGGCATGGCGACGTCAAGGCCGCGGCCAAGAAGGGCCTCGAGGCGTTTGAGGATATGGAGGACTGATTTTTCATGAAAAAGCACTCTGTTTTGAAGGCTGCGGCGCTGACCGCCGCGGCGTATACCGTTTCGCTGCGCGGACGGACGAAGCACCCGGATCTGGAGATCCTGCGCCGTTACCGCTTTGCACACCGGGGCTATCACGACAAGCCTGTCGTGCCGGAAAACTCCCTGCCCGCCTTCCGGCGCGCCATCGAGCATGGCTGGGGCGCGGAGCTGGACGTGCATCTGATGAAGGACGGCACGCTGGCCGTCATCCACGATTCGAGCCTCCTGCGGACGGCGGGCGCAGACGTGCAGATCGAGGATCTGACACGCGAGGAGCTGGAAAACTACCGTCTCGAGGGCACCGACGAGCGCATTCCGCTGTTTGACGAGGTGCTGGCGCTGTTTGAAAACACGACGCCGCTCATCATCGAGCTGAAGGCCGCGAACGGCAATCATTTTGCGCTGTCCAAGGCCGTCTGCGAACGGCTCGACTCCTACAAGGGCGTTTTCTGCATCGAGTCCTTCGACCCGATGGTCGTCGCGGACGTGCGCGAGCTTCGGCCCGGCATCTGCAGGGGCCAGCTGGCGGAAAACTTCCTGAAGGACAAGGGCGCGCTCGACCCGGTGCGCTCGGTGCTGGCAACGGGGCTGATCGGAAACGCGCTGGGAAAGCCGGACTTCATCGCCTTCAAATTTGAGGATCGCAGCTGCATCAGCAACGCTCTCTGCCTCAAGCTCTGGGGCATTCAGGGCGTGGCGTGGACCATCCGCTCGAAGCACGATCTGCTGACGGCGGAGGCCGAGGGACTTATCCCGATCTTCGAAAAATTCGACCCGGAGGCGTAAAAATGCGCCCACGGCGGCAAAAGCATCCCCCGGGGAGGCTTGCGCGGCGGCGGGAGCGTCCGCTAAAATAGGCATGTTAAGCGATCCGGCGACATAGTATCAGGCAGCACCGTATTGGGGGAAATGCGGTGCTGCACCCTAAGCATATCGGCCCCCTGCCGTGCGCGGCGGAGCCTTTGAACGCCTGCGCTTTCGCGGAAAGCGATCCCGCGCGGGCGGCGTTTGTTGACATTCCTTGTGTTTGCTGCTATGATGGGGCGGTAAAAGCGAAAAAGGAGGAATTCCTATGAAAAAATCCTGGAAATACGGACTGATCGGCGCGGCCGCCGCGCTGGCCGCCGTGCTGCTTCCCTATGAGATCGACCGCAATGACGACGGCGAGTTCAGCTACAATTCGCTGCTGCTGGGCGTCTACCGCAGAAAGCGTTCCGACGGCGAGCACGCCACGGCTGTGACGCTTTTCAACGCGCCCGCCCTCACCGACGAGAGCCGGAAGGCGCGCGAAGCCGCCGTCCGCCATGTGATCGAGGCGGCTGCGGAGCAGGAGCTGTTCGCCGACGAGGACGATCCCACCGAGGGCGCGGCCTCCGCACCGGCGGCAGCGCCGGTGACAGAGGAAACGCCTGCCGTACCGGTGGAGGAAGCCCCGGCGGAGCCTGACGAGGAGCCGGAAACGCCTGCGGAGATGTGCGCCGAGACGGAGGAAGCATCCGCCGAGACGCAGGAGCAGTCCGCTGCGGAGGCCCCCGAGGCGCAGGAGCCTGCCGGCGAGGAAGCCGCCGCGCAGGAAGAGGCGTAAAGGAAAACAGGTACCGCCGGTTATCCGGCGGCGCCGGCATAACGCAAGGCCCGTTCCCATTCTGGGAACGGGCTTTCTGTGTAAGTTTACAAATTCGTCATGCCTCCCACCCCTCGCTTATGGTAAACTATCATAAGAGGAGGGAAGCAGCCCAATGAACATCTTATTCTTTCTGACGCCCAAGGCCATGTGCTCCTACGTCGATGCCGGGGCGACGCTCCGGCAGGCGATGGAACGCATGGAGAAATCCGGCTTTTCCGCGCTTCCGGTTCTGGAATCGGACGGAAGCTATGCGGGCGTACTGACCGAGGGCGACCTTCTGTGGGCGCTGAAGGGCATGTGCGCCACGGATATCCGTCAGACCGAGACGCATTACATCCGGGAGCTTACGCCGCGCCGCGTGATCCATCCCGTCAAGGTCGATACCCGCGTGGAGGATCTGATCTCCGTCGCCGCAGAGCAGAATTTTGTCCCCGTGATCGACGACAAGAACGATTTCATCGGGATCGTCACCCGAAGCCGCATCCTGCGCTACTGTCAGGAAGCCTATTTTGCAAAAACTGCGCAAAAAATTTCCTGAGCATGTTTAAGCCCCGCTGAAGCTGGCGATACTTTTCAGCGGAGGTGCAAGAAATGCAAAACAACGAACGATCCAACTCCGGCGCGTTCCGGAAATTCTTTCAGGAAAAGGGCTACTACATAGTCCTGTTCCTGTGCATTGCTGCAGTCGGAATTTCGGGCTATATTTTTGTCAGAAGCGCAATTTCGGAAAAGAATTCCCTGAACGATGAAACGCTTTCCGTCGCCACGACCACCACGGTGCCGTCCGCGCCGGAGAGCAGCAAGCCAATCA
>FR887220.1:11911-14070 GCA_000436735.1 Firmicutes bacterium CAG:170
CAATCAAGCCCGCAGCGCAGGCGGAGGACTCCGCCGTCACCGCCGCCGCGGAGGACCCGGGCGACCTGACTCCGGCGTCCAAGCCGGATCCGGACGAGACGGTCCGGGCCGCGGCAAGCTCCGTGCGCGTCTGGCCGGTCTCCGGCACGACGCTGCTGGAATACAGCGTGGACGCGCTGGCCTACAACCCGACGACGCGCGACTGGCGCACACATGAGGGCGTCGATCTTGCCGCCGTCTCCGGCGAGCCGGTCAAGGCCTCCTGTGCGGGAACCGTCGCCGCCGTCTATGAGGACGAGGCGCTCGGAATGACCGTGGTGATCTCTCACGCCGACGGCTACGCCACGCATTATTCCAATCTGGCCGAGCTGCCGACCGTCAGCGTCGGCGACAGCGTCAGCGCGGGCGATGTGATCGGCGCGGTCGGCGAGACCGCCCTTCTGGAATCCGGCGAGGAGCCGCATCTGCACTTTGCCGTCTACTCCGGCAGCACGCCGGTCGATCCGACGGAATATCTCAGCTGAACAAATGCCGCCCGAAAGGGCGGCATTTGCATATTACGGGACTGCGGCTTATTTTCCGTGCCGGTGGCCGGGATGGAATTTCGGCTCCGTTCCGGCGATCAGACGGCGGATGTTGCTGCGGTGCATAAAAAGCACCAGCGCGCAGGTGAAAAGGCCAAGCAGCAGCTGCGCGGTGGACGGCGCGAAGAGGATCGTGCCGACGGCGACCATCCCAGCGGCGGACATGGAGCTGACGGACGCGGTCTTGCTCAGAAGCGCTACGAGCGCAAACACCGCGACGGCCAGCACGAAAATGCGCCAGTCGATCACGAGCGCGGCCGCGGCTCCGGCGGAGACGGCTTTTCCGCCGCGGAAGCGGTAGTAGACCGGGAAGCAGTGCCCGATCAGCGCGAAGGCCGCGCCGAGGCACGAGCCGATGACGCCGCCGAGCAGGCTCCCGAGCCATGCGGCCAGCAGCGTTTTGGCAAAATCCCCGAGGAAGGTGAGCACGCCCGCGCCAAGACCGAACACGCGCGCGACGTTGGTCGCGCCGGCGTTTCCGCTGCCGGACTGGCGGACGTCCTGATGAAAGACGTGACGGGAGATCAGGATAGAGATGCTGATGGAGCCGAGAAGGTAGCCGAGCACGCAGCTCAGCGCATAGTATACAGCGGTCATGGCAGTTCCTCACAGATGATTTGAAAATATCATACCATGCGCGTGGCGAAGAAGCAATCGGAAAAACACGAATTCTGCGCAGAAGCACGGAAGTATGAAAAGTCCCCCGGGTCGGATCGAACGGCCCGGGGGATCCTGCATAATCAGTGGTCGAGATTGCGGACGCCGTCGGCGCGGAGCGCCTGTACCAGCTCCGAAGCGTTCAGTGCGCGCGGCGTGACGCCTCCGGCTGCGGCCAGCGCGGCGGCAGTCCCGGCTGCCTGACCCATGGCGACGCAGTCACCGGTGACGCGGTAGCTGGCGTGCGCCTCATAGCTGCCGGAGATGCAGCGTCCGGCGACCAGAAGCCCCTCGACCTGCTTCGGAAGCAGGCAGCGGTAGGGAATGTGGTAGGGATGGACGCGGTATTCATAGCCCTCCTGCGAAAGGCCGTCCGGCTGGTGGATATCCACGTTGAAGGCGCATTCGCAGACGCCGTCCGGCTGACGGCGGCCGGTCAGGAGATCGTCGAGCGTCAGCTCATATTCGCCCAGAATGCGGCGCGACTCGCGGATGCCGATGGTCGGCGCGGTCTGCTCGAGAATGGCGTGGCGGAACTGCGGCATGTAGGAGGTGAAGAACGTCATGGCCTCATGGACAAGCTCACGTCCCTCCAGCTCCGCGTCGCTGAGCTGCCGGGCATCGAGTGCGCTCTTGCCGCGGACGTGCGTCATTTCCGCGATGCCCTGATGCGGCGTCGGAAGCGTCAGAATGTAGGGCCGGTCGAAATTGAAGGCGTAGTCCTTCAGTCCGGCGGCCTGCGCGGCGTGCTCCATGTGGAAGAAGAGGTCGGTCGTCTTGAGCGGGCCTGCGGAATAGTCCATGGCCTGCACATAGTCCATCTCACCGAGCTTGAACATCAGGGACATGGGCTGTACCGCGCCGTCGGCGTCCCGTCCGATACGGAACGGCGGGCCCGCGCGGGGGGGGGAGGCGGGG
>FR887220.1:14123-14458 GCA_000436735.1 Firmicutes bacterium CAG:170
GGCGGTAGGCCTGACGGCCGGACTTGTTCTCCACGATCACGCCGCAGACGCGGCTTCCCTCCATGAGCGGGAGGGCGAACGTGGTATGGAACAGAAGCTCTGCGCCGCTTTTTGTGAGCTTGCGGTCGAGCAGAAGCTTCATGGCCTCGATGTCAAAGCCGAGCAGCGGGCCGGACATGGAGATGCTGCCGGTCTCCCGGAGGCCGTCCACAAGCTCCTGCATGATGCCGCCCTTGTTTTCCCAGTCCCAGATGGGGATGACCATGCCCGCCGTCCACATGCCGCCGAGGAAGGCGTACTGCTCGACGAGCATCGTTTTTGCGCCGTGCCGTGCG
>FR887220.1:14477-16740 GCA_000436735.1 Firmicutes bacterium CAG:170
GTGCGGGCGCCGGCCCCCCGCACGCCCCGGCGACCCCGCCTCCGACCACGATCACGTCATACGTCCCGGCGACCGGCGTTTTCAGGCATTCGCTGATATATTCCATGAAATGCGCTCCGAATCAATAGGCGTGTCCGAGCGGCTCCGGGCCGAGCGGTGCATTGCCGGGATTCGGGAGCTGGAAGCCGTTTGCCTTGTAGGCCTCGTAGTCGAAATGCTCCAGCTCGTCATAGCCGAGCTTGTGGAACTCATAGAAGCCCTCCCAGTCCTCGTAGCCGTCGCCGAGCTTGTGCTCGAGGAAGGCGTCGGCCATGGCCATGCCGGTGCGCGGCGCGACATAGAAGCCGCCCATGGCGAGGACGTTGCAGTTGTTGGCGGTGACGCAGCGGAGTGCCGCCGGGACGGATTCGCAGACGGCTGCGTGAACGTGCGGGCACTTGCTGGCGGCGATGTGGATGCCCATGCCGGTGCCGCAGAAGAGGATCGCACGCTCAAATTCGCCTTCGGCGATCATGGCGCCTGCGCGCAGGCCGATGCGGTGGTACATTTCGGGCGTGCCCGCATCGTCGGCCTTCATGCCGACGTCCGTGACGGTCCAGCCGCGTTCCTTCAGATGCTGCACGACGGCGTCCTTGAGCGCCAGTCCCGCAAAGTCGGCTGCAACGAGGATCTGCTTATCCTGAATGGTTTTCATGATGTCGTTCTCCTTTTCAATGTAGTAGTCTGGTTTGAATATCGAACCGGGGCGTTCAGCGGCGCTGGGCCGTAGACTCGCCCTGGATCAGCTTCAGCTTGCTGGAATAAAAGCTGGTCGTTTCCTGCGTCATGGACGCGTAGAGAAGCTCGAACGCCTTCTCTCCGAAGTCGCGCGCGTCCACGGCCAGCGTGGTCAGCGACGGCGTCTGGAAGCGGCCGAGGTCGATGCCGTCGAAGCCGACGACGGAGATATCCTCCGGCACGCGCAGGCCGCGTTCAAAGAAGGCGCGCATCGCGCCGATGGCCATCAGATCGTTGCCGCATATGACGGCGGTGAAGGGCGTCTGGCTGCTGAGCAGGCGGGAGGCTTGCCGGTAGCCCGCGCGGACGTCGGTCTGATAGGGCGGGTCGCCGTCGATGAGCACGGGGCATAGACCAAGCTCCGTCATTTGCTTCTGATAGGCGTCGCAGCGGAGGTCGTAGCGCATCTCATGGCTCAGGCCGCTGAGGTAAACGATCTCGCTGTGGCCGAGTCCGGCCAGATGCTTGACGGCCATCCGCATGGCGGCGGCGTAGTCGCTCTCGATGGAGGAGAAACGCCGGTAATCCACATCCGTGTTTCCGCTGACGAGCACGCGGATGTCGTTTTCAAGGAGCTGGTCGAGCTTGGACATATCGAACATGTGCGGCAGCGCCGCCACGAAAACGCCGTCGAGGCGGCGGGTGACAAAGTTGTCGAGATAGTGGTCGATGTTCTGTGTGCCGATGCAGATATTGACGAAGTAGCCTCTGGCGCTGGCAGCGGCCTCAAAATGCTCCACGATCTCGCCGTAATACGGGTTGCGGATGTTTTCCAGCACAAGGCCGATCTGCATGGTCTTGCACGTGGTGAGGCTGCGGGCGACCATGTTCGGCTGATAGTTCAGCTGGGCCATGGCGGCCTGCACGCGCTCGACGGTCTCTCCGCGCACCTTCTGCGCGTTGTTCATCACGTTGGAAACGGTCGCAGGCGACACGCCTGCAAGCTTTGCGACGTCCAGCCGGGTAGGTTTCATGAGCGTTCAGCGCCCCTTTCGGCGGAAAATTACGGAATTCTTACATTATTATTGCACAAGCTCCGTCCCCGCGTCAAGAAGCGCCTGTACGATCGAGGCGGCGTAAACGCGGATCATGAAGTCGTTCGGGTGGTTGACGAGATTGGCGCTGAGGCTGGGGTAGCCCTTTGCGGCGGAGGCAGCGTCAAACGGCGCGGCGATCGAGACAAAGCCGCAGCCGGGCGTTTCCCGGACCAGCTCGCGCAGCGGCTGTTCATAGGCGCGCTGGAAGCGCGTCCAGCCCTCGCAGTCGGGGTTCGGCGTCTCCGAGGCCAGCAGCAGGAATTCCATCTGCGCGTTGGCCTGCCGTCCGGCGGCGAGAATGCCGCGCAGATTCCGAATGTACTCCTCCGGCTCGATCCCGGCGCCGCTGTCGTTCATGCCGAAGCGGATGACGGCAAGCTCCGGCGCGTATGCGGCGAGGCGATCCTTTGCCTGCTCAAGGCCCCAGCGGCTGGTGGTGCCGCCGACGG
>FR887220.1:16829-18623 GCA_000436735.1 Firmicutes bacterium CAG:170
GTCCAGCGGCGGAAGATACGGCGCAAGGCCCGTCCGTCCGCTGGCGTCGCAGCCCTCCATGAAGCTGTCGCCGTAGAAAAGCACGGTCAGCGGCCTTCCCTCGCGCAGGGCCTGCGCCGTGTGTGGCAGAAGCGGCAGCTGCGAGACGGGCGGCTGAATGGGACAGGGACAGCGGTGCGTATAGCTGACGCAGACCTGCCGCCGGAGCACCTCCGCGCCGCTCGGGTCATAGCGCACGAAGCGGCCGGGGCAGCTCACGCTGGCAATGGAGATCTCGGCGGGCTGCGGAAGGAAATACTCGTCGTAGGAGAAGAACGGAAGGCGTCCCTCCGGCAGGCGGACGATGCAGCCGTTTTCCACGCGGTAGTCCACATCCGGCAGATATTCCGTGCGCAGGTCCGCCGAGCAGACGCGGAGAATGGTCTCCGGCGCGCACAGCAGACGGCAGGGACGCGTTTCGCCGGTCACGGGATCGGGCGTGAAAAGCAGGCTTTCGTTGCGGATGGTATCGCCCTGCCAGACCGGCGCGAGGGCCATTTTCAGATCGAAATATCCGTTCATTCCGGCAGCTCCCAATGGTGGAAGCCGCTTCCGGCTTCAAATGTGCCGAGTCCCGGCAGCGTGACGACGGCGGTCGTGCCGAAGGGCACCTGCAAATAGACATAGCGGCTGCCGTAGCGGTGTACCCAGCGAAGAACGGCCTCGCCGTAGGGCGTCGGGACGCCCGCGCTGGCGGAAAGCAGCTTCTCCGGGAAGCACGGCTGGACGGCGAAGCGCTTCCAGCCGCCGTCCAGCGGCGTAAGACCGGCAAGGCAGGCGAAGAACCAGCGGCTGACCGCGCCGTACATGGGGTGGTTGTGGGAGTTCATCAGCGGATTCTTTTTCAGCTCGAAGCGCTCCCAGACGGTCGTCGCCTCGTTCTGGATCATAAAGCCGATGGAGGGGTATTCCTCGCGCGTGAGCAGCGTCCAGGCATCCTCGACGTAGCCGTATTTTACGAGCATCTCCAGCATATAGCGCGTGCAGAGGTTGCCGGTCGTGAAGCGGAACTGCTTTTCGACCAGATCGCTGTGCAGGAAATCGGCGGCGCGCTGGCGGCCCTCCTCCGGGAGGATGTCCAGCCAGAGCGCGAAGGACTGACAGCCCTGAGAGCCGGTGCCGACGCAGCCGGTCTCCGCGTTCCACCACTTTTTCAGGAACGCTTCGCGGATGCCCTCGGCCTCCCGGCGGAAGGCTTCGGCGCGCTCCGGCTTTCCGAGCAGGCCGGCGATCTGCGCGAGAAGCCTGCTGTTGAAGTAGTAATAGCCGGTGGACATGAGAATGCCCGGCGTGACGGCGGAAACGGCGAATTCCTCGCTCTGGCAGGCGTAGGCCGGAGCGGCCCAGTCGCCATAGTAGCTGTAATCCACGATGCCGTTTTCGCTGTGGCTGCGCAGGAAGGCGTTCCATGCGGCAAAGCCCTCGAAGCCCTCCTCCAGAATTTCCAGATTTCCGGTGTGGAGCCACGCCTCCCAGCCTGCCAGCAGATAGGACGAGCAGACCGGATCCGCCGGACGGCAGCCGAAGGCGAACGGCGCGGTGCAGGTGATGCTTCCGTCGGCGTCCTGCACGTCCATGCAGTCGCGGACGATCTTCGGGAACAGACGGCCCACATCCGCGATGTAGGGCGTCGCCTCAAAGCGGGAGGGCGCGTCGTTGAGCCAAAGCGGGAGGTCGCGTCGTGGAGCCAGCCCATGCGCTCGTCGCGCTGCGGGCAGTCGGTCAGGACGCTGTGAATGTTGGATTTTTCGCCTT
>FR887221.1:0-3683 GCA_000436735.1 Firmicutes bacterium CAG:170
TGCTCGTGGACGGCGTTCCGGTGGGGCAGTATCCGCTGGAGAGCCTGCGCCGCCGCATCGGCGTCGTGCCGCAGAAGGCCGTCCTTTTCCACGGAACGATCCGCGAAAACCTGCTCTGGGGCGACCCGGACGCAGGCGACGGGACGCTCCGTGAGGCGCTCCGCGCCGCGCAGGCGGAGGAGATCGTGCAGGGCAAGGAGGGCGGCCTCGATTTTGAGATCGAACAGGGCGGACGCAACCTCTCCGGCGGTCAGCGCCAGAGGCTGACGATCGCGCGTGCCCTCGTCAGAAAGCCGGAGATCCTGATCCTCGACGACAGCGCGTCGGCGCTGGATTTCGCAACGGACGCGGCGCTCCGCAAGGCGCTGCGCGCGCTGCCGGAACGGCCGACGGTCGTGATCGTCTCGCAGCGTACCTCCTCCATCCGACATGCCGACCAGATCATCGTTCTGGACAACGGACGCATGGTCGGCCTTGGCACGCACGGAGAGCTCCTGCGCACCTGCGAGGTCTACCGGGAGATCCACGAATCGCAGTATAAAAAGGAGGAACGGTAACATGAAGGGTTCTTCTTCTGCGGCGCTCCGGCGCGTACTGAAATATATCCAGCGGCGCTGGCCGCTGCTGGCGCTGTCCATTCTGCTGGCGGCGGCCTCCGTCGCGGGAACGCTCTACGTTCCCATCCTCATCGGCGACGCCATCGACTGCATCGTCGGGCCGGGAGAGGTGGATTTTCTGACCATCGCGGCGCTGCTTGGGCGCATTGCCGCCGTCGCGGCGGCAACGGCGATCATGCAGTGGATCATGAGCGACCTCAATAACCGCATCACCTTCGGCGTGGTGCGCGATGTCCGCCGCGACGCCTTTGACAAGCTTCAGATCCTTCCGCTGTCCTATCTCGACGCGCATCCGAGCGGTGAGCTGGTCAGCCGGATCATTGCCGATGCGGATCAGTTTGCCGACGGCCTGCTGATGGGCTTTACGCAGCTGTTCACCGGCGTTGTGACGATCCTTGGAACGCTGTTTTTCATGCTGCGCATCCACTGGGTGATCGCGCTCGTGGTCGTCGTGCTGACGCCGCTTTCACTGTTTGCAGCGAAATTCATCGCCGGTAAGACCTACAGCATGTTCCAGCTCCAATCCTCCACGCGCGGCGAACAGACGGCGCATATGGATGAAATGATCGTCAACCAGAAGGTCGTGCAGGCCTTCTCCCACGAGCAGCAGAGTCTTGAGAAATTCGACGAGATCAACGGACGGCTCGAGCACGCGGCCCTCCGCGCGACCTTCTTCTCTTCGCTGACCAACCCCGTCACGCGCTTTGTCAACAGCATCGTCTATGCCGCCGTCGGCCTGACCGGTGCGCTGGCCGCAGTCAGTGGAAATATCACCGTCGGCAATCTCTCCACACTTCTGAGCTATGCGAATCAGTATACGAAGCCGTTCAACGAGATCTCCGGCGTTGTGACGGAGCTTCAGAACGCGCTTGCCTGCGCGGCGCGGCTTTTTGCCGTGATCGACGAGCCGGCGCAGATCCCGGACGCGCCGGACGCCGCCGTGCTTTCGGATGTCCGCGGGAGCGTTGCGCTGGAGCACGTCGCGTTCTCCTATGTGCCGGAAAAGAAGCTGATCGAGGATCTGAATCTCCGCGTCCAGCCCGGCCAGCGCATCGCCATCGTCGGCCCGACGGGCTGCGGCAAAACGACGCTTATCAACCTTCTGATGCGGTTTTACGACGTTGACGCGGGCGAAATTTCCGTCGAGGGCAGAGACATCCGTCAGGTGACCCGGCGGAGCCTCCGCGCGAGCTACGGCATGGTCTTGCAGGACACATGGCTCATGAGCGGCACCATCCGCGAAAACATCTGCATGGGAAAGCCGGACGCGACTGAGGAGGAAATGATTGCCGCAGCGAAGGCCGCGCACGCCGACAGCTTCATCCGCAGGCTGCCGGAGGGCTATGACACCGTCATCACCGAGGACGGCGGAAGCCTATCGCAGGGCCAGAAGCAGCTGCTGTGCATTACCCGCGTGATGCTCTGCCTGCCGCCGATGCTCATACTCGACGAGGCGACCAGCTCCATCGATACCCGTACCGAGCTGCGCATTCAGGCAGCCTTTGCCCGCATGATGCACGGACGCACAAGCTTCATCGTCGCCCACCGCCTCTCCACCATCCGCGAGGCGGATGTGATCCTGGTCATGAAGGACGGCCATATTATCGAGCAGGGGAAGCATGAAGAGCTGCTGGAAAAGAACGGCTTCTACGCGAAGCTCTACAACAGTCAGTTTGAAAGCTGACGTGGTCCGAGAAAAGCTGCTTTTCTCCCGTACAGACATTTTCACGCACCGGCGCGGCAAATGGTGCTTCCATTTGCCGCGCAAATCATGTATAATAGACCCATTGTGAGCGCGGAGGTGAACGGAATGTATCAGGCGCTCTATCGGAAATACCGCCCGCAGACGTTTTCGGACGTGGTGGGCCAGCGGAGCGTCACCGAGACGCTGCGCGCGCAGATCACCGGCGGAAAGCTGAGCCATGCGTATCTCTTTACCGGTACGCGCGGTACCGGCAAGACCTCCTGCGCGAAAATCCTCGCCAAGGCCGTCAACTGCGAAAATCCGCAGGACGGAAATCCCTGCAACCACTGCGCGTCCTGCCGCGCCATCGATTCCGGCAGCTGCATGGACGTGCAGGAGATCGACGCGGCCTCCAATAACGGCGTGGACAGCGTGCGCATTCTGCGCGACGACGCGATCTATACGCCCGGCGAGGTCAAGATGCGTGTGTATATCATCGACGAGGTGCATATGCTCTCGACGGCGGCGTTCAACGCGCTGCTCAAGATCATCGAGGAGCCGCCCGCGCATCTGCTGTTCATTCTTGCAACGACGGAGCTGCACAAGGTCCCCGCGACCATTCTTTCGCGCTGCCAGCGCTTTTCCTTCCGGCGGCTGATGCAGGAGGACATTGCCTCGCGCATCAACTATGTCGCCTATCAGGAGCATATCGAGATCGAGCCGGACGCCGTCCAGCTTCTGGCGCGTCTGGCGGACGGTGCGCTCCGCGACGGCCTGAGCCTGCTCGACCAGTGCGCGTCTGCCGCGACGGGAAGCGTCACGGCAGAGCTGGTTGACAGCACGCTCGGACTTGCCGGAGAACGGAAGGCGGCGGAAATTTTCGCGGCGGTCGCCGATAAGAACGCATCGCGCGCGCTGGAGCTGTTTTCCGGGCTTTATGCCTCCGGAAAGGACGTTGCGGCCATGACGGACGAGCTGTGCTCGCTGTCGCGCGACCTGCTGATGCTCAAGGCGGCCCCGAAAAGCGGGCTTTCGATGCTGACGGGCGTTTGCAGCGATCAGGAGGCACTGGCATTGCTGGAGCGGTTTTCTCCGGCGGAGTTGCTGCGCATCACGACGCTTTTGCAGCAGACGGCCGCAGGCTTTCAGAAGAGCGCCAACCGGCGCGTGGATATGGAGCTGTGCCTGATCCAGATGTGCCAGCCGCAGCTGTCGCTCGATGCGAAGGCGCTCAGCGCCCGGATCGGGCGGATCGAAGAAAAGCTGGCCTCCGGCACGATGGTCAGCGCGGCGGCTGTGCCGCAGAAGGCTCCGCCTCCGGAGGATGTGGACGACGGCGAACGGCCCCCGCTTCCGGACGATGCGGACGATCCCATACGCAG
>FR887221.1:3717-19437 GCA_000436735.1 Firmicutes bacterium CAG:170
GGAGGCGTCGGCTCAGCCGGAGCAGAAGCAGGCCGAGCCGCGGAACGGCGGCGCGGAAATCTGGCCGGAGCTGACACAGGCGCTGCGCGAATCTCTCAGCGTCCGCGAACGCGGCTTTTTCGCATCGAACGGGCCGGTAAAGCCATTGTTGAAGGGTGATACGCTGACCCTGATCGCGGATACGGATTTTGTGCTGAACATCATCCGCAAGCCGGAGGTCCAGACGCTGGTACAGCAGAAGGCGTCCGCAATGCTGGGACGCCCGGTCGGCGTGCAGTTTGCGCGCAAGGGCCAGATCACACAGCAGGGAAACGACCCCATGGATGCGCTGGTCGCCTTCGGCGGACAGCATAATGATATTTTTACGATCAAGTAAGGAGAGAACGAAATGGCAAAGGGCGGTTATCGCGGCGGTATGCCGATGGGCATGGGCGGCAAGAATCAGATGCAGATGATGAAGCAGGCGCAGAAAATGCAGCAGGATCTTCTGAAGATGCAGGAGGAGATGGAGTCGAAGGAATACGAGGCATCGGCAGGCGGCGGCGTCATTACGGCAGTCGTCAGCGGCAAGCGTGAGCTTGTCCGCGTGAACATCGACCCCGAGGCCGTCGATCCCGACGACGTGGAAATGCTGCAGGATATGATCGTTGCGGCGGTCAATGAGGCGATGCGCAAGGCGGAGGCGGATTCGGCTTCGTCGATGTCCAAGCTGACCGGCGGCCTGAATCTGGGCGGCCTGTTCTGAGATGCGCGGATTTCCCGCCGCGATGGAGCGGCTGACCGAACAATTTGCGCGCCTGCCGGGCATCGGCGGAAAAACCGCCCAGCGGCTGGCGTTTTACATGCTTTCGCTGCCGCAGGAGGAGGCGGAGTCCTTCGCCAACGCCATTCTGGACGCGAAGCGCACTGTGCGTCTCTGCCCGGTCTGTCAGAATCTGACCGATCAGGACGTCTGCGACATCTGCTCCGACCCGGAGCGTGACCACGCCAAGATCTGTGTGGTCGCGGAGCCGAAGGATGTTCTGGCGATGGAGCGCGCACGGGAATATAACGGCGTGTACCATGTGCTGCACGGCGTCATTTCGCCGCTCAATCACGTCGGGCCGGACGATATCCGCATCCGGGAGCTGCTCACCCGTGTGGGTCAGGGCGGCGTGGACGAGATTATTATGGCCACGAATCCGGACACGGAGGGCGAAGCGACGGCCATGTACATTTCACGGCTCCTGCGTCCGGTCGGCGTCCGTGTGACGCGGCTGGCTTACGGCATTCCGGTCGGCAGCCAGCTGGAATACGCCGACGAGGTGACGCTTTTGCGCGCGCTCGAGGGCCGCAGAGAGATATGATCTGCTGATGGGGGGAACGGTATGCTGGGTAGGGAAGAGAACTGGTTTCAGCGCAACCGCAGCTTCATTCTTGGCTTTGCCATCGCGGTCGTGGTGCTGAATATCGTATTTGCTGTGATTCTGCCGTCGAAAAAATCGGTTTCCTTTGAAGGGAAGCCTGTGGAATATGCGATGGAGGACGAGACGTTTGAAGTAGCGCATTGCGTCCGTATGGACGGTATCCTGACCTCCAGAGCTTTTCGGCCGACGGAGCTTGCCGGCACACTGGAGATAGACGGCGCGGCATGGTTGTTGAGCGGCGTCCATGAAAACGGTGCATGGGAGATCAAGGCCGAAGCACAGAGCAGTGCCGGCGCAGAGAGCGGCTTCCGGGTCAAAGCCATAAGCGGAGACCGTGAGCTGGATACCGTCATTCTCCTTGCGGAGACGGTGGAGGGCGAAACGCATTTTATCTCCCTTCATGCCGGTTCGCGCACGGCTGCGCTGCGGAATTGTCAGGACTATCTTGTGGTCAATATTAACAAATAAAAGCACGAAAAACTATACGATTCATACAATTTACGCCTTGCAATTTCAGCCATTGCAGAGTATACTGCAAGCGAATCAAAAATCTGACTGCAACAAGCATGGGAGGCATTGTTATGAAGCTTATCAACATTCAAGAGGTCGAGGAATTCCGGAAGGCCGTTCATCAGTGCGAGGGCAATGTGTACCTCAAAAGCCCGGAGGGCGACGTGTTCAATCTGAAAAGTGCAATGAGCGAGTATATCGCGCTTGGCCAGCTGCTCAGCGAACAGGGCGACAATCTGGAGCTGTTTGCGGATCGCCGTGAGGACGAGGCTTTATTGCTCAATTTTATCGCGGAGCTGAATAAGGAAAACAAGGCTCTGGGACAGGAAAATTGAAAAAAACATAACCACCGGCAATGCCGGTGGTTTTCTTGCATCGGAAATGGCCGGGAAGCATTCGCTTCCCGGCCATTGTGCGTTTTTGCGGCTTCTCCGGCAAATCATTGCTTCGTCGTTTCCGCCGGGGCGGCCTGCTGCGGCTTCGGCAGAATCCAGTCCAGATATTCGCTGGGATCGGCAACGGAGCCGCGTGTGGAATAAAGCGCGTAGTTTTTGAAGAGCACCGGCGTGATGTAGCCGCGCCCGCAGACGCGCTCATAGAGATTATAGGTGTTGCCGTTGTTGGCCAGCGCCAGCTTGCAGAGATTCTCCATGTAGCTGTCGGCCAGAGAGCCATAGGAGAGCGAACCGCCGTAGCGGAAGAACGGACTGAGGTCGAAGTTCGCGGACATTCGCACCTCGCCGTAATAGAGATCGAAATTTCCGAGCGCCAGCGCCTGCTTGAATTCGGTGGAATCGACCGTCTTGAGCGTCAGATCAAAACCAAGCGCATTGAGCGCGTCAACGATCTCTGAGGCCGCCAGCACACGCTGATAACTGGACGAGCAGACCAGCATCGTTCCGCTGACCGGCACGGCATAGCCCAGCGAGGTCACATACAGATCCAGCACGCCGTCGCCGTCCATATCCTCGACGCTGGCGCTTTCCAGCTGCTCGTAGAAGCGGGCCGTGCTGTAGCTGAAGGAGTTTGCCAGACGCACGTCGTAGAACGGCGCGTTCGGAGAGCAGGGGAGCACTGCGGCAGCCGCGAAGCCGCCGGTCTGCTCCGTGACGATCTTTTCGCGGTCGATGGCATAGGTGATGGCCGAGCGGAGACCGTAATTGGAAAAGACGTTGCTGTTGAGGTTGTAGCCGACGTACTGCATGATCGTCGTCGTGTCGTTCCAAAGCTCGTAGTCGTTGTGGAAGTTTACATAAGCTGACGAATTCGGGTCCGTCCGAACAAGATTCACGTCCTCATACTCGAAATGATCGCGGATGTCGGCGGAGGTCGTCGCAGCATAGAGCGAGATGGAAGGGAAGTTTGCGATGGGCGAAGCGTCCTGCCACCAGTCCGCAAAGCGCTCCAACTGATGCTCCGATACGAAGCAGTACGGGCCGGTGCCGAGCGGCTGCGACGGCGTGACTTCGACCGGCGCTTCCGTTGTGTCCGGCGAAGCTGCGCCGTCCGGGTTTTCCGTGTCAACGCCCTCCTCTGGGGACGGCGCTTCCGGCACCACGACGACCGGCTCCTTGACGATGGGAATGTCAAGCAGCAGCGGCAGGCACTCATAGGCCGTGCTGGTGTTCAGCACGACGGTGTAGTCGCCGTCGGCGGAGGCATTCGTAACGGCATAGAAGCGAGAGCCGTAATAATCGGAACCACGCGCCTGGTCGATGGAATAGAGCACATCCTTCGCGGTGAGCCGGGAGCCGTCATGGAAGCGGACATCCTTCTGAAGATAGACCGTTGTTGTCAGTCCGTCGTCGGAGATGTCGTAGCCCTCGGCCAGCACCGGTACCGCTTCAAATGCGCTGTTGACGGCAAAGAGCGGCTCGTAGAGGAAGGAAAAAATCACGCGGTTATTGAGGCTCAGGCAGTGGTACGGATCGAGTCCGTATTCCGCCTGATAGGCAAGGCCGTAGCGGACAAGCTCATTGGAGATCTCGGTGTCCAGCGCGACGGGAATCTCACGATCCGGCGCGGCGTTGTCGGCGGAGGCCGTTTCCGTCGGATCGGCCGTGGCTTCCTCACTGACGCCGGTCACGTCGCGGAATTTCTGCTTGACCCAATCGATCGGGTTTGTTCCGGAGCAGCCGCTCAGAGTCCCCGCCAGCAGCGCGGCGGCCAGCAGAAGGGAAATCCGTTTTTTCATGCCTCTGCGCCTCCTGACTCCGGCAGCATAATGACCGCGGCCAGACTGCCTCGGCGGCCCTGCGTGACGCGATGCGACCAGAAGCGCTCCGGCTGGCATTTGGTGCAGTCGCAGCTAACGTCGATGCGCGTGACGCCACAGCGCTCAAGCCAGATGCGGTTGAGCGCTTTGTTATCCACGAAAAATTTTTCACCCCGGCGCGTGATGCAGCTCTCCGCATCCCGGCCAAGCGCTGCGCGCATGGCCTCCGGTACATCGCCGTCCGTCTCGAAGCAGCAGGCGCCGATGCACGGCCCGATGGCCGCACCGATATTCTCCGGCTCACAGCCGAATTCGCGCGTCATGGCCTCGACGGCTTTTGCGGCAATGCCGAGCGCGGTACCGCGCCAGCCGGCATGAACGGCGGCAATGGCCCGCCGGACGGGATCAAAAAGCAGGATGGGCGTGCAGTCGGCTGCGAACGCGACCAGCGCGACGCCCGGCTCGTCCGTGATCTGTGCGTCGCAGACCTCGGTCTGCTCCCGCAGGAGGCCCGCGCCGCGGTCAGCGCGTCCGACACGGCGCACAATGTCCGTGTGCAGCTGCTTTGTAAAAACGGTATCCTCCGGACGGAAGCCCACGGCGCTGCCGAGAATGCGGTAATTTTCATACACGTTTTCAGGGTTGTCGCCGCGATGGGTGCCAAGGTTGAGGCTGGAGAGATACCCCTCGCTGACGCCGCCATAGCGCGTGGAGAAGCAGTGGATGCTGCCCTCCAGCGCATCGGCGGTCAGATATTCCAGTTTTCCATATTTGATGGTGTGAAGCATAGTTTTCCTCAGATGTGCGGACACAGGGAATCCTTGCCGCCGGTGTCCGCGCGGAATGAAGGCGGTGCGGATCAGGCGTTATTCTGACCGCGTTCGGCGGCGAGATCCTTGTCGCGGCAGCACTTCTTGTACTTTTTGCCGCTGCCGCACGGGCACGGATCGTTCGGACCGACCTTGATCTTCTTGACGACGGGCTGACGCTTGACGGTATGATCTCCGCCGCCGCCCTCGCCGGTGACCTTCGCCACGCGCTGGCGCTTGACCTCGGCGTCCGTCTTGAGGCGGAAGCTGAAGAGCCTGCGCACGATCTCCTCCTTGATGGCAGAGGTCAGAGCCTCGAACATCTCGAAGCCTTCACGCTTGTAGGCGATGACCGGGTCCTCCTGCGCGTAGGCGCGCAGACGGATGCCCTGACGCAGATCGTCCATCGCATCGATGTGATCCATCCAGTATTCATCGACCACGCGAAGCGTGATGACGCGCTCGACCTCGCGCATGACGGCGGGCGTATACTGCTGCTCCTTGGCAGCGTAGAAGCTGTCCATGAGCTGCATCAGCTTTTCTTCGGCCTGCTCCTTTGTGAGGGCCTTCAGCTCGTCCTCCGTGACCTTCCAGCTGCCCTCCGGCAGATAGACGCCCTCGATATGGCGCATCATTTCGGCGAACTGCGAAAGGTCACCGAGGTGCTTCTGCTCGCCGAAGGCGGCGTGGACGATCCCGTCGATCACGAAGCGGATCATGGACTGAATGCTGGTATGCAGATCCTCTCCGTCGAGCACCTGACGGCGCTGCTCGTAGATGATCTTTCTCTGGACGTTCATGACGTCGTCGTATTCCAGAACGCTCTTACGCACCTGATAGTTGCGGCTTTCGACGGTTTTCTGTGCGTTCTCGATGGCGCCGGAGAGGATCTTCGCGTCGATGGGCGTGTCCTCGTCGATGCCGAGGCTGTCCATCATGCCGAGAATGCGCTCCGAGCCGAACAGACGCATGACGTCGTCCTGCATGGACAGGTAGAAGCGCGTCTCGCCGGGGTCGCCCTGACGGCCGGAACGGCCGCGGAGCTGATTGTCGATACGGCGGGATTCGTGGCGCTCTGTGCCGATGATGAACAGGCCGCCGGCCTTGCGGACAAGCTCCGCCTCGGCGTCCACCTCGGGCTTGTGCGCGGAATAGGCCTGCTTGTATGCCTCGCGCGCGGCCAGGATCTCGGGGTCGCTCGTTTCGGCGAAGGAGGTGCATTCCGCGATCAGCTCGTCGGACATTCCTGCCTTGCGGAGGTCGTTTTTCGCCATAAACTCGGCGTTGCCGCCGAGCATGATATCCGTGCCGCGTCCGGCCATGTTCGTTGCGATGGTGACTGCGCCGAGATGGCCCGCCTGCGCGACGATCTCGGCCTCTTTTTCATGATGCTTCGCGTTCAGAACGTTGTGGGGAATGCCCTCGCGCTTGAGCATCTGCGACAGAAGCTCCGATTTTTCAATGGAGATCGTGCCGACCAGCACCGGCTGGCCCTTTTCATGGCATTCCCGGATCTGACGGATCACGGCGCGGTATTTTCCGGCCTCGGTCTTGTAAACGACGTCCGGGTCGTCGATACGGATGACCGGCTTGTTCGTCGGGATCTCCACAACATCCAGATTGTAAATGCCGCTGAATTCCTCTTCCTCGGTCAGAGCCGTGCCGGTCATGCCGGAGAGCTTGTCGTAAAGACGGAAGAAGTTCTGGAAGGTGATCGTGGCGAGCGTCTTGTTCTCGCTGGCGACCTTCACGCCCTCCTTTGCCTCGATGGCCTGATGCAGACCCTCGTTGTAGCGGCGGCCGTACATCAGACGGCCCGTGAATTCATCGACGATGATGACCTGGCCGTCCTTAACGACGTAGTCAATGTCGCGCTTCATAAGGCCGCGCGCCTTCATGGCCTGATTGATGTGGTGCGAGAGCGTGGTGTTTTCCACATCGGCGAGATTCTCCACGCCGAAGAATTCCTCCGCCTTCGCAATGCCCTGCTGGGTGAGGGAGACGGTGCGGTCCTTCTCGACGACGATGTAGTCGCAGTCGTACTGATCCTGAAGCTCCTTGTCGTCGGAGGATGCAAACACCTGCTTTTTCAGACGGGAGACGAAATAATCCGCCATTTCGTAGAGCTTGGACGACTCCTCGCCCTTGCCGGAGATGATAAGCGGCGTCCGCGCCTCGTCGATGAGGATGGAGTCCACCTCGTCCACGATGACGAAATTGTGGCCGCGCTGCACCATTTCCTGCTTGTAGATGGCCATGTTGTCGCGCAGATAATCGAAGCCGAACTCGTTATTCGTGCCGTAGGTGATATCGGCGGCATAGGAGATACGGCGCTCCCCGGCGCTGAGATCGTGGATAATCAGGCCGACGGAGAGACCAAGGAAGCGGTGTACCTTGCCCATCCACTCCGCGTCACGCTTGGCCAGATAGTCGTTGACCGTGACAATGTGGACGCCCTTGCCGGTCAGGGCATTGAGGTAGGCCGGGAGCAGTGCGACAAGCGTTTTGCCTTCGCCGGTCTTCATTTCCGCAATGCGTCCCTGATGCAGCACGATGCCGCCGATGACCTGCACGCGGTAGGGACGCATTCCCAGCACGCGGTCCGCCGCCTCGCGGACGGTCGCAAAGGCCTCCGGAAGAAGGTCGTCCAGCGTTTCACCGGCGGCCAAACGATCCCGGAACTCCTGCGTCTTTGCGCGGAGCTGCTCGTCCGTGAGCTTGCGGTAGGAATCCTCCAGCGCCATGACGGCGTTGACGGTCGGCTCCAGCTTCTTGACCTCACGCTCGGAGCGCGTGCCGAATAATTTTGTAAACAGACCCATAATTGAAACCTTCCTGCGCTGAAGTACAGCGCAATGTATACTTCTACATTCTAAAAAAGGATTATAACACATCCGGAACGGTAAAAAAAGAAAAAAGTGTGAATTATGCTTGTAAAATAACTCCGGCGCAGACGGAGATCTGCGCCGGAGCATCATTATGTACCGGAGGACTCTGGCTTCGGATGCTTATAGATAAGGATCGGAATGTGATCGTCCACGTTGATGGTGTCATAGATCGTTTTCATGGCCTCCTTCGGCGTATTGACGCAGCCGTGGGAGCCCCAGTAGGTATACATTTCACCGCCGAAGCGTGTGCGCCAGTCGGCGTCGTGCAGGCCGATCACGCCGTCGCGCGTGACGCTGATCCAGTAATCGACGAATACATAGTAGTCCTCGCCGGAAAGCCAGCAGTCCTCAGCCTTATAGAACGACTCGTAAAGGCCGGTGGGCGTGTCGTGCGTTTTCATTGTGCCGCTCACAATATCCGTGTCCACGACGAGCGCGCCGTCCTGATAATACGCCATATGCTGGTTGGTCAGATCGACCTCGATATAGGAATTTTCGATGCCGAACGGCTCTCCGTCCAGCGTTGTGCAGAGGAAGGAGGCCTCCGCGCTTCCGCTTTCGAGCGTTTCCAGCAGCGGAATCAGCTGCCCGCGCAGCGCGTCCTGATCCAGCTCATAGTTGACGTGGAGGAAGCTGACCGGCACCGGGCCGTCCACGAAGGAGTTGAAGATATACTCTGTGTCCTTCTGCGCATAAAGCTCCGACCATGCGCTCAGCTGCTGGTCGAGCGTCTTTTTCTGGACCTGCACGCGGCCGTCGCGGTCGAGCTTCACGAAGTGGCGGAGCGTGCCGCCGTCCAGCGCGATCAGCTCGTCACGGAAGCGCACCTGAATGCGCATCGTCGAAACGCGCTCCTGAAGCAGAGACGCGAAATCAAACTCTGTGTTTTCTCTTGTGACCTCCGGCGGAAGATAGCAGTCGTAGTCGGGGATCTCCAGCGTCCGTGTCTGCGGGCCGGAGGAATCCACGGACATCTGCGAAACAGCCTCATAAAGTGCTTCCTCGATCACGTCCTTTTTGAGCATCGTACCGGGAACGGCGTCCTGAATCGAGAAGCCGGTGCCGTCAAAATAGGCGTAAGCATCCTGCGCTGGCTCGCGCGGAACGCTGTTCAGCGCCGTCATAACAGGGGAGGCGTCAAAGCCGTCCATATCCACAGGGATGCGGATCCCGCGCGGGTGGGGAAGCGCGTCCCAGTTCTGCTTGTTGCGGAAGGGCAGCTCCGAAAAAGCCTCCGCGTCCATGAGATCGGTCGCGGAAAAGGCTGCCGCGACAGCATTTTCCGTACCGCGCTGCACGCCCAGCGCCTCGAGAGAGTAGCGCCCGATCTCACTTCCGTTTTCTGTGACCGTCAGCGCAGTGTCCGCGGCGTTTTGCTCCAACTGCGCATATTCCTGCAATACGGCGTCATGTGCAGCCTCGGCGGCTGCGTTCTGACGCGCCGTCGTGAGGAAAAACCAGACGCCTGCGCAGAGAAGCGCGGCGCCCAGTACGGAAGAGAAAATGATAAGAGCCTTTTTCATGGCCGATTCCTCTATAACTCAGATTTTGATGCGCGGAAAAGAACTGCCGCAAAATCATTATAGCAAAATTCGACATGAACGCAAGCGCTGGAATGAAAATCCAAGTATTAAGAATTCCTTAAGGTATTCGCTTTTCCGGCGGGACTGAAAAGGAAAAACACTGGACAGCGCACTTGCGCTTTTGACGTTTCTGTGCTATTGTGTCGGCAGAAAGAGGGGAAGCGTATGCGGGCAGACTGCCACATTCACATGGTGCTCGACGGCGTTTACTGGAAGGCCGCCATTGCGCACCAGAAGGAACGGGTCGATGAAGCGCTGGTGCGCCAAAGGCTGGAGGAATACCGGCGCTGCGGCGCGGAATACCTGCGCGACGGCGGCGACGCATGGGGCGTCGGACTTTTTGCGTCGCAGATCGCCCAGGAGTACGGCATTCGCTACCGCACGCCTGCATTTCCGATCCATAAAAACGGCCATTACGGCGGCTTCCTCGGGCCCGGCTTTTACGCTATGGTGCAGCACCCCGGCGCGGCTTTGACGATATGGTGCAGTACCGCGCACTGGTCGCGGAAGCAAGGGCGCAGGGTGCGCACTTCATTAAGATCATGATCTCCGGCCTGATGGATTTTGACCATCTCGGCGTACTGACGGACGAGCCGCTGACGGAAGCGGAAATTCACGATATGATCGCCATTGCCCACGACGCGGGCTTTGCCGTTATGGCTCATGCCAACGGCGACAAAACCGTTGCGGCTGCGATCCGCGCCGGTGTGGACTCCGTGGAGCATGGAGCCTATCTGGAAAAGGAGACGCTGCATCTGCTGGCGGAGCGCGGTACGGTCTGGGTGCCGACACTCGTGACGATCGGAAATCTGATCGGCTGCGGACGGTTCCCGGACGAGGTACTCCGTCCGCTGCTCAGCGGAGCGATGGAAAACGTGCGGCTGGCAGCGTCTCTTGGCGCAAGGATCGCGCCGGGAAGCGATGCGGGCGCGTACCGGGTGCTGCACGGACAGGGAATGCTGGACGAGTATGCGCTCCTGCGGCAGGCCATCGGCGAGAACGCAGATGCCGTTCTGGAGCGAGGTGTTTGCGCGATCCGGGAGAAATTCTGAAAAGGCGGCTGCGCACCATGCGCGGCCGCTTCCGGTATCCGCACAGTGGGGGAGACGCGCCGGAGTGAATTCCGCAATGCCCCAAAGCAGAAAAAAAGACAAGCCCGAAGGCTTGTCTTTCTGTTTGTCTTATCAGATCGCACGCTCAACCTTGTTGGAACGCAGGCATCTTGTACAGACGTATACATGGCGCGGAGTACCGTCAACAATCGCTTTTACCCGTTTGACGTTGGGCTTCCATGCTCTGTTGGATCTTCTATGAGAATGGGAAACTTTAATTCCAAAAGTAACGCCCTTGCCGCAGATATCGCACTTTGCCATCAGCTGCACCTCCTCGCCGATTAAAAATCAGAAAAACGGCCGTCCTGCGGACGCCGACTAGTATAATAACAGATGTTTCCTCAAAATGCAAGCACAAATTCTAGTATATTTCAAAAAAATTTTCTAAGAAGCGATACCATATCTGTTCCGCTTTTTTAAGGTTGCCAAATGCGGCCAAACAGGTTATAATCGCCGTGAGGTGTTGATACGATGGCAAATATCTATTCCGTCCCTCTGTCCGAGCTTGTAGAGGAATTTCATCTGGAACGGCTGTACGAGTCCTCCGATTTTTCCAAGATCCGCGTGACCGTAGACGATGTGAGCCGCCCGGGCCTGTATCTTGCGGGCTTCTTCGATCATTTTGAGCCGATGCGGCTCTATGTGTGCGGAACGGTGGAGTCTGCCTATCTGGAAAAGCTCTCCAGCGAGGAGCGCAGGATCATTTTCGACAACTTCATGTCGTATAAGATCCCGGCGCTTATCATTGCGCGCGGCATTCACGCGCTGCCGGAGTGTCTGGAAATGGCGAAAAAGCACGATGTGACCGTGCTCAGCAGCCGGGAAACTACGTCCTATATCGTTTCGAGCCTCATTACCTATCTCAACCGCCAGCTGGCCCCGCGCGTCACGCGCCACGGCGTTCTGGTCGAGATCTACGGCGAGGGCATTCTGATCGTGGGCGACAGCGGCATCGGCAAGAGTGAGACGGCTATTGAGCTGGTCAAGCGCGGCCACCGGCTGATCTCCGACGACGCCGTCGAGATCAAGATGGTCTCGTCCCATGAGCTGGTCGGCTCGCCGCCGGAGGTGCTGCGGCACTATATGGAGCTGCGCGGCATCGGTATCATCAACGTTGCAAAGCTGTTCGGCATGGGCGCCGTCAAGGACAGCAGCAGCATCGATCTCATCATCAACATGGTCCCGTGGCGCGACGGCGAGGCATATGACCGCCTTGGCATGGAGACGCAGTATACGGAGATCCTGGATGTCAGGGTGCCCTCCATCACCATCCCTATCACGCCGGGACGAAATCTGGCCGTTATTTTTGAGGTCGCGGCCATGAACAACCGTCAGAAGCGCATGGGCTACAACGCGGCGCTGGAATTCACGGAGCAGATGAACCAGTTCTTCGCACAGAAGGAAAACGGATAAGTGAGCGTTTCAAAAAGTGTTTTTGAAACGCTCTCAAACGGAAAACGCGTTGCTGGTTTTCCGTTTGAAAAGGATTTCGTTCTGCTGCGCGCATAATTTGTGTGCCAAAGGCACACAAATTCTACACTTGCAGGACGCAAAGTGTTTTGTCCGAGGTACACGCCCCCGGACAAAACGAATCAACATTTTATTCCGCCGTGCGCGGCGGAACTCTACGAAGTTTTTGACAGACTGGATCGGACGCCGAAGGGCGTCCGATTTTTATGCCCTACAAAAGTGTTTTATTTTCCCACCGGATGTGCTATAGTAAAATAGATTATATACACGGAGGCGTCTATGGAAAGCAGAGCAGAATTTCAGAAGCTGAAAAGCCTTTGCCCGGGGATCGAGCTGCGGGAGCAGGAGCCGCTGCGCGCGCATACCTCCTTTCAGATCGGCGGGCCAGCGGCGCTCATGGCGTTTCCCAAAACGCCCGGGGAGCTGCAAAGGCTCCTGATGGCGGCACGGGAATGCGGCGTCCGGCTGCGCGTGCTGGGGGCGGGAACGAATGTGCTTGCACCGGACGCAGGACTGCCGGAGCTTGTGATCTGCACGAGAGGCTGTCTGCTCGGGCTGCGGCTGCTGGATGGCGGCAGGCTCGAGGCCATGGCCGGAGAAACGCTTTCCAGAGCGGCGGTCTTTGCGCGGGAGCACTCGCTCACGGGACTGGAATTTGCGCATGGTATTCCGGGCACGGTTGGCGGCGGCGTATACATGAACGCGGGCGCCTACGGCGGCGAGCTGGCGCAGATTGCGGTCGAGACGACCGTTCTTCTGACGGACGGCACGCAGCGCGTCCTGCGCGGTGAAGAGCAGGCGTTCGGCTACCGGACGAGCGCATTTGAAAAGCTGGACTGCGTGATCGTCAAAACGGTTTTCGAGCTTCGCCCGGGCGATCCGGGGCAGATACAGGCACGGATGCGCGAGCTGATGGAAAAGCGCCGCGCATCGCAGCCGCTGGAGCTTCCGTCTGCCGGAAGCTCGTTCAAGCGCCCGCAGGGCGCGTATGCCGGGGCGCTGATCGAGCGCGCAGGTCTCAAGGGAAAGGGCGTAGGCGGCGCGCAGGTCTCGGAGAAGCACGCCGGGTTTGTGGTCAACACCGGCGGCGCGACGGCCAGCGACGTTTTGCAGACCATTCGTATGGTGCAGGACAGAGTGTTTGAGGATTCCGGCTTCCGGCTCGAGCCGGAGGTCCGCATCTGGTAGGAGAGAGAAATGCAGTTTATTATTGTATCCGGCCTTTCCGGCGCGGGAAAGAGCAAGGCCGCAACGAATCTGGAGGATCTCGGCTTTTACTGCGTGGACAATATGCCCGCCGAAATGATCCCGCAGTTTGCGCAGCTCTGCCTTGCGACGAAGGGCCGCTATGAAAAGGTGGCGCTGGTGACCGACGTGCGCGGGAGCCTGAGCTTCGACGTGCTGTTTCAGTCGCTCGATACGCTCGATCAGATGGGCCTGCGCTATTCCATTTTGTTTGTCGAGGCCACGACGGAGGTGCTTGTCAAGCGCTTCAAGGAGACGCGGCGGCTGCATCCGCTCATGCGCGACGGCACGCCGATGCTGGAAGCGCTCGAGCGTGAGCGGACGCTTCTCGAGCCGATCCGCAACCGCGCGAACGTGATCCTCGATACCTCGCGGCTTTCCACGGGAATGCTGCGCGGAATGCTTATTGATATGGTCGCGGGCGGTCTGCGCGAACGCGCAATGACGGTAAATGTGCTGTCCTTCGGCTTCAAGCACGGCATTCCGCTGGAGGCTGACCTCGTTTTCGACGTGCGCTTCCTGCCAAATCCGTATTATATCCCGGAGCTTCGGAACAAGACGGGACTGGATGAGGACGTTCACCAGTTCGTGTTCCAGTATCAGGCGACGAAGGACTTCATGGACAAGCTGGAGGACCTTATCAATTTCACGCTTCCGCAGTACGTAGAGGAGGGCAAGACAGAGCTTGTGATCGCCGTTGGCTGCACCGGCGGACGGCACCGCTCCGTCGCGGTCGCAAGCGAGCTTGCCGCGTTCATCACCAAGCGCGGATATACGGTGGTGCTCGATCACCGGGATATGAACAGAAGGTGACGCGGATGGGTGAAACGCAAAGAGAGAGCATACGGCTGTATCAGCCTCGGAAGCGCCAGCCGCGCATTGCCGCCATCGGCGGCGGGCATGGCCTTTCGTCGATGCTGCGCGGCCTCAAGCGCTATACAAAGTACATAACGGCCATCGTGACCGTCGCCGACGACGGCGGCGGCTCCGGAATGCTCCGGGAGGATCTCGGGATGCTGCCGCCCGGCGATATCCGCAACTGCATTATGGCGCTGGCCAACACGGAGCCAACCATGGAGCAGCTGCTCAATTACCGCTTTACGGAAGGCTCCTTGACCGGTCAGAGCTTCGGAAACCTCTTCCTCGCGGCTATGAACGGCATTTCCGGTTCCTTTGACGAGGCTGTGCAGCGGATGGGGGACGTTCTCGCCATTACGGGAAGAGTCCTGCCGGTGACCAACCAGAACGTCTATCTGGAGGCCGAATTCGACAACGGCTCGCGCACGCTCGGCGAGAGCAAAATCTTCTACGCGAAAAAGATCAATGACTGCCGCATCCGTCAGGTGCGTCTTGTGCCGGAGCATCCGCAGGCGCTTCAGGACAGCATCGACGCCATTTTGCAGGCGGACATCATCGTTATCGGCCCCGGAAGCCTCTATACCAGCATCATTCCGAACTTCCTCGTTGACGGCATCTGCGAGGCCATCCGCGCGTCCGGCGCGGTGCGGGAATATATCCTGAACATCATGATGCAGGACGGCGAGACCGACGGCTATACCGGCGAGGATCACGTCCGGGCGCTGCTCGAGCACGCGGGCGGCGGCGTCATCGACGTCTGCATCGCCAACAATGCGCCCGTGCCGGAAAAATGGCTCGCGCCTTACCGGCAGGAGGGCGTCGGCCAGATCGGGCTGGACCGGGAAAAGATCGAGGCGCTGGGCGTGGCACTGCGGGAATTTCCGTTGTGCCTGCCGGGACGCTATATCCGGCACGACCCGGACGCGCTTTCGCGCGCGATCCTGTCGGTCTGGAACGAATTTGAAGCCTGAAAGGAGGGACGTCATGTCCTTTTCCTCCAATGTCAAGCAGGAGCTTTGCCGCCAGCCGCTGACGAAGCGCTCCGCCGCCGTGGCGGAGGCCTACGGCGTCCTGCTCTACTGCAATACCTTTACGCCATCCGCCATCCGGATCGTGACGGAAAGCGCGGATTTTGCGGCGCGGCTCCCGCGCCTGTTCAAAAAGGCCTTTGGCTTTGCCTTTGATTCCGAGCCTGCGGAGCAGGGCGGCGGCAAGCTCGTCTTTGAGATCACGGACGCCGCCAAGATCGGAAAGATCTTTGCCGCGTTCGGAGACCATCCGCAGACCAGCGTGACGCTGCACGTCAACTTCGGCATTCTCGAGGAGGATGCCGACCGGCTGGCGTTCCTGCGCGGCGCGTTCCTTGCCGGAGGCTCCGTCACAGACCCCGCGAAGCGCTACCATCTCGAGCTTATCACGTCGCATTACAAGGTCAGCCGGGAGACCTACGCACTTCTGCTGGACGTGGGCTTCTCTCCGAAGGAGCTTTCACGCGGCGGAAGCGGCGTGCTCTATTTCAAGCAGAGCAATTATATCGAGGATTTTCTGACGGCCATCGGCGCGCAGGTCGCCGCGATGGGTGTAATGGAGGCGAAGGTCGAAAAGGACCTCCGCAACGGCGTCA
>FR887221.1:19453-46200 GCA_000436735.1 Firmicutes bacterium CAG:170
TGCGCAGCGCCTCCACCCGCCTCTTTAACTGTGAAACGGCGAACCTGACCAAGGTCGTGGATGCTTCGATCGGCCAGCTGGCCGCCATTCGGAAATTAGAGGAGAACGGTGTCCTGCGGACGCTTCCGCAGAAGCTTCAGCAGACGGCGCAGCTGCGCCGCGACAACCCCGAGGCGACGCTTTCGGAGCTTGCGGAGATGCCCGACCCGCCGGTCTCAAAATCCGCCATGAATCACCGGATGCGGAAGCTGATCGAGCTTTCCAAGGAGCTTTAAGGAGAAAAAACATGGGATTTGTCCATCTGCACGTCCACTCGGAATACAGCCTGCTTGACGGCGCGTGCCGCATCAAGGACATGATGGCCCGTGTCAAGGAGCTTGGGCAGGAGGCCATCGCCCTGACGGATCACGGCGTGATGTACGGCGTCATTGATTTCTACAAGGCCGCGAAGGCTGCCGGAATCAAGCCAATCATCGGCTGCGAGGTCTATGTCGCGCCGAGAACGCGCTTTGACAAGGTGTATTCGCTCGACCGCGAGGCCTATCATCTGATCCTGCTGTGCGAGAATATGACGGGCTATCAGAATCTCATCTATATGGTCTCGCGCGGCTTCATCGACGGCTTCTACAACCGCCCGCGCGTGGACATGGACCTTCTGCGGGAGCACCACGAGGGCCTTATCTGCCTTTCTGCCTGCCTCGCAGGACGGGTCGCGCAGAATCTGCATCAGGACGACTATAACGCTGCCAAGGCTGCGGCGCTGGAATACAGCGAAATCTTCGGGCCGGGGAATTTCTTCCTCGAGCTCCAGGATCAGAGCCTTCCCGAGGAACGGAAGGTCAATCAGGGCCTGCTGCGCATGGCGCGCGAGACGGGGCTTCCGCTTGTCGTGACGAACGACGCGCACTATCTCCGCCCGGAGGACGCCGACACGCAGGACGTGCTGATGTGCATCCAGATGGGCAAGACCGTGGACGATCCCGACCGGATGCGCTTCGGCAGCAAGGAGTATTACCTCAAATCCGAGGAGGAGATGCGCAGCCTCTTTCCGAACGTGCCGGAGGCGTATGAGAATACGCTCCGCATCGCGGAGCGCTGCAACGTCGAATTCACATTCGGCAAGTATCACCTGCCGGAATTCAAGCTCCCGGCGGGCTATGATTCGCTGACCTATCTGCGGGAGCTTTGCGAGAAGGGCTTTGCCGAGCGCTACGGCGACGAGCATCCCGAATACCGCCAGCAGATGGAATACGAGATCAATATGATCGAGAAAATGGGCTTTACCGACTATTTCCTCATCGTATGGGATTTCGTGAACTTTGCAAAGAGCGCCGGGATCCCGGTCGGCCCCGGACGCGGCAGCGCGGCAGGCTCGATGGTCACCTATGCGCTGCACATCACCGAGATCGACCCGATGAAATACGGCCTCTTCTTCGAACGCTTCCTGAACCCGGAGCGCGTGACGATGCCCGATATCGATATGGACTTCGGCGACACCCGCCGTGGCGAGGTCGTGGACTATGTGCGCCGGAAATACGGCGACGATCATGTGGCGCAGATCGCGACCTTCGGTACGATGGCGGCACGCGGCGCCATCCGTGACGTCGGCCGGGCGCTGAGCTTCACCTATGCCGAGACGGATGTGGTCGCAAAGCTCGTTCCGTCCACGCTGCATATGACGCTGGACGAGGCGCTGAAGGTTTCGCCGCAGCTGAAGGAGATGTACGAGCAGGACGCGCGCGTGAAGAAGCTCATCGACACGGCGCGTGCGCTCGAGGGAATGCCGCGCAACACCTCGACCCACGCCGCAGGTGTGGTCATCACGCGCCTGCCGGTCTGCGATTACGTCCCGCTCTCCACAAACGACGACACGATCGTGACGCAGTATACCATGACCACGCTCGAGGAATTGGGCCTGCTGAAGATGGACTTCCTCGGCCTTCGCAACATCACGGTCATTGACGACGCGATCCAGGAGATCCGCAAAAAGGACCCGGATTTCTCCATGGACCGTGTGAAGGACAACGACCCGAAAGTCATGGAGATGCTGACGCAGGGCCGGACGGCGGGCGTATTCCAGATGGAGTCCGCAGGCATGACCGGCGTCTGCGTCGGCCTCAAGCCGCAGTCCATTGAAGATCTTTCCATCATCGTCGCGGCCTACCGCCCCGGCCCGATGGATTCCATCCCGCGCCTCATCGCCTGCAAGCACGACCCATCGCTCGTCAAGTACAAGCATCCGCTGCTCAAGCCAATCCTGTCCGTCACCTACGGCTGCATCCTCTATCAGGAGCAGGTCATTGAAATCTTCCGCCGTCTCGGCGGATACTCGCTGGGACAGGCGGACATGGTGCGCCGTGCTATGTCCAAGAAAAAGGTCAAGGACATCGAAAAGGAGCGCGGCGCGTTCATCCACGGCGACCCGTCGCGCGGCATCTGCGGCTGCGAGGCCAACGGCGTCCCGGTGGATGTGGCGCAGAGCATCTATGACGAAATGTACGATTTCGCCAACTATGCCTTCAACAAGGCGCACTCCGTCGGCTATGCGGTGATCGCGTATCAGACGGCATGGTTCAAGTGCTATTATCCGGGCGAGTACATGGCGGCGCTGATGACCTCGGTGCTCGACAGCTCGGTCAAAATTTCGGAGTACATCGCCGAGTGCAAATCCATCGGCATTGCCGTCCTGCCGCCGGATCTTAACGAATCCTATGACCATTTTTCCGTCTCGGAAAAGGGCATCCGCTTCGGCCTTGCCGCCGTCAAGAACATCGGACGCGGCTTCATCCAGCGGGTCGTTCAGGAGCGGACGGAAAACGGTCTGTTTTCCGACCTTGAGGATTTCTGTGCGCGGATGTACGGAGCAGATCTCAACAAGCGTGCGCTGGAGAATCTCATCAAGTGCGGCGCTTGCGACTGCTTCGGTCTGCACCGGTCGCAGATGCTCCAGATCTACGACACCGTACTCGATTCCGTGGCAAACAGCCGCCGGAAGAACGTGGACGGGCAGATGGGCCTGTTTGACAGCTTTGCGGACGACGCAGAGCCGGTCGTTCCCGCTGTCCGCGTACCGGAGCTGCCGGAGCTGAGCCGCCGGGAAATGATGGCGATGGAAAAGGAAACGACCGGTCTCTACTTATCCGGCCACCCGATGGACGATTACCGCGCCATGCTGCGGAAGATGAATACCGTGCCAATCGGCGCGATCCAGGAGAGCTTCTCCGAGCATACCGACGAATTCCGCGACGATCAGATCGTGACGGTCGCGGGCATTGTCCAGAACGTCAAGATGAAAACGACGAAGAACCAGTCCATGATGGCCTATGTGACGTTCGAGGACGATACCGGCGCGATGGAGCTGCTGACCTTCTCCAATGCACTTGGGCAGTACGGAAGCTATCTGCATGAGAACGCGGCGGTCATGATTACCGGCCGCATCTCTGTCCGCGAGGACAAGGACCCGCAGATGGTCGTCAACCGCGTCCAGCCGCTGGCGGATTACACGGACGCGGAGGTCGCAGCTGCGCAGACCGCCGAAAATGCGGCGGCGCGGACGCTCTACCTCAAGGTGGAGTCTGAAACGCAGCCCGGTATCCGGAAGCTTCTGCCCATTCTTCGGATGTTCCCCGGCAGGATGCGGACGGTCATCTATTATGCGGACACCGGAAAGCGCGTCGGCGGAAGCTGTATGCCGGACGACTGGATGCTGCGGGAGCTGCGGGAGCTGCTGGGCGAGAAAAACGTCGTTCTGAAATGAGCTTTCTGCGCCGGAAGCATTTTCCGGGCTTTGCGGTCAGAAGAATCGAGAAAGTTTTAACAAAGCCGCTACACTTCTGTTACAATTTGTGATATAATGTTTTGCGGCAAAGAATCGGATGGAAAGGAGCGTGGCCGCGCTGAATAGAATTCGGAGCATCCTGCTTGCGGCAATGGCGCTCTTCTGTGCGCTGACGCTCAGCGGCTGCATTGCAAAAACCGTGGACGAGCTGTACGCGCTGCCGCGCCATTCCGATGAATACTATGAGCTGCAAAAGGCCATCGACGGCGTCATGACCGAGGGCGTGCAGTATGCCGCGCCGGTATCCGGCCGGAATCAGCAGTCCGTGCAGCTGGCCGACCTCGACGGCGACGGAGAGGTCGAGGCCATCGTTTTCCTCCGGACGACGGGAGAAAATCCGCTCAGCGCCTGCATTTTTGATCTTATGGACGGGCACTATGAATTGATCGGTACGATCGAGGGCAGCGGAGCCGCGTTTGAAAGCGTGGAATACGCCGAACTGGACGGTGCTGCTGGCGTGGAAATGATCCTCGGCCGCCAGCTCAGCAATCAGGTGCTTCAGGCGCTGAGCGTCTACACGCTCACGGACGGGCGGGTCGTTGAGCTGCTGTCGGCGAACTATTCCGAATATACGCTGGCAGACCTCGACGGTGACGGGCAGAAGGATATTTTCCTGCTGCGCTTCGATCCGGAGCAGCGAACGGGCGTTGCGGAGCTTTACCGCTGTGTGGATGGCCAGTTCGAACGCGCGCCGGAGGCGTCCATGTCGGCAGGTGTCGAGGGCATCAAGCGCATCCTGACCGGATATCTGAGCTACGACGTTCCGGCAGTGTTCGTCGCCAGCGTCTACGACGCGGAGAGCATCGTAACGGACGTTTTCGCTTACCGCGGCGGCGTTTTTCAGAACGTTTCCGCCACGGACACCGGAATGAGCGTCCAGACGGTGCGAAATTATTTCGTATACGCGGCGGACATCGATTCCGACGGACTGATCGAGCTGCCGCAGCTCGTGACGCCGCCGTCGTCCGACCCGAACGGCGAGCAGTATTCCATTATCCGCTGGTATAATCTCACGCTGGGCGGTGCGCAGCGCATCAAGCGGACGACCTATCACAGCTTTTCCGGCGGCTGGTATGTGACGCTGCCGGATGAATGGGCGGAGTCGATCACCGTCTCGCGCAGCGACGAGGTCTCGGGTGTGCGGGGACTTGTGTTCTCGCAGTGGAACACCGGGACGCGCAGCGCCGTGCCGATCTTTACGGTCTACGCCTTTTCCGGCGAGGATCGGAGCGCGCTTGCGTCCTCCGACGGTCGCTTTGTCATTGCGGAAAAGGGCGATACGGTCTACGCGGCGGAGCTGGGAACCAGCCCGTGGGCGGCAGAGCTTTCGGAGGAAACGCTTCGGAAAATGTTCAATTTTATCCATATTGACTGGAATTCGGGCGAAAGGTGAGGGGAACCCGTTATGAAAAAGGTAATGATTTTGGAGGACGAGGTCAGTATCCGCAGTTTTGTGGTCATTAACCTCAAGCGTGCCGGGTATGAGGTCGTCGAGGCCGGCACCGGCGAGGAGGCGCTCGAGCTTTTGAAGGCGAATCCCGACGTCGGCGTGGCGATCCTGGACATCATGCTGCCGGGGATCGACGGCTTTGAGGTCTGCCGCAGCATCCGCGCGACCGACAAGAAGATCGGCATTATCATGCTGACCGCGCGCAGTCAGGAGATGGACAAGATCACCGGACTGATGACCGGCGCGGACGATTACATGACAAAGCCGTTCAGCCCGGCGGAGCTGACCGCGCGCATCGACGCGCTCTACCGCCGCATCGACGGCGACAGCGGCTCCGACAGCGTGGAGCTCAAGCTCGGGCCATTCGTGCTCAACACGCGCAACCGGACGCTTGAAAAGGACGGAGAGCGCATCAAGCTGACGCAGGTGGAATATGCCATTATGAAGCTGTTCATGCAGAATCCGGGCCGTGCGCTCTCGCGCGAGGATATTTTGACCTCCGTCTGGGGCCGGGATTACGACGGCGAGCTGAAGATCGTAGACGTGAACATTCGCCGTCTGCGCATCAAGATCGAGGACAACACCGGCAATCCGACCTACATCACGACGGTCTGGGGCTTTGGATACAAGTGGGGCGTCTGAGTCTCCGGAAAGGAAGCCGCCATTGCTGAAATTCAAGAAAATCACCGGTCTGGAAAAGAGATGGCTGCTGAACAACGTCAGCATCATGATCGCGCTGGTGGCCGCCTGCATTCTGACCGTGACCGTTTCACAGGCTGCATATTATTATTCCAACATGCGCTCCGGCCTTGAAAGCAAGGCCCGGACGACGGCGGATTTCTTTGGGAATTATATCAGCCAGAGCTACAACGAATATTATCAGTCCTGCATCAAGTTTGCCCAGACCTTCGAGGACAAGAACGAGCTGGAGCTTCAGTTCATCAGTACCGACGGCAGCATCGTCGCCTCCTCCTACAGCCAGTGGGCAGGCCAGCCGCCCGGAACGCAGGACATTGCCGATGCCATCAGTACGCAGAAGCCCGGTGTCTTTGTCGGGCGGAATCCCTCGACCGGGGAACGGATCATGGCGGTCTCCAGCCCGATGATCTACTCCAACGGCGAGGTGATTGGTGTTCTGCGCTATGTGACGACGCTTCGGATCGTGGACCGGCAGGTCATGCTTTCCGCCGTCATTACGATCGCGGTCGGTCTTGTGTTCATCGCGTTCATGCTGTTTATCAGCAGCTTCTTCATCCGCTCGATCCTTGAACCGCTTTCGCAGATCACCGCGACCGCCAAGCGGATCGCAGCCGGCTCCTACGGCGTGCGCATCCCAAAGCAGTATGACGACGAGATCGGCGAGCTGGCGGAGACGATCAACGACATGTCGGCCAAGATCAGCCAGTCCGAAAAAACGCAGTCGGAGTTCATTTCCTCCGTCTCGCACGAGCTGCGGACGCCGCTGACGGCCATCTCCGGCTGGGCGGAGACGATCCTCGGCGCGGGCGGCCTCGCGCCGGAAACACGGCGCGGCATGCTCATCATTCTCCGCGAGGCGAAGCGCCTGACCGGCATGGTCGAGGAGCTGCTGGAGTTTACACGGATGCAGAACGGCCGCTTTACGCTCAACGTCGAAAAGGCCGATCTGTTGGCGGAATTTGAGGACACAGTGTTCATGTACGGCAGCCGCCTCAAGCAGGAGGGCATCACGCTCAGCTATGAGCCGTGCGAGGAGGAGATCCCGGAGATTCCCTGCGACGTGTCGCGTATGCGTCAGGTGTTTCTGAATATTCTGGACAACGCCGCCAAGCACGGCGGAGACGGCAAACGCATCGACGCCTCCATCCGGCGCGAGGGGCAGAATGTGGTTATCCGCATCCGGGACTACGGTCCCGGCATTCCGGAGGAGGAGCTTCCGCATGTCAAGATGAAATTCTACAAGGGCAGCTCCAAAGCGCGCGGCAGCGGCATTGGCCTTGCTGTCTGCGAGGAGATCGTCACGATGCATGGCGGCGTGCTGACGCTGGAAAACGCAGAGGGCGGCGGTACGCTCGTTACAATTTCCATCCCGGTAGGGGAAGAATAGAGGACTTCCATGACAGAGAAAAAACAAAATCCATCGCAGGAAAAATTCAAAACGCTGATCGGCGGGCAGGCGCTGATCGAGGGCATCCTGATGCAGGGACCTGATAAGCGCGCCATCGTGGTGCGCGGCCCGGAGGGGCTGGTCACCAAGGTCGAGCCGATCAAAAAGAGAAAGGGCATTCTGACGTGGCCGCTCATCCGCGGCGTGGTCAATTTCGGATCCTCCATGGTCAACGGCGTCAAGGCGCTGATGTATTCGGCGGACTTCTTCCCGGAGGAAGAGGGCGAGCCGTCGAAATTCGACCTTTGGCTGGAAAAGAAGCTTGGGTCGGAGAAGCTCCAGCAGGTCGTCGTGTCGCTTTCTGTGGTGCTCGGCGTGCTGTTTTCGGTCGGCCTGTTCTTCCTGCTTCCGACCTTTCTGGCGGGGCTGATTCCCGGACTCAAGGAGCGCGCCGTGCTGCGCTGCCTGCTCGAGGGCGTGATCCGCATCGCCATCTTCCTTGGCTACATGATCCTGATCTCCCGGATGAAGGATATGCGCCGCGTTTTCTCCTATCACGGCGCGGAGCATAAGACCATCCGCTGCTATGAGGCGCAGCTTCCGCTGACGGTCGAAAACGTCCGCCCGCAGACGCGGCTTCATCCGCGCTGCGGAACGAGCTTCCTGTTTGTGGTCGTAATTATTTCCATCCTTGTTTCTTCCGTTTTCAGCGCGATCTGGCCGATCAGCAACATGCTTCTGCGGCTTTGCTCCCGGCTTCTGATGCTGCCGCTGATCGTAGCCATCAGCTATGAGTTCAACCGCATGGTCGGTCGCCACGATAACTGGCTGACCCGCGCGCTCTCTGCGCCGGGCATGTGGTTCCAGTATTTCACGACGAACGAGCCGGACGATTCCATGATCGAGGTCGCCATCAAGGCGCTCGAGCTGGTCATTCCGGAGGAAAAGGGCAGCGACCGATGGTAAAAAGGTACGGCGAGCTTTATTTGGAAGCGCGCCGTGCGCTGCGTGCGTCGGAGGGCGAGAACGCTTCCTTTGTCGCGCGCGAGCTGCTTGGATTTGCGTCCGGAAAATCCGCCGCCGCGCTGATGGCGGACCGGGAGCTGTACGCCTCCGAGCAGACTGCCGAGCGGATGGAGCAGTATACGGCCCGCGCCCTTCAAGGGGAGCCGCTGGCCTATATCCTTGGCAAATGGAGCTTCTACGGACTGGAGTTGACGGTGACGCCGGACGTCCTGATCCCGCGGGACGACACCATGGCGGTCACGGAGCTTGCCATCGGAAAGCTCCGTGAGATGGAGCCGCCGCAGCGTGTGCTGGATCTCTGCACCGGCTCCGGCTGCATCGGCCTTGCCATCGCGCACCAGATCGAGACGGCACGCGTGACACTGGCAGACTTGTCGCAGCCGGCGCTGAGGATCGCAAGGAAGAATATCGCAGACCTGAAAATGATCGGCCGCGTGAACGCGCTTCAAGCGGACGTGCGGGAGCCTGCGCCGAAATTCTGGGGGCAGTTCGATCTGATCGTATCCAATCCGCCCTATGTGACGGCGCAGGAAATGACGGAGCTGGATGTCTCCGTCCGTGCGCATGAGCCGGAAATGGCGCTCGACGGCGGTGAGGACGGGTTGGACTTTTACCGCGCGATCTTGCAGAATTTCACCCCGGCGCTGCGTATCGGCGGCTGGATCTGCTTCGAATTCGGCTTCCGGCAGCATATGCAGGTCGGTATGCTCCTGTCCGACGCGGGTTACTGCAATCTGCGCTTCGTCAAGGACAGCGGCGGGATCATCCGCGCGGTTTGCGCGCAGAAAATTAAAGAAACAAACGTTTGATTTTTTACACACAGCATGATACAATTGGTTTAACAAAGCAGAAAGAGAGGCGCGCGGCATGGAAAAGAGGAAAAATGTTCCTGACACGCAGAGCAGCGACAAGAAAAAAGCGCTGGAGACCGCATTGCAGCAGATCGAGAAGAATTTCGGCAAAGGGACCGTTATGCGTCTCGGCGACAAGCCGGAGATGAACGTGGACGCGATCCCGACCGGCTCTCTGGCACTGGACGCGGCGCTTGGCATCGGTGGCGTTCCGAAGGGACGCATCATTGAGATCTACGGCCCGGAATCCTCCGGTAAAACGACGCTGGCGCTGCACATCGTGGCGGAAGCGCAGAAAAAGGGCGGCGAGGTTGCGTTCGTGGACGCGGAGCATGCGCTCGACCCGACGTATGCCGCCGCCATCGGCGTGGACATCGATTCCATGCTCGTCTCACAGCCGGATACCGGCGAACAGGCGCTGGAGATCACCGACGCTCTGGTCCGCTCCGGCGCGGTGGACGTGGTCGTCGTGGACTCCGTCGCAGCGCTGACGCCGCGCGCAGAGATCGAGGGCGAAATGGGCGATACCTTCGTCGGCCTTCAGGCACGTCTTATGTCGCAGGCGCTCCGCAAGCTGGCCGGCAACATCGCAAAGACGAACTGCGTCGTCATTTTCATCAACCAGCTGCGTATGAAGATCGGCGTCATGTACGGCAATCCGGAGACCACGACCGGCGGCAACGCGCTGAAATTCTACGCCTCCGTCCGTATCGATATCCGCCGCATCGAGGCCATCAAGAACGGCACCGAGATCATCGGCAACCGCACGCGCGCCAAGATCGTCAAGAATAAGGTCGCGCCTCCCTTCAAGGAGGCCGTGTTTGACATCATGTACGGCGAGGGCATCTCCAAGTGGGGCGAGCTGGTCGATATGGCCGTGCAGCTCGACCTTATTCAGAAGAGCGGCAGTTGGTTTTCCATCGGCGACGAGCGCATCGGTCAGGGCCGTGATAACGCGCGGAAGTACCTCATGGAAAACCCGGAGGTCGCCGACCGCATCGAGGCGCAGGTGCGCGAAAATATGTGGAAGCTTCAAGGCTCCCGCGCAAAGCCGCCCGCGGCTCCGGCTGCAAAGCCCGTAGACGTGTCTGCGGACGATTTCAGCGATGAGGGTTGAACGGGCAGAGCAGGCCGGACAAAGCACGACCTGGCTCCAGCTGACGCTTGAGGACGGAACGCGGCTGAAAGCGCCTGCGTTTTCCGTTGCGGAGCTGAGGGCGTTTGCCGGGAAGGAGCTGACCTGCGAGGAGCTGGCGCAGCTCAAGGCCGAGGCTGCAAAGGCCCGGACAAAGGAGCGCGCTGTCCGCACGGTCGCGGCGTCCGCCGTATCGGAAAAGGAGCTGCAAAAGCGTCTTGTCCAGAAGGGCTCGTCGGAGGAGGACGCAGAGGAAACGGTCACGTGGCTCCGGGAGCTGCATCTGCTGAACGACGGCGACACCGCCGCGCAGCTCGTCCGCAGCGCAGCTGCAAAGGGTTATGGCGCGTCGCGCATCAAGAGCATATTATACGAAAAAGGGATCCCGAAGGAGCTTTGGGAACACGCGCTGGAGGAGCTTCCGGAAATGGACGGCGCGATCGACAAATTCCTGCACCAGAGGCTGGACGGCAGGGCGCTCGATGAGAAGCTTATCAAAAAAACAGCCGACGCACTTCTGCGGCGCGGTCACAGCTGGCAGGATGTCCGGGATGGGCTCCGCCGCTACCGCGACGGGCTGGATCTGGAGGAAATGGAATGAGTCAATCGATCGGCATGGTCAGCCTTGGCTGTGCGAAAAATCAGGTAGACGCGGAGCAGATGCTTTTCCTGCTCCAGCAGGCGGGCTATAACATCCTGCCGGAGCCTGCGGGCGCGGACGTCGTGATCGTCAACACCTGCGGCTTTATCGAGTCTGCCAAAACGGAGGCCATCGACAATATCCTCGCCATGGCACAGCTCAAGGCGGAGGGAAGCGTCGGAAAAATTCTTGTGACCGGCTGCCTCGCGCAGCGGTATCAGGAGGAGATCCTCAAGGAGCTGCCGGAGGTGGACGGCGTGCTCGGCACTGGCTCGTACTATGACGTGGTCAGCGCGGTCAAGCAGCTGCTGGACGGTGCGGAGGGCATTGAGGAATACGGCGACATTCAGGCGCCGGTCCAGGAGTGCGGCCGCATCCTTACCACGCCGAAGCACTACGCCTATCTGAAGATCGCGGAGGGCTGCGACAATCACTGCGCGTTCTGCATCATCCCGACGCTGCGCGGCAAATACCGCAGCCGCCCGATGGATAAGCTGATCGAGGAGGCGAAGGAGCTTGCCGTCAGCGGCGTCAAGGAGCTGATCGTCGTCGCGCAGGACACCAGCCGCTACGGCATCGACCTCTATGGCGAGCGGAAGCTTGCGGAGCTGCTGCGGGAGCTGTGTAAGATCGACGGCTTTGTGTGGGTGCGCGTACACTATCTTTATCCGGACGAGATGTCCGACGAGCTGATCGACGTGCTGGCAAACGAGCCGAAGAT
Organism: Firmicutes bacterium CAG:170; assembly: GCA_000436735.1. GTDB lineage: Bacteria > Bacillota > Clostridia > Oscillospirales > Oscillospiraceae > CAG-170. The sequence goes on from FR887221.1 coordinate 31,201, forward strand.
TGTCAAGTATCTGGACATTCCCATCCAGCATATCGACGACGGCATTCTGAAAAAGATGAACCGGCGCGGCAACAGCAAATACCTCAAGGCGCTTCTGACGAAGCTCCGCGACCGCATTCCGGGCCTTGTCCTGCGCACGAGCCTCATCACCGGTCTTCCCGGCGAGGGTGAGAAGGAATTCGAGGCGCTCTGCGATTTCCTGCGCGAATACAAGCTGGAGCGCGTGGGCGCGTTTGCGTTCTCGCCCGAGGAGGGCACGCGCGCGGCAAAGATGGAATACCCGGACGCAGAGGTCGCGCGGCAGCGCGCCGACGTGGTGGAGGAGATCCAGTCGCGCATCATGGACGAATGGAACGAGTCCATGATGGGGAAGAAGCTCCAGGTGCTCTGCGAGGGCTACGACGCGGACGAGGAGTGCTGGTACGGCCGGACGTTTGCGGATTCGCCGGATATCGACGGACGAATCCTGTTCGATTCGGAGGAAGAACTGACGCCGGGCGATTTTGTGACTGTGGAGGTCACGGACGCCTGCGACGGAGAGCTGATCGGTGTGATGGAGGATGCTGAAAATGACGACTGCGAGTAAGATCACCCTTGTGCGCGTTGCGCTTATCCCGTTTTTTATGGTTTTTCTGCTGCTGCACATCCATGGCGGCGCGGACTGGCTCCGCTGGGCCGCGCTTGCGACGTTCGTTGTGGCCAGCGTCAGCGATTTCCTCGACGGTTATATCGCGCGGCACTGCAATCAGGTCAGCGATTTCGGAAAATTCCTCGATCCGCTGGCCGACAAGCTGCTTGTGACGGCGGCGTTCATCATCTTCGTCGAATGGGGCCGGATGCCCGCATGGGCGGTCGTGCTGGTCGTGGCGCGTGAGTTTGCCATCAGCGGCCTGCGCATGGTCGCCGCCAACAACGGCACGGTCATCGCCGCCGCGTGGAGCGGTAAGATCAAGACCTCCTGCACGATGGTGGGCCTGATCGCTATGATGGCGTTTACGACCTCCTCCGTGCTGGACACGGTCGTGACGGTCGTGATCGTTGTGACGACGGTCTATTCCGGTGTGGAATATTTCGTGAAGAACGGCAAGTGCCTGAAGCTCAAGGGTTGACAGGCCGCGGCCGAAATGCTAGAATGTTGCTGGGTTTTCAGGAACCTGCGCCATTTCGCAAATAAATGAATATCGCGTTGACCGGAAAGAGTACCCTTTCAAGCGCGGCAGAGAGTCTTTGCCATCGGCTGAAAGCAGAGATCGCGGGAAAGAGGGGAAGGTGCGTCCGGTAGCGAGGGGAGACCCCGTTTAGGCCGCGTCAAGGCTATAGTGAGAAATCAGAGTGGAACCGCGAGTTTTTTACCCGCCTCTTGATCGCATTTATGCATCAGGAGGCGGTTTTTACATTTCCAGCAGCCCAATTGGGCATCTCTCGGGAGAAATCGCAGCCCTTTTGGAGGAACTATGCATCTTTTGGAGGATATCCGCGCATACAAGCATAACGACCCCGCCGCGCGAAGCGTCGCGGAGGTGCTGCTGCTATACAACGGCCTGCACGCGACCATCGATTACCGCATTGCGCACTGGCTGCATATCCATCGCCTGCACTTTCTGGCGCGCGCCATTTCGCAGTGGTCGAAAATGTGGACGGGGATCGAGATCCATCCCGGCGCAAAGATCGGCAGGAGGCTCGTCATCGACCACGGCACCGGTATTGTGATCGGCGAGACCGCCGAGATCGGCGACGACTGCCTGCTCTATCAGGGCGTGACGCTCGGCGGCACGGGCAAGGACATCGGAAAACGCCACCCGACGCTTGGGAACAACGTCATGGTCGGCGCCGGCGCGAAGGTGCTCGGGCCGTTTCGGGTCGGAAACAACGCCCGCATCGCGGCCAATGCCGTCGTATTGCGCGAGGTGCCGGACAACGCGACGGTCGTCGGCGTGCCGGGACGCATCGTCCGGCTCAGCGGTGAAAAGCTCGACCACATCCATACGCCCGACCCCGTCATGCTGGAGATCACCGCGCTTCAGGAGCGTATCGCGCGTCTCGAGAAGCGTCAGGACGCGGAAGCAGCAGCGCCGAAGCATGAAAAACCGTAAATTACCGACAGGAGGAAGCAAAATGTATCTCTATAACTCGGCATCGCATAAAAAGGAAGAATTCATCCCTAATCACCCGGACATTGTCAAAATGTACACCTGCGGCCCGACAGTCTATCACTTCGCCCACATCGGCAACCTCCGCAGCTACATCATGGAGGACGTGCTCGAAAAGTACCTGCGCTACAGCGGCTACAACGTCAAGCGCGTCATGAACATCACGGACGTCGGCCATCTGACCTCCGACGCCGACGAGGGCGAGGACAAGATGGTCAAGGGCGCAAAGCGCGAGCACAAGTCCGTCATGGAGATCGCAAAGTTCTACACGGACGCCTTCTTTGCCGACTGCAAGAAGCTCAACATCAAGCGGCCGGACGTCGTGGAGCCGGCGACCAACTGCATCGACGAGTATATCCAGATCATCTCCAAGCTGATGGACACCGGCTACGCCTATCAGGCGGGGGGAAATATCTATTTCGACACCTCCAAGCTCGAGCGCTACTATATCTTCAACGATCATGACGCAGAGGATCTCGCCGTTGGCGTCCGCGAGGGCGTGGAGGAGGACACGAACAAGCGCAACAAGAACGATTTTGTGCTCTGGTTCACGAAGTCCAAGTTTGAGGATCAGGCGCTCAAGTGGGACTCTCCGTGGGGCGTCGGCTATCCGGGCTGGCACATCGAGTGCTCCGGTATTTCCATCAAACACCTCGGCGAGGACCTCGACATCCACTGCGGCGGCATCGACAACGCTTTCCCGCATCACACGAACGAGATCGCCCAGTCGGAGGCTTATCTCGGCCACCACTGGTGCAATTACTGGATGCACGTCCTGCATCTGAACACTTCCACCGGCAAAATGTCGAAGTCGAAGGGCGAATTCCTGACGGTTTCGCTGCTGGAGGAGAAGGGCTACGACCCGCTGGCCTACCGCTTGTTCTGCCTCCAGAGCCATTACCGAAAGAGCCTCGTGTTCACATGGGAAAACCTCGACAACGCGGCCGGAACGTATAAGAAGCTGATCGCAAAGATCGCGGCGCTCAAGCCCTCCGACGAGGCCATCGACGAGGCTGCTGTCGCGGCGCTGCGGGAGAAGTTCAACAAGGCACTCGGCAACGACCTGAATACCTCGCTCGGCATCACGGCGCTGTACGACGTTCTGAAATACCAGACGAACGACGCAACGAAGCTCTTCGTGCTGGACGATTTTGACAAGGTATTGAGCCTTGACCTTCTGAAAAAGGCCGCGGAGCAGCGGAAGCTTCTCGAGGCCGAGAAGGCAAAGACCGGCGCTTACAACGTTGTTTCCGAGTCCGGCGAGGAGAATGCGGAGGTCGCCGCGCTCATTCAGGCGCGCTACGAGGCCAAAAAGGCAAAGAACTTTGCCGAGGCCGACCGCATCCGCGATGAGCTGAAGGCGCAGGGTATTGAGCTGACGGATATCCCCGGCGGCGCAAAGTGGAAGCGCATTTGATATGCAGAAAAACCGCGTTCCGTATGGAACGCGGTTTTTGTATAGCGTTTTTCCGATTCAGCGATAGCTGCTCACGTCGGTGCCGCAGTCCGGGCAGAAGCGAGAGCCCGGCTCCAGAGTCCTGCCGCAGACGGGACACTGTGTCCCCGCATCCAGCTTCGCGCCGCAGGAGGTGCAGAACTGGCTGGAGGCATTCTGGATGGCGGCGCCGCAGGACGGGCAGCGTCTTGCAGCGGCAGCGGTATGTCCGGAGCTGCCGGAGGGCGTGAACGAAGGGAAGCCGGACTGCTGTTCAGAAGCGACATCCGGCATTTTTGCGCAGACCACAAGGCCGAGCAGGCTCAATATGAGCGTAAAATAGGCGGGTGCGCCGATTGTAAAGAGCTTTTCGATGAATCCTTCCGTTTCCTTTTTGATGCTGCCGTTGGTGATCGACACCAGAAGCAGCAGAACGACAAACAGAACGGCACCTGCCGCAAAGCCTGCCATGGAGATCGATTTGGAGCTGAAAAGCGAATAAATCGTTACGACCGCACCGGCCATCGCCGCAATCAACAGCAGATAGATCACGACGGAAAGCGCTGTCATGCCGCCGCTGCCGGAATCCTGAAAATCACTGAGAAATTCCCCGAGCTTTCCAAGCGACTTGCCGACCTTGAGAAGCGTCGTGCTGTCGCTGACGGAATCGAAGAAAAAGTTGATTCGATAACCGAGCCATTTTCCGAATAAAACCAAAAGCACGATCACGCCCTGAAGCAGCAGAACGAGCCAGCGTTTTGCGGACCAACTCTTCACATCCATATTTACTTTCTCCTTTCTCACGCTTCTCGACCTTCTTGGAGGGAAGCATTTACAATTTCATTATACATGGAAGGTATACCAATTGCAAGGCGCATAGAACGCTTTCCGAAAAGCGTTTCTGGGAAGCGTGTGCTTTCGGATTGCAAGCGGCGTGCATCTGTGCTAAAATAAACAAAATACGGACATTGGAACGAAGAGGGAACGCATTATGAAGCTCATGATTCTCGACGGCAACAGCATCCTTAACCGCGCATTTTACGGCGTGCGCATCCTGACCACCAAGGAGGGGCTCTGCACCAACGCCGTCTACGGCTTTCTGAATATTCTCGAGCGGCTTCGCAAGGAGGAAGCACCCGATGCGCTGTGCGTGGCGTTCGATCTCAAGGCGCCGACCTTCCGGCATTTGCAGTTCGACGGCTATAAGGCGACGCGTCATCCGATGCCGGAGGAGCTGGCCATGCAGCTTCCGTATATGAAGGACGTGCTGCGCGCGATGCGCATCCCGATCTACGAGTGCGAGGGCTGGGAGGCCGACGATGTTCTTGGCACGGTCGGAAGGCGCTGCGGCGAAGCGGGCTGGGACTGCGTGATCGTCACCGGCGACCGCGATAGCCTCCAGCTGATCGACGGGCATGTCGCGGTCAAGCTCATCACCAGCAAGGCCGGGCAGACGCTTACGACGCTCTACGACGAGGCGAAATTTACCGAGGAATACGGCTTTGAGCCGAAGCGCCTGATCGATCTCAAGAGCCTGATGGGCGACAGCTCGGACAACATTCCGGGTGTCGCGGGCGTCGGGCCGAAAACGGCCACGGGCCTGCTGCTCCAATACGGAACGCTCGACGGAATTTATGCGCATTTGTCTGAAATCAAGGAAAACCTGCGCAAGAAGCTGGAAACAGACCGCGATAAGGCGTATCTTTCCTACGATCTGGCGACCATCCGCTGCAACGCGCCGGTCGAATTCACGCCGGAGGCGAATCTGGTGCAGGAGCCGGACGGCGGCGCACTCTATGCGCTGTTCATGAAACTGGAATTTGTGAAGCTCATCGACCGCTATCATCTCCGTCCGGAGCTGAACCGCGCCGAGGAGAAAACGGAATACGTTCAGGGCGAGTGCTCCTCCGAGGCTCCGGAGACGGAGGTCCGCGCACGGGAGCTGCTTCAGGAGCTTGCGGCGCAGCCGTATGTGTCTGTGCTGGTTGACGAAGGGCTTACCGGCGTAGCGGCGGACATACCGGACGCCGGACGCATGGTGTATTTCAGCCGTGAGGCGCTGGGCGCAGCCTATGATGCGGTGCTGGCGGAGCTTTTCTCCGCGAAAATACGAAAGGCGTCGCATGACGTGAAATCGCTGATGCGGCGGCTGCTGGATGCCGGGCTTCCGGCGGAGGGCTTCGTTTTTGACACGGCGCTGGCCGCCTATCTCATCGATCCGACACAGGGTCACTATGAGCTGGAGCGCCTGACCGTTTCCTATCTGAATTTTGAACCGTCGAAGCCGAACCCCGAGGAGGCAGGGGAGACTGCGGCGCGCCTCGGCGCGCTGTTCAGCCGCACGGCGTCCGTCTCCGCGCTTGTCGAGCCGATGCAGGAAAAGCTGCGCAGCATGGGGCTGGATGCGCTCTTCACGGACGTGGAGCTGCCACTGTGCGCGGTACTGGCGCGGATGGAGCACGAGGGCGTGGAGGTCGATCAGCTTGCGCTGCTGTCCTTCGGGCAGATGCTTGCCGAGCGGATCGAGCAGACGCAGGCGGCGGTCTACCGCTACGCGGGCGAGGAATTCAACATCAATTCCACCAAAATGCTGGGTGAGATCCTTTTTGACCGCCTCGGACTGCCGCCCGTCAAGAAAACTAAGAGCGGCTATTCGACGAACGCCGACGTACTGGAGAAGCTGCGCGCAAAGCACCCCATCGTGCAGTGCGTGCTGGATTACCGGATGCTGACCAAGCTGAAATCGACCTACGCCGACGGCCTGCTCAAGCAGATCGCGGAGGATGGACGCATCCATACGACCTTCCAGAATCTCGTCACGGCGACGGGCCGCCTTTCCTCGACAGACCCGAATCTGCAAAACATTCCCGTCCGGACGGAGCTTGGCAGCGAGATCCGGAAGATGTTCGTCCCGCGTGAGGGCTGGGTGTTCGTGGATGCGGACTACAGCCAGATCGAGCTGCGCGTTCTCGCGCACATCGCGGACGACAAGCGGATGCAGGAGGCGTTTACCTCCGGGACGGATATCCACACCGCGACGGCGGCACAGGTTTTCGGCGTTGCGCCGGAGAATGTGACGCCGCTGATGCGCCGTCACGCCAAGGCCGTCAATTTTGGCATCGTTTACGGCATTTCCGCCTTCTCTCTTTCGGAGGATATCGGCGTCTCAGTGCCGGAGGCCAAGGCGTATATCGAAAGCTATCTGCGCAACTATGAGGGCGTGCGCGAATATATGAAGCGGATCGTCGAGCAGGCGAAGCGCGACGGCTATGTGACCACGCTTCTCGGGCGGCGGCGGGAGCTGCCGGAGCTGAAAAGCAGCAACTTCAACATCCGCTCCTTCGGAGAGCGCGTCGCGCTCAATACGCCGATCCAGGGAACGGCGGCGGATATCATCAAGATCGCCATGATCCGCGTGGATAATGCGCTTCGCAGGAAGAAGCTCCGCGCGAGGCTGATTTTGCAGGTACACGACGAGCTGATCGTCGAATGTCCGCTGGAGGAACAGCAGACAGTCGCGGAGCTGGTCAAATACGAGATGGAGCATGTGATGCAGCTGCACGTTCCGCTGCTGGCGGAGGCAAAGTGCGGCGCAAGCTGGTATGAGGCGAAATGATGAAATATGAGATCCTGCCCATGCAGGCGCGGCATGTGCCGCAGATCGCGGCACTGGAAAGGCTCTGCTTCTCCGACCCGTGGAACGAGGCGGCGGTCGGCGGGGAGCTTGAAAACCCGCTGAGCCTCTGGCTCGTCGCGGAGCAGAACGGAGCTGTGCTCGGCTACGTCGGGAGCCAGATGGTCCCGCCGGAGGCGGACATGATGAACATTGCCGTTGCGCCGGAGGCGCGGCGGCAAGGCATTGCGGAGGCACTGATCGGCGAACTGATCTGCTGCCTTTCCGCAAACGGCGTGACGAGCCTGTCCCTGGAGGTGCGAGCTTCCAACGCGGCTGCACGGAGCCTCTATGAAAAGCTGGGCTTCCGGCAGGCCGGCCTGCGGCCCAATTACTATTTTCATCCGAAGGAGGATGCGTGCATCCTCAGAAAGGACTGGACGCTATGAATATTCTATCGGTGGAATCCTCCTGCGACGAAACTGCCGTCGCCATCGTGCGTGATGGACGTGAAATTCTGACCGACTGCATCGCTTCGCAGGTCGAGATCCACAAGCTTTACGGCGGCGTGGTGCCGGAGATCGCCTCGCGGAAGCACATTGAGGCGATCTACGCGCTGGCAGATCAGGCCCTCGAGACTGCGCAGCTGACGCGGAAGGACATTGATGCGGTTGCCGTGACCTATGCGCCGGGACTGATCGGCGCAGTTCTGGTTGGCGTGAACTTTGCGAAGGCGGCGGCCCTTGCGCTGGATGTGCCGCTGGTGCCGGTGCATCACATCCGCGGACATATTGCGGCAAATTATCTGGCGTATCCGGAGCTGGAGCCGCCGTTCGTCTGCCTTGTCGTTTCCGGCGGACACAGTCTGATCGTGGACGTGCAGGATTACACGAAAATGCGCATCCTCGGCACGACGCGCGACGACGCGGCGGGGGAATGCTTCGATAAGGTCGCCCGCGTGCTTGGAATGCCGTATCCCGGCGGCGCTGCTCTCGACCGTCAGGCAAAGCTTGGCGACGACGAAAAATACCCCATGCCGCACAGCCACGTTGCGGGCTGCGAGCTGGATATGTCCTTCTCCGGCCTCAAAACAGCGGCGCTCAATCTCATTCACAACGCAGAGCAGAAGGGCGAGACGCTGGACATTCCGTCGCTGTGTGCGTCGTTTTCCAAGGCGGTCAGCGATACGCTGGTGCCGCGCACGATGCAGGCGCTGCGGATGACCGGTTACCGGAAGCTTGCCATTGCCGGCGGCGTTGCCGCCAACTCCCGCATCCGTCAGGATTTTGAGAATTCCTGCCGCAAAGAGGAAATTGCGCTTTACAGGCCGCCGCTGAGCCTCTGCGGCGATAACGGTGCGATGATCGGCAGTCAGGGCTACTATGAATATCTGGCCGGTACGCGCGGCGATCAGACGCTCAACGCCTATGCGACGCGCTCGATCGAGCTTGGGTGAGGAGAAATAAACGATGGGCTTTTGGATCTTTATGCTGGTGATGGTGCTGCTTCTGCCCGCGAGTATGCTGGGCCTTGGACGCTGGTTTATGAAGCAGGCGCCCGGGAAAATCAATTACGTTTTTGGATACCGGACGCGCCGCTCCATGAAGAATCCGGAAACATGGGCCTTTGCGCATCATTATTTCGGGCGCATCTGGTATATCTGCGGCCTTGTCAGCCTGCCGCTGAGCATTGCCGCGATGCTCCTTGTGCTTGGACGAGGCACGGATGCGGTCTCCGCCGTCGGAAGCGTCCTGTGCTGCGTACAGCTGATTCCGGTCGTCTGTGCGATCATCCCCACGGAGCGTGCGCTTCGGCGGGAATTTGACGACGACGGAAACCGGAGAAGCAGCGAAAAATAGGGATTCTGCGCCGCAGGCATTTGCCTGCGGCGTATGCTTTTGCTGAGAAAAATGTTTACAAAAGAATGACAAGATTCCTGCATAATTGCGTTATGTCAACGAAAATTGCAAAACGATGAAATGAAGAACCACGTTTGCGGGAATTCATATATCTGGCAATCCGGCGAAAATCCATTGTGGAGGCAAGAAAAAATTGCTGTGGACAAATCTGTTGACAGTGTGAATAACTTCTGCACAGCCGCCGTCAGGTTATGATTACGGTGAACCGAACAGATGCGCGAGGACACATTTCATTCTGAATGGAAATGCAGGGCGCTCCTTTTCAAGTGCGGCGCGCTGTGATATAATCATCATGAAATTGCACGGCGGGCCATAAGCTTTTCCGAGGTGAAGCCTATGGATCGAAAAAATCAGCGCATTCTGGCAGCGGCGCTGCTGGCCGGAGCTTTGTTTTTGTGTGCGTTTCCGCTTCTGCGAACGCCCGAGGCCGCGGAGGCGGCGGCCTTCCTGCCGGAGACGCCGGTAACGGTCATTCTCGACGCCGGACACGGCGGCGAGGACGGCGGCGCATCGACGGCGGATGGCGTTCTGGAAAGCGGGATCAATCTGGAAATCGCGCTGCGGCTGCGCGACCTGCTTGCGTTTGCGGGCGTCGATACGCAAATGATCCGCGATACGGATACAGCGGTCTATTCCGGCGATTGCCGGACCATTTCGCAGAAAAAGGTCTCCGACCTGAAAAACCGCGCTTCCATGGTGAACGCGGTGGAAAACGGCCTGCTGGTCAGCATCCATCAGAATTACTTCGAGCAGACCAAGTATTGCGGCGCGCAGGCGTTCTTTGCAAAGACAGACGGCAGCAAGGCGCTTGCGGAGCGCATCCAGCAGTCCCTTCGGGAGAATGTGGACGCCGCGAATCACCGGCAGTGCAAGCCGTCGCAGTCCGTCTATCTGATGGAGCACATCGAATGCACCGGCGTCCTGATCGAGTGCGGCTTCCTCTCCAATTATGAAGAAGCGAAGCGCTTGCAGACCGACGCCTATCAGAAGAAGCTTTCCGCCGCCATCTGCGGCGCGATCACAGAATATCTTTCCGAAAGAGAAGAGAGACATGAAATCTAAAACTGTTTTTTACTGCAAAAACTGCGGCAATGAGTTCCCGCGCTGGCAGGGGCAGTGTCCCGCCTGCGGCGCGTGGAATTCCATCGAGGAATTTGTCCAGAAGCCGGCGTCCGCCGCAAAGGGGAAGAGCGCCGCGCCCGGCGGAAAGCCGTCCGTCCGGACGCTCCGCGAGGTCGATACCGAACAGGAGCTTCGGTTTTCCACAGGGCTGGGGGAGCTTGACCGCGTTCTTGGCGGGGGCGGCGTGCGCGGTTCGCTGGTGCTCGTCGGCGGTGCGCCGGGCATCGGCAAATCGACGCTGCTGCTTCAGATCTGCGCCTATCTCGGGAAAAGTCAGCGGATTTTGTACGTTTCCGGCGAGGAAAGTGAACGCCAGATCAAAATGCGTGCCGACCGGCTCGACGTGGAAAGCGAAAATCTGCTTCTGCTTTCCGAGACCGACGTGACGACCATTGTGGAGACCGTCCGCGAGGTCGCGCCGGATATCCTGATTGCCGACTCCATCCAGACGCTCTATAACCCCGAAAGCACCTCCACGCCCGGCAGCGTCAGTCAGGTCAAGGACTGCACCATGGCGCTCATGCAGCTGGCCAAGGGCAGCGGTGTGACCGTCTTTGTCGTCGGACATGTCAACAAGGAGGGCGCTATCGCCGGGCCGAAGGTGCTCGAGCACATGGTGGACTGCGTGCTTTATTTTGAGGGCGAGCAGTCCAGCAATTACCGCATCCTCCGTGCGGCAAAAAACCGTTTCGGCTCCACGAACGAGATCGGCGTGTTTGAAATGGAAGAGCACGGGCTGATCGAGGTGCCGAATCCCTCCGAGATGCTGCTCGCGGGCCGCCCGATCGGCGCGCCGGGAACGTGCGTCGCCTGCGCTATGGAGGGCAGCAGGCCGGTCATGGCGGAGGTGCAGGCACTCGTCGCAAGGACGAGCTTCAATGTGCCGCGCCGCACGACCGACGGCTTTGACTTCAACCGCGCAAATCTCCTGCTGGCCGTCGCGGAAAAGCGCGGCGGACTGAGCATCGGCATGTGCGACGCCTATATCAACGTGATCGGCGGCTTGCAGCTGGATGAGCCGGCGGCCGATCTGGCGCTGGTGCTGGCGGTGGCCTCAAGCTACCGGGACAAGCCCATAGACGCGAAAACAACGGCAATCGGCGAAGTTGGCCTGACCGGCGAAATTCGCTCCGTGACAGCGCTCCAGCAGCGCCTGAGCGAGGCGGCACGCCTCGGCTTTACACACTGCCTCATCCCGCGCCACGGCACGCAGCAGATCACGGCTCCGTCCGGCATGGAGCTGATCCGGGTGCGGAATATCCGCGAGGCGATTGAATTTTCACTGTAAGGAGAGAACGATATGGAAGCGAGAAGCTTGATCGACGCACTGAGCGTCGCGGAGCGGCTCAAGGACGTGACGCGTCACTGCTGCACCTCCGGCGGACGGCATGAGAGCGTTGCGGAGCACAGCTGGCGGCTGGCCCTCATGGCCTACTGGGTGAGCGATGAGTTTCCGGAGCTGGACACGGCGAAGGTCATAAAAATGTGCCTCATCCATGATCTGGGCGAGGCATTCACGGGTGATATCCCGACGTTTGAAAAGAGCGATTCCGACGAAAAGCATGAAGAGCAGCTGCTCCTGCAATGGACGGCCTCGCTGCCGGAGCCGTTCTGCACGGAAATGACGGCGCTTTATCAGGAGATGGCGGCGCGGCAGACGCCGGAGTCGAAGCTCTACAAGGCGCTGGACAATCTCGAGGCCGTCATTCAGCACAACGAGTCCGATATTTCGACGTGGCTCCCGCTGGAATACACGCTGAACATGACCTACGGCGACGACAAGGTCGCTTTTTCGGAGTATCTGAAGGGCCTCCGGGCGGAGATCCGTGCGGATACGCAAAAGAAGATCGACGAGGCGCAGTGCATAACGCTCTGAGCAGCAAGCGGAATAAAGCAGTGGCCGGAACTTGTGTTCCGGCCACTGTCCGTTCAATATTCGATTTCCTGCGAGGCCGGCGTTTCCAGCAGCTCCGGGTTTTCCAGCAGCTTCTTGAGCAGCCGGATGGTCTTGGAGTAGTAATAGCCGTCGGCAAGACGCTCATCGATAGTCAGGCCGAGGTCAAGCATTTCCCGCATTTCAAACGTATCGTCGTCATGATAGACCGGGCGCTTCGACTTCTCGCCGATGATGCAGAAGATCGAGCAGGTGCCCCAGTTCGTCAGATGGTGATAGCCGGACTTGAGCTTGATCGAGCCGAGATTCGAGAGTACGACCGTGCAGTAATACGGGTCGGTCTCGATGATGCTGGCCGGGATCCAGCCGTGGACGTCCAGCCGCGTCAGGATCCAGACAAGGAACTTTCCGAGCCAGCGCGGCATTTTGTTGAAGAAGTCCATGCTGTCGGTGGAGCTATCCACCTTGTGCTCGTCGCGACAGTCGAGGATCTGGTGACGGAGATCCTCATGGATGGAGTCAAGAGTGCTGTCGTCCTTGCCGTGAATGACGGCCAGCGCCTCCGCAGCCTCGTCGGCGAACTGTTTCTTCACGACGAAGGAGGCGGAGACCTCGTTTCGCTGATAGAAGTTCTTGTTGGCGATGAAGCGGTTCATCTTCGGGCGCAGCGTGATCGTCTTGATGAGCGCCGCCACGATCACATGGAACATCGTGTAACGAAATTCCGTTTCGTCGGCGTTTTTGCGCTCCAGATAGGCGTTCATGTTGGTCAGATCGATCGATTCCGAGATGTACGCTTCATTGTCGCACCGGTTCGGATAGATCAGCGGAGTGATGAAGTGCATTCCGTCCAGATCGCGCAGCAGGCGTCCGTCCTTGCGGTCGCCAAAGCGTCTTTTTTGTTTTTCCATAGTTTTCACACACCTTAAACCACATTTTGTCCCACAACAATATAGCAAATCACGTCGGAAAATGCAAGAACTGCGCCCGGATTTCCTGTAAAATGCGCGAAAATGGGAGTGATGTTTTATGATTTTCCTGCGCAAACAAATAAAGCGAAAACGTCCGTCATGCATGGAATGTGTATATTCTCACCAAACATTCCGTGATTTGCGCGCATATTTTGCATTCATTGCATATTGACAAATATTTATTCACGCAATATAATAACGCCAACCTAAAGGAATGGAGGCCGCTGAAATGAAGTATTTCGATGCGAGACAAATGAACGCCAGTCAGAATACCGATGCGGCCTGTGCTGCACCGGCTTGCCGTCGTGCCGCCTCCATGCTTGCTCTGTCTATGGATACTGCGATGCTCGCAGTATCCATTTTTGTTTTTTCCTGCATTTACGGAATTCTCAGCATTCTTGGCATTGCCGGCCTTATTAGCATTGTACGTATTGTAATTTCCGTACTGCTTCTGGTCGTACTGCTTTACAAGTTCAGATTGCCGCTGTGCAGAAACCAAACGGCGGGCCGTTAAGTAAGGCCCGATCAAACCGGAAGAAACGGTTCTGCCAGACGGCAGAACCGTTTTGTTATATATTCTCCATGTATTTCACGCTGAATCCTTTCGGCTGAAAAATATCACCAAAAGAGGTAATTAAAATGAAAAAGCTTCGTAATGTTCTGTGTCTTGTAATGGTATTTGCGATGCTTCTGTGTTCGCTGAGCGCATGCGCCGGCAAGAGCAGCACAGATGCCTCCGACGAAATCACAATCGCGTTTATTGGCAACACGACCGGCGACTATGCGCAGTACGGAATTCCTGTCCGCAATGCTGTGATGATGTATTTTGACCAGTTGAACAGCAGCGGCGGCATCAACGGCAAGAAGGTCAAGGTTCTGGAATACGACGACAAGGGCGACGGTGTTGAGGCTGTCAACGCATTCAACCTTGCCATGGAAAAGGGCATTACCGCCGTGATCGGCTCGGTTCTGACCGGCTCGACCATCGCGCTGGCTGATGCGACCTATGAGGTCAATATGCCGCAGGTCACGGCTTCCGCGACCGCCATGGGCGTTACCGTCATGGAGGACACCGGCGAGGTCCGTAACAACGTGTTCCGCGCCTGCTTCATCGACCCGTTCCAGGGCCAGAAGATGGCGGATTACGCCGTCAACCGTCTGAACGCCAAGACCGCAGCTGTGTTCTTCCAGACCGGCAGCGACTATTCCGAGGGCCTGAAAAATGCGTTCGTGGAGGAGGCTGAAAAGCTCGGTCTTGAGATCGTGGCAGAGGAAGCCTTCCCTGAGGGCGACAAGGACTTCAAGGCGCAGATGACCAACATTGCCGCGAAGGATCCCGACGTTGTGTTCTGCCCGATCTATTACGGTGAAGCGGGTCTGGCCATCACGGCGGCTCGTCAGGCGGGCTGCACGGCGACCTTCCTCGGCGGCGACGGCTTCGGCTCCGTCAAGGATTACGCAAGCGCAGAGGATCTGGAGGGCACCGTCTACTGCTCTGGCTACGCGCCCGGTACGGAAAGCGTCGCACAGTTTGAAAAGGACTACTGCGAGACCTATAAGGTCGATACCGTCCCCAATATGTTCGCGCCGCTGGCCTATGACGCGGCCATGCTGATGGCCTGCGGCCTGAAAGCGGCGGAGGATAAGGGCCTGACTGCCGGAACGGACGAGTACAAGCAGGCCGTCATTGAGGCCATCAATACCATGAACGGCGTCGAGGGTGTCACGGGCAGCTACTCCTTCGACGAGTACAACAACCCCATCAAGTCCGTCGCCATCATTGAGCTGACGAACGGCGAAGAAGCCTTTAAGGAAATGTATTAAGGCAGAAAAAGCGCAGGCCGCCTCTGCGGCCTCTGCAAGACCCATTCCCGCCGGCGGAGGGGACAGCCCCTC
>FR887221.1:46244-55012 GCA_000436735.1 Firmicutes bacterium CAG:170
GGACGGCAGATGGATGCACCTCCCTCCGTAGGGCCAGCCATCCGCCGTTCACCCGAAATCAGAAAGGAAAGGTGTGAGACCTGTGTCTCTGTTTATTTCCCAGCTCTTCAACGGCCTCCAGACCGGCTCGATCTTCGCGCTGGTCGCACTGGGCTACAGCATGGTCTACGGAATTATCATGCTTCTAAATTTCGCGCACGGCGATATCATCATGGTCGGCGCGTATACGGCGTTTTACGCCATTACGACGTTCCATCTGCATCCGGTCTTTTCCGTGGTGCTCGCGGTCGCGGTCAGTACGCTGCTCGGCGTCGCCATTGAGAAGATCGCCTATACGCCGCTGCGCTCCGCACCGAGACTGAGCCTCCTGATCACAGCCATCGGCATTTCGTTCCTGCTGGAAAACGGCGCACAGCTGCTCTTCGGTGCGGACACGAAAAGCATGGACGTGATCGTCCCCGGCAACGTCTCCATTTTCGGAACGACTGTCAGCTACGCGGCGATCCTGACCATTCTGGTCTCGCTGGCGGCTATGGCTGCGTTGACCTTCCTCGTCCAGAAAACGCGGCTCGGCAAGGCGATGCGCGCCGTCTCCGAGGATATGGGCGCGGCACAGCTCATGGGGATCAGCCTGAACAAGACGATCTCCTTTACCTTCGCAGTCGGCTCCGCGCTGGCAGGTATCGGCTCCGTTCTGTACCTGTGCGCCTATCCGCAGGCGTCGCCGACCATGGGCTCCATGCTTGGGCTGAAGGCCTTTGTCGCAGCGGTGCTCGGAGGAATCGGCTCGATTCCCGGCGCAATGATCGGCGGCATGGCCATCGGCCTGCTGGAGGCGCTGGTCTCAGCGATCGGACTTTCCGTCTGGAAGGACGGCGTCGTGTTTGCCATTTTGATCGTGGTTCTGCTCGTCAAGCCGACCGGCATCATGGGCCACAAGACGACAGAAAAGGTGTAAGGAGGGGAGAGAACATGCAAAAAACGCAAAAGGAGAAGCTCTCCCGCGCGGAGCGTCAGCTTCGACCCATCCGCATCCCGATGCTGCTGCGCTACCTCATCAATGCGCTGCTGATCGCCGGGCTGTGGGGGCTCATGACCTTCCTGATCGCACAGGGCGTTATCACGAACTATTGGACCGGCATTTTGATCACGACCGGCATCAACATCATCCTCGCCGTTTCGCTGAACGTGGCGACCGGCTACCTCGGCCAACTGCCGCTTGGCCACGCGGGCTTTATGGCGGTCGGCGCGTATACGGGCGGTATCCTGATGAAAGCGACGCCTGCGGCGGCGCTTCTGAGCGAGGGGAATACGGCGGCGGCGCTGCCGTACATCCTGCTTGCGCTGCTGCTGAGCGCCGTCGTCGCGGGTGCGTTCGGACTGATCATCGGCATTCCGGCGCTCCGGCTGCGCGGCGACTATCTGGCGATCATCACGCTGGGCTTCGGTGAGATCATCCGCGTGATCCTCACCAACATCGACTCCGTGCTCGGCTTTGAATTCACCTACGGCGCGGCGGGACTCAAGCGCATCCCGAAGTTTTCAAGCTTCAACCTGGTTTTCTTCTGTGTCGTTTTCTCATGTATGCTCATTCACATGGTCATGAAATCGCGCCATGGCCGGGCGATCCTCTCCATCCGTGAAAATGAGATTGCGTCAGAGAGCGTCGGCGTTCCGACAACGTATTACAAGACATTTGCGTTCGTTCTTTCCGCGATGCTGGCCGGTGTGGCAGGCTGCCTTTATGCCGGATATCTCGGCTCGCTGTATCCCGCGAACTTCAAATTCATGAAATCCATCGAAATCTTGGTCATGGTCGTGCTTGGCGGCATGGGCTCCATGCTCGGCTCCGTGCTTTCGGCGTCCGTCCTGACCATCCTGCCGGAGGCGCTGCGCGCGTTCGATAATTACCGAATGGTGGCCTATTCTCTGGCGCTGGTCATTATGATGATCTTCCGCCCGAAGGGACTGCTCGGCAGCTATGATTTTTCCATGTCCAGAATGCTGGAAAGGGCGCTGAACGCCGTGTTCCGGCCGAAGCTCAGAGCGCGAAAGGGGAGTGACGGGAAATGAACAAACCGGAAAGACCGAAAACAAAGCTCGTCGAAGTCCCTTCGACCAATATCATTCCGGAGCGCGACATTGGAATGCCGCCGATCTTGGAAACGCGCCATCTCGGCATTGATTTTGGCGGCCTGACCGCCGTCAGCGACTTCAACTTCGCCGTCGGCCGCACAGAGATCGCCGGCCTGATCGGCCCGAACGGCGCCGGCAAAACCACGATCTTCAACCTGCTCACGAAGGTCTATCAGCCGACGCGCGGCACCATCCTGCTCGACGGCATGGATACGGCAGGGAAGTCCACCATTCAGGTGAATCACATGGGCATTGCCCGCACCTTCCAGAATATCCGCCTGTTCCGCGAGCTGAGTGTGCTGGACAACGTCCTGATTGGACTGCACAATGAGATGAAGTACAGCGCCGCGTCGGCGATCCTGCGCCTGCCGGAATACTGGCGGCGGGAGCGCATCGCAAAGGAACGTGCGCTGGAGCTGTTGAGCATTTTCGACATGCAGGATCTGGCCGACCACAAGGCTGGTTCGCTGCCCTACGGCGCACAGCGGCGGCTTGAGATCGTCCGCGCGCTGGCGACCAATCCGTGCCTGCTGCTGCTCGACGAGCCTGCCGCCGGCATGAATCCCTCGGAGACGAGCGAGCTGATGGACAATATCGTCCGTATCCGCGATATGTTCGGCATTGCCATTCTGCTGATCGAGCATGACATGAATCTGGTCATGGGGATCTGCGAGGGTATCTGCGTGCTGAACTTCGGCAAGATCATTGCAAAGGGTACGCCGGACGATATTCAGGCCAATCCCGCCGTGATCGAGGCATATCTCGGCAAGAAAAAGGAGGGCTGACGATGCTGAAGGTACAGGATCTTCATGTTTATTACGGCGCGATCCACGCGGTCAAGGGCGTCTCTCTGGAGGTCGCCGACGGCGAGATCGTGACGCTGATCGGTGCGAACGGCGCCGGAAAAAGCACCGTTCTGAATACGATCTCCGGCCTTTTGAAGCCGAAAAGCGGTACGATCGAGTTCATGGGCGAGATGATCGGCTCGATGCCGCCCAATAAGGTCGTGCAGCACGGGCTTGTGCAGTGTCCCGAGGGACGGCGTATTTTTGCCCGCATGACCGTGGAAGAGAATCTGCAAATGGGCGCGTACACGCGGCCAAGCTCCGAGCTGGCGCAGAATCTGGAGAAGGTCTACGAACTTTTCCCGCGCTTGAAGGAGCGCCAGAAGCAGGTCGGCGGGACGCTCTCCGGCG
Organism: Firmicutes bacterium CAG:170; assembly: GCA_000436735.1. Lineage (GTDB taxonomy): Bacteria > Bacillota > Clostridia > Oscillospirales > Oscillospiraceae > CAG-170. Next base: position 49,577 of record FR887221.1, read on the forward strand.
GCGAGCAGCAAATGCTGGCGATGGGCCGCGCAATGATGAGCCAGCCGAAGCTTCTGATGCTCGACGAGCCGTCGATGGGCCTTGCGCCGCTGCTGGTTGAGCAGATCTTCGGGATCATTCAGTCACTGCACAAGGCTGGTACGACCATTCTGCTGGTCGAGCAGAACGCGCAGATGGCGCTTCAGGTCGCGGACCGGGCCTATGTTCTGGAATCCGGAGCGATCACACTTTCCGGACTCGGGCACGAACTTCTCGAAAGCGATTCGATCAAGAAAGCCTATCTTGGCGGATAAAAGCGAACATATTATAGAAAAATCCTGCCTTTTGGCAGGATTTTTTGCTTAGATTTTGATTTTGGAGAGGGGATTGGCCTCTGCGGCAATTTTCAGCTCCGTGCTTTCCACATGCGTGTAGATTTGCGTCGTATTGAGGTTTTCGTGTCCCAGAACCTCCTGGAGTGTTTTGAGATCGACACCATTTGACAGCATCAGTGTCGCAGCAGTGTGCCGCAGCTTATGCGCGGAGAACTGCGTCGAATCCATCCCGGCCTCCAGCAGGTGCTTTTTGACCAGCCGATGGACGGCGGTCACGCTGATGCGGTTTTTGTCGCGGGAGCCAAACAGCGCCCGATTGTCCGAAAGCACGATTTTGTTGCGTTCGACGAGGTATTCGTCAATGGCCTTCCGGCAGGAGGCGCCCATATAGACGATCCGCTCCTTGTTGCCCTTGCCGACAACGCGAATGCGGTCGTCATACACGTCCGTCAGATTCAGCCCGACCAGCTCCGAACGACGGATGCCGCAGTTGAGAAAGAGCATCAGTATGGCAAAGTCACGCTTCTGATTGGGACCGGAAACGGCCTTCAGGAGCGTCGTGGATTCCTCAAGCGTCAGGTATTTCGGCAGGCTTCGACGGAGCTTCGGAAACTCAATGTCCTTGACGGGATTTTCCTTGATCTGCTTGGTCGAAACGGAGAGATAATTGTAGAAGGATTTGATGGCGGAGAGCTTCCGCGCGCGTGCAGCGGAGCCGATGCCGGGGCCGTTATGTGAGCCCTCCGGTACGCGATCGTTTGCAAGAAACGACAGAAAATCAAAAACCTCCGTCGAGGAAATGCTGCGCACGAAGTCCAGATCGACGTCCTTGATCGGTACGTCCTCAAGCGGCGTGTTGACCAGAAGCTCATTGCGCATCAGCTTCACAAAGCGCAGGAACATCCGGATGTCCAGATAATATTCGGAGACGGTGCGTTTGGATTGGCCCTTGATCGTCTCGTGGTAGGATAAAAACTCGCGCAGCACCTGCGGGCAGTCCTGATATGTCTGCATGAAAATGCCTCCTGTATGAGCGGCGTTGTATTGGCCGGATGAACGCAAAGAGGCGTCCGGCCTTGTTTGACAGCCTTATTATAGCACACTTGTACTGCTAACGCAACAAAATTTTTATTTTGTTGCGTTAATGGCAATCAGGAAATCAAGAACAATTTCCCGAATGCCATTCTCGCAGCAGAACAACTAATATTTTATACGTCAGGCGCAATGGGAACGCTGCCCTGCCCAAATAGCCATTGTTTTCAAAGGACGCAGAAACGAAGAATTTCAGCGGACGCAGATGCTGCGTCCGCTGAAATTTTAATAGATTACATAGATCATCCGATACAGGAATCGCTGCCAGAGGCTCCGCGTCTGCATGAGCTTTTGCAGCAGCATTTCGCTGTGCGCCTGCATCTGTGCAAGTTCCTCCGGGCTGATCTTGTGCTGGCTGAATTTTGCCCTTTCCGCAAGCGCGGAAAGCTCCTCCGGGATCTCGTCCTTTGTGAATCTGCTGAGATATCGGATGTGCCGGTAATACATGACTGCGCGGCGGTTGGACGGGCCGTGCAGCAGCTGAGCGCTTCGCCCGGAAAGGCGCATCACGCGATACAGAAACCATAGCCCGATAAAGCCAAGAATACCGAGCGTCCAGCCGAGGACGGCTCCCCGCGAGCCACTCTTCCCTGCTGTTGTTCCCGTTGTGTCCGTGTTCTGCGGACTTCCATCCGTCGTTTCCGCAGGCGCATCGACCGGCGTCGGATCGGTCTGCGAAGGCTGCGGATCGGTATTCTGATCGCTTTGAGGCGGTGCTTGGTCGTTATTTTCCGGCGCTTCCGGCGTATCCGATGTATTGTCCGACTCACTGCTTTCCGCAGATGTGAGGTCTGCGGGCGTCGGCTCGAGAACGCACCAATCCGTACCGTTATAATACTCGACCCATGCGTGGGCGTCGTCCTCGGTGACGGCAGTCCATTGTCCGCCAGTCGCTGACACAAAATAACCGGTCACATACCGCGCAGGAACGCCATAATATCGGAGCAGGACGGCCGCCGCCGTCGCAAAATGTACGCAGTAGCCGGTATCGCTGCTTTCCAGAAACCATAGCACAAAATCCTCGCCATCCGGGACACGCGGCGTGTTCAGGTCATAGGACTTCCCTTCCTGAACAAAGCCCTTGACGGCTTGCGCGATCTCCTGCGGAGACAAATTCCGTACATTCATGGAGACAATAGGCGTGCGTTTGTCCAAACCGTCCGTCAGCTCCTGCGGAAGCGTCGTGTAATGCTCCTGAACGAAGTTACTGTAGGCGCTGTCCACAAAGCTGGTGAGGCGGAGCGTCGCCGGCGTATAATCGACCGAATACTGCGTCAGCTGGCTCTGGTTGCGGACATAGGCATCCAGATACGGCGCGGCATTCTCCGGATAGGACACCGGCTTATAGGGCAGATAATAAACGGAGGATTTCATATCCGTCCGTATCTGGATGGTGCGGACGGAGTCCGGCGAATACGAAAGCTGCAAAAAAGCGTCCTGCGGCACCTCGATGCCGTCGTAAAGCGATTCGTCGAGCGCGAGCCATTCATTCTTCTCGTAATCCCCGAGGGATACCGCGCGCAGATGATAGTCACCGTTGACCGGCGAGTAAATGTCCATGACGTGCCGCCCGGTCTTTCCCTGCGGGCCGACGCGCGACAGGTTGACGCGCTTTACGCTCGAATCCCAGCTGCGGCTTCCGAGCGTACTCGGAGCAAACGGCGAAACGAATTCGACCTGTCCGGTGCGCTCGTTCCGACGAAAGACGGAGAGCTTTTCGACGGCGGTGCCGATGCTGTATTGCAGTTCCTCGGCCCAATTCCCTCTTGTGTAGCTATCCGGCGGTGAAATCAGAGACAAAAGCAGTACCAGCGCAAAGACCGGAAGCGTCAGCCGGAAGCATAGCATCGCGGCAGCCTCCGCATCCGCCGTGCGGATGCTCTGCGTTAGAATGACCAGTGCGATTGAGCCGGTCAGCAGCAGCACGGCCCACGCAGCCGGAACGGTCTCAAGAATGATGAGACAGGAGATCAGAAACGGCAGGCCCGCGGCCACACACGGGATCGCGCTGTGCCGCCGGAGCAGACCCCACGACGAAAAGAACGTGACCGGTACCGCGGCGGCAAGCAAAACTGCATCTGCGGTCTCCGAGACCTGAACGCCGTCCGGCGTCTGAAGCTCCATTCCCAGATGGAATGCGTCGCAGAAAACCGGAACGATGCTGTCAGCCGCCGCGTAGAAGGCGCTGACAATATCCTCCCACCGGACGACCACGAACGCCGCCAGAGCGGCAAACAGGAGTCCCAGCCCGATCCAGCCGCGCCGCAGTGCAAGCAGGATCGAAAACAGGATGGCCAGCGCGCCGCTGAACAAAATGAGCGTCAGCGGCTCCGCCGGGATGCGGAAGGCCGTAATGGGACAGAAAATCGCGCCGACCGTGACGGCCCATGTGAGCAGTATGGCGGAAAGGACGGAGAAAACGGATGCTTTCTTCATGCGCAGCCCTCCTTTTGCGTTTCGGGAAGGCGGATGTGATAGCGCCAGTCGGCGGAGGTGAAGCCCTTTTCCGCAATCGACGGCAGATCACCGCGCAGCGCTGCGGACAAGAGCCGTTCCATCAGCTTTTGGATATCCTCCTCGGACGCGACCGCTGCCGTCTCCGGCTCACACGTCTCCGGCTGGAGCCAGCAGACATAGTGCGCCGCCTCATGCTCCAGAAGCCATATGCTCATCCAGTTGAGTATGTCCAGTGTCTGGTCAATCTCCGCGCGGCTCCCGCGCAGGTCGAGCGTCAGCAGGAGCTGGCTCCGATTCGGCTCCAGCGCCTCGCGGACGATCAGCGTATCCGTCTTTGCGGAGAGCTTCCAGTGGATATCCCGCATCCCGTCACCAGGGCGGTATTCGCGCATATCGTGTATCTCCGAAAAGCCGCCGCCGGGCTTCGGGCGAAAGGCCCGCGCCTGAAAACGGCTCAGATTCGGAAGCGGCTCCGGCTGCTGCTTCCGTGGCAGGACGTATATGCGTCCAAGCGCCGGAAGATTCATCCGAAAGGAGAACAGACCGAGATAGTCCGTCAGACGGGCCTTTGCGAAGGAAAGGTCGTAAGCGCCGCAATGCGCCGTATCGAGCCGGATATCGCGATAGTTCCACGCCGCGAAGGCGTAGCGCTGCACATCGCTGCTTCCTGCCAGACGGTCGGCGCAGACGAGCTGAAAGCTGCATGGAAGCGCCGGCATATGCGTCGCGCTCTGATTTATGAGCCGGATGCCGCGTTCCTCTCCGCGCAGGCACTGCGCCGGAAGCTGCGCGGAAAATTGCTGGCTCAGCAGAAACGGCAGGCTGCAAAGCAGCGACAAAAGCGGCAGGCAGAGCGTGAAGATCAGCAGAAACCACGAGATCCAGCCGGTATAAAAGGCATGGAAAAAGATCAGGCCGATCAGAAGCGCCGCGTAAAGAAGCCTGTTTTTGAGCATGGTCAGATCCTCGGCGCGGTTGTAGTGGATTGTATCTGTTCCAGAACACTGTCAGGCGTGATACCCTTCGCCTCAGCCTCCGGCGTCATCAGCAGGCGGTGCGCAACGGTGTTGACGAAAACGGCCTGAACGTCCTTGGGAACAACGTAATCGCGGCCCTGAATGTACGCGACGGCCTTCGCCATTGCCGTGACGGAGAGCGTTGCGCGCGGACTGGCTCCGCGCAGAATGAGCGGATGGTTTCGCGTCGCGCCGACCAGCGAAACGGCGTAATCGACGATCTCTTCCTTCATGTACACGCGGGACGCCTGCTCCTGCATGGCGATAAGCTCCTCACGCCGGACGACCTGCCGCACTTGCTCAAGCGGATTGCTGCCCTGGCGGTTCAGGACCATGTTCCGTTCGTCCGCCGGAGCCGGATAGCCGATCGACATACGGACGGTAAAACGGTCCATCTGTGAGTCCGGCAGCAGCTGCGTGCCGGAAGCGCCGGTCGGGTTCTGCGTGGCAAATACGCAGAACGGCTGCGGGATGCGGTGGCTGATGCCATCGACCGTGACCTGTCCCTCCTCCATCGCCTCCAGCAGCGCGGACTGCGTGCGCGAGGTCGCGCGGTT
>FR887221.1:55036-58986 GCA_000436735.1 Firmicutes bacterium CAG:170
CGCGGTTCAGCTCGTCTGCGAGAAAGAGATTACAGAGAATTGCGCCCGGCTGATAACGCATCTCGCCGGTGTCCTTATTATATATGGAATAGCCGGTGATATCGGAAGGAAGTACGTCCGGCGTAAACTGCACACGCCCATAATCCAGCCCAAGCGCCCGGGAAAAGGCGAGCGCCATCGTCGTTTTCCCGACGCCGGGGATATCCTCCAGCAGAATATGTCCGCGCGCCAGAATGACCGTCATGACCCAGATCAAAACGCGGTCCTTCCCCACCACAGCCTTCTTGACTTCGCTGATGATCTGACTTATCTGATTCACACAGCCGCCCCCTCTTCTGAATTATGGAAACCATTATAGCACCAATACCGAGTTTTTCCAAGGCAAAAAGAAAATATGAGCAGATTCTTAAGGAAATGTAAAAATTCAGGCAAAAATAAAATTGAGCATTTACATGGAGACGGTTTTACGGTAAAATTCAGTTAAAAATAACAGGGAAAGAAGGAATCCTTTTTATGGAGAATGCAGTCAAACGGATCGGCGTCCTGACATCCGGCGGCGACGCGCCGGGCATGAATGCCGCTGTGCGCGCGGTCGTGCGGGCCTCCACCTTCCGTGGGATCGAGTGCATCGGCATCCGCCGCGGCTATAACGGCCTGATCAACGGCGATTTTGTCAAGCTGACGGCAGACAGCGTTTCGCATATCATCAATCGCGGCGGCACGATGCTCTACACCGCCCGCAGCGAGGAATTCCGCACGCTGGAGGGCCAGCAGAAGGCGGCCTCGACCTGCAAGCTGCTGGGTCTGGACGGCATCGTCGGTATCGGCGGCGACGGCACCTTCCGCGGCCTTGTCGAGCTGAGCAAGCAGGGCGTTTCCGTGGCGGGCGTCCCGGCGACCATCGACAACGACATCGTCTGCACCGAATACACCATTGGCTACGACACGGCGGCCAATACGGCTGGGGGAACCCCCCACCCCCCCCCCCGCGTCCGTCGAAGCCATCGACCGCCTGCGCGATACGATGCAGTCTCATGAGCGCTGCTCCGTCGCCGAGGTCATGGGCCATAACGCGGGCCATTTGGCGCTCTATGTCGGCCTTGCGACCGGCGCAACGGCAGTGCTCGTCCCCGAAAAGGGCGTGGACTTTGAGCGCGACGTCATCGACCGCATCCGTCAGTCCCGCCTTGCCGGCAACACGCATTTCATGATCATCGTCGCTGAAGGCGCCGGAAGCGGCACCGAGATCGGTAAGGGCATTCACGAGGTGCTGGGCCTCGACCCGCGCGTCACGATCCTCGGCCATATCCAACGCGGCGGTACGCCGTCGGCGCGTGACCGCGTTATGGCGACCCGTATGGGCTACCACGCCGTGCAGGCGCTTGCCGAGGGCAAGACCAACCGCGTGATCTGCGCACAGGCCGGAAAGATGGTCGATATCGACATCCTCGAGGGCCTTTCCATGAAGAAGGGACTCAATGCGCAGCAGTATGAGGTACTGGAGGCCATGACCGGTATCGGCTGCTGAGAAAGCACAGACTACAGGAAACGCTGATCCCCTGCCGCCGTAAGACGGCGGGGAACTTTTATGGACACAGCGTTTAAAAAGCAGGCGCACGGTCTTGAAACCGTGCGCCTGCCATTTTTCTATTCTTCACGCCTTGGGATGGTACTTATTATACACGGCCTTGAGATTCTGCTTGACCAGCTGCGCATAGACCTGTGTAGAGGAAATGTCGCTGTGACCAAGCATTTCCTGAATAGAGCGGAGATCCGCGCCATTTTCCAGCAGATGCGCCGCAAAGCTGTGGCGCAGGGTATGCGGCGTGATATCCTTGTCGATATGGGCCTTTTCCTGATAATACTTGATGATCTTCCAGAAGCCCTGACGAGACATACGTTCGCCGGAAACATTGACAAAAAGTGACTGCTCCGTCGGCACAGCGATCATTTTCGGACGGATATCCTCCATATAATCCGACATCGCCTGAAGAGCCTCGGGATACAGCGGAATGATGCGAACCTTGCCGTTTCCGGCGCAGCGGATAAAGCCGCCGGACAGGCTGACATCATCGTAATTGAGATTGATCAGCTCACTGACCCGAATACCGGTCGCGTACAGCAGCTCCAGCATGGCCTTGTCGCGGTAGCCCTTCATATCCGAGCATTTCGGCTGTTCGAGCAGAAGCTCGACCTCCTTGCCGCTCAGGATCTGCGGCAGCTTCTTTTCGGCCTTCTCCAGCTTGATGTTATGTACGGGATTCTGGTCGATCTCGTCCTCGTTGACGGCGAAGAGATAGAGGCTTTTGAGCGAGGCCAGAGAGCGTGAGACCGTTGCCGGAGACTTTCCCCGGCCCTGAAGCCAGTGAACATACTCGGAGATCGTCTGCTGCGTGGCGTCGAGGACATCGCTTCCCAGCTCCAGAAGATATGACGCATACTGGTGAATATCGCGCATGTAGGATGCGACGGTATTGTTCGATGCGTGTTTGATCTCGATGAGGTAATCCTCATACCTGGTAACGATGTCGGCCATAGGACTGTCCTTCCAAAACAAAAATGAAAGATACCACAAGATGTTGACGTCAGAAAATGAATCAAAACAAGAAGCGGTATTCAAATGCCAAGGGACAATGCGAAAACAGGGACAGCAGAGAAAAGAAACCGCCGTCGGAGCAGAAAATGGCGTGCCGAAAATTATTTCTACTGACCATTTCCCTGACGGCTCTGTTAATATACCGCATTTTGCCTTGAAATTCAAGGAAAAATCGGAAGTTCTTAAATTTTTGTTAATTATGCCAAAGAATTATGTTAATTGCGTTATGTGAACCAAGAAACCGTTGAAGCGCTGCAAATGCGGCGCAACGGGCAGAAAGCACCACATCTGGTGGAATATACCCCTTGACTTGCTAAATCTTGCTTTTGCAAGAATTCCTTCATAATATCACAAGGTAAATTTAATTTACATTCAAGACGCAAAATGCAGGCAATCTGTCAACGCCGTCGTCCTGCATGGCTTCTCCCCTTTTTGCGGCTGGCTAGCAGTGCTGCGACGAAAGCTGCGCCTGCGCACGGGAGTGCGATCACGGCAAATCCGACCGGCGGCGTCTCTACGAACGCCAGATTTCCAATCAGCAGCAGGCACACATAGCCCGCGCAGCAAAGCCCGGCTCCGAGCAGCTTTTTGCCGGGAAGCTGCTTTGCCGTCAGCAGCGCGCCGCAGAACGCGCCAACCGCTGCGAGTACCGCCGCAGCTGCCGGAATGCTCTTCACAGGCAGCACGCCGTTCAGCACCAGCATTGCCGCAATCGCTGACAGCAGGAGCAGCACCACGAGCGCCGACAATACGCCGCCGAGCACGATCTGCCAGACCGGCCGTTCACATTTTGATTTCTTCATGAGACATCCCTCCCCTTTTGCTTACAGCTTATGCCTGTACACGCGCGAACATGCCTTCTGAGATCAAAAGGGATGACTCTCTGTGTGCGGTGGGAATGACTCTCCGGCGCAAAAGAAAAGCTCCGGTTTAGATGGGTGTTCATAAAACAGTCAATGGAGCGTATCGATACAGATACGCTCCATTTCTCATGCCAACATATTATGTAAAGAGGTGCAGCCCCTTGGCTCTCCCTTTGGGAGAGCTGTCACCGCAGGTGACTGAGAGGGTCTTGTAGCCTTTTTCGAATAATAAGATCAATTTGTGCACACACATTGCGGAAATCCCTGTCGATATCATGGTTGGAGAATCGCAAAACCTCCAACCCAAGAGACATCAGGAATTGAGAACGTTCAGCATCATAAGCAAGCCCCTGAGGTTCATAATGTTGAGAGCCATCCAATTCAATGACCAGTCTGGCCGAAGCGCAGTAAAAGTCCACGATGAATTTGCCGATAATCCGCTGTTTGTAAATTTTTACCGGATATTTGCGGAGAAAAAGATACCAGAGCTT
>FR887222.1:0-3118 GCA_000436735.1 Firmicutes bacterium CAG:170
CGGCTTCCTGAGGAAGCGGAGGAAGCGCCCGTACCGCCGGAGTGCCCGGCGGCCTTCCGCGGGCTTCCCGAGGAGGAGATCGTCACGGCTGCGCAGAAGGATGCGCAGGAGGCGGAGCGCCTGAGTCAGGGAAAGCGCCGCAGCAGCTATCCCGCGCTTGCGCTGCTGGCGCTTGCGCTGGCCTTGCAGGCGGCGGTGTTCCTGATCGAAGGAGGAACGCTACGGATCGTTCTCCGACTTGTGCTGGCAGCGTTGGCGGCGGGGGCGCTGATCTGGATGCTCCTGCTGCGGAGAAAAAACCGGGAGCTGGACGCGCAGCTTGCGCGCGCGCAGGAGCTTTTGCAGAAATACGGCGTAAAGACGTATGGCGAGCTGGTGCCGCTGGCGGCGGAATACTGCGCGCAGCTGCGCCTTTATGCGCAGAAAACGAAGCAGCATGAGACGCGCTGCGCGGCGTTTGAGGAAGAGCGCCGCCGTGTTGCCGAGCAGAAGGCGCGGCTCCTCGGTCAGATCTCAATGCTCTCGCCGGAGGCGGCCGCGGACACGGAAGCGGCGCACCGGGCCATTGCCGCCGCGCTGGCGGCGCTCGATGCAGTGGAAAAGGCCCGTCAGGAGGAAAATGCGGCGAAGAGCCGCTATGAGGCGGTCTGCGCGGCGCTCAGCGGCGTCAAGCCGGTGCAGGCGCCGGAGATGGATCTGACGGGCTATGAGCTTGGCTCCGTATCCAACGAGCTTCTGCGGCTCAATTCCTCGCTGGCGGACGTCCGCTCCCAGCTCGACCAGAGCCGGGGACGGGTGGCGGCGCTGGGCGATCCGGCGGAGCTGGAGGCGAAAAGGGAGGCGCTGACCGCGCGCGCGGAGGCGCTCACAAAGCGCTATGACGCGCTGGAGCTGGCGCTTGGAGCGCTGGAAAATGCGAACAGCGAATTGCAGACGCGCTTTTCGCCGCAGATCAGCGCGCTGGCGGGAAAGCTTCTCGGAGAAATGACCGGCGAACGCTATGACACGATTTTACTTGGAAGTGATCTGCGCGCAGAGGCGCGTGAAAAAGGCGAGCTGGTCACGCGGCAGCTGCTGTATCTCAGCGGCGGAACCGCCGATCAGGTCTATCTGGCTGTGCGGCTGGCTATCTGCAAGCTGGCGCTGGGCGAGGATGTGCCCATCGTGCTGGACGACGCGCTGGTGCGCTTTGATGATGAACGGATGCGCGCGGCGCTGACGCTCCTGCGGCAGGAGGCCGGAACGCGGCAGATCATTCTGTTTACCTGCCAGAAGCGGGAGCAGGCGGCACTGGAACAAATTCAGGCGGCGGAGCGTCAGAATTGACAGGAGGCGATTTCCGTGAAATCTGGTATGTCGATCAGAACGGCGAGAAAATGGGTGCGGGCTTTTGGAATATGCGCGGTGATCGCCGCGCTCATGCCTGCGCTTTTTGGGACGATCCCGGCTGCCGTGGTATGCGTGACGCTGGTGCTGTTCTTTCTGGCAGCGGCGGTGTATACGGCGCGGCGCTGGCTGCGCTGCCCGCACTGCGGGCGGGCGCTGAACCGAAACGACGGTGCATTCTGTCAGTTCTGCGGACAGAGTCTGGAGCCGGAAAAAGAGGACGGAAAATAAACGATGGAGAATATGAGAATTTTCGTGGTGGAGGACGATGCGGTCATCGCCTCCGCCGTCAAAAGGAGCGTGGAGGCGTGGGGCTGCGACTGCCGCGTGGCGCAGAATTTCCGCTGCGTTTTGCAGGAATTTGCCGCCTACGATCCGCAGCTCGTGCTGATGGACATCACGCTTCCGTTTTATAACGGCTATCACTGGTGCAGCGAGATCCGGAAGCTGTCGAAGGTGCCGGTGATCTTCCTGTCGTCGGCGTCGGACAATATGAACATCGTCATGGCGATCAATATGGGCGGCGACGATTTCATCGCCAAGCCCTTCGACCTGAACGTGCTGACGGCCAAGGTGCAGGCGATGCTGCGCCGGACGTATGAATTCGCGGGCCAGAGCAGCCTTCTCGAACGCGGCGGCGCGATCTTGTCCGCGAACGACACGTCGGTCTCCTATGAGGGACGACGGCTGGAGCTGAGCAAAAACGAGTACCGCATTTTACAGGTACTCATGCAGGCCGGAGGCGCGGTCGTCCCGCGCGAGACGCTGATGCAGCGTCTCTGGGAATCGGACAGCTTCGTGGATGAAAACACGCTGACGGTCAATGTGGCGCGGCTGCGCAAGAAGCTGGAGGGCATCGGCCTGACGGATTATATTGCGACGAAAAAGGGATTGGGGTATTCGGTCCGATGAAGGAGCTTGCGATGTATCTTCGCGCCCGCGTGTGGGTGATCGTGCTGCTGGCGCTCAACAGCGCGGCGTATGCCGCGATGGCGGATCTCGGCGGGATGGCGGCGGAGAACGTCCGGTACGCAGCGCTGCTGAGCACGGTCTGTGTGCTGGCGGTCAGCGTGTGCGATTTTCTGCGCTTCCGGCGCAAGCACCGGCTGCTTTCGGAGATCTGCCGGAATGCGCGCCTTGCCGCGCAGAATCTGCCGGACTGCGGCGCGGACGCGCTGGAACACGATTATCAGGCGCTCATCCGCGCGATGGCGCAGGACCGGGCGGAGGCCGTCTCGCGGATGGACCGGAAAATGGCCGATCTGAGCGCGTATTACACGCTCTGGGCACACCAGATCAAGACGCCCATCGCCGCCATGCGCCTGCTCTTGCAGCAGGAGGGTGCGGAAAACGGCGAGTTGGGCCAGGAGCTGTTCCGCATCGAGCAGTATGTGGACATGGCGCTGGGCTATGTTCGGCTGGACAGCGACAGTAGCGATTTTCTGCTGCGGCGCTGTGATCTGGACACGATCCTGCGCCCGGCCGTGCGGAAATTCGCGCCGCAGTTTATCCGCAGGCATCTGACGCTCCGGTACGAGCCGGTAGGGAAGACGGTGCTGACGGACGAGAAGTGGCTCGGCTTTGTGATCGAGCAGGTGCTTTCCAATGCAGTCAAGTACACGCCGGAGGGCGGCACTGTCACGGTCAGCTGCACGGACGCGCCCGCGCTTTTGATCTCGGATACCGGCATCGGCGTGGAGCCGGAGGATCTGCCGCGCGTGTTCGAGCAGGG
>FR887222.1:3151-8748 GCA_000436735.1 Firmicutes bacterium CAG:170
GGGCGACACCGGCCGCGCCGACAAAAAGGCGACAGGACTGGGCCTGTATCTGTGCAGGCGCGTGTGCCGGAAGCTCGGCCACACCATCGCGATGGACTCGCGCGTCGGCGAGGGGACGACGGTCACGATCGGTCTTGCGCGGACAGAGCGGGAGCATGAATAACGCCAAGCTTACAAAACTGTAAGCTGCGGGAGCCAAACTGTAAGCCAAATCGATGGCACGCAGCTTGGCTTCTTTGTATAATGACTCCAGAAAGTGAAACGAAGGAGTGAGCTTCATGCTGAAGAAATGGAAGCAGATGAAAAAGGAATCCAAGGAAAAGGGCGAGACGTTTTCCGACTGGCTGGCGCGGCTTCTGACCGATGACCGCGATCTGGACCGGATGGCCTGTTCCATGACGGCGTATCTGGAAAGCGAAAATACGGATACCGCGCTTTTTATGATGTAAAGGAGAAAGAAAATGACACTTCTGGAAGTCAATAATCTGAAAAAAATCTATTCCTCGCGCTTTGGCGGTGCGTCGGTGCAGGCGCTCTCGAACGTGACCTTCTCGGTCGAGCAGGGCGAATATCTGGCGATCATGGGCGAGTCCGGCTCCGGCAAGACGACGCTGCTGAACATCCTCGCGGCGCTCGACAGGCCGACCTCCGGCGAGGTGCTGTTGGACGGCAAGGTGCTCACATCCATCAAGGATCGTGAGCTGTGCGCCTTCCGGCGCGACAATCTGGGCTTCGTGTTTCAGGATTTCAACCTCCTCGACACGTTCACGCTGCGCGACAATATTTTTCTGCCGCTGGTGCTGGCGAAGAAGCCGTATTCCTACATGCGCGCGGAGCTTCAGCCCATCGCAGAAAAGCTGCGCATCGAGGACATCCTCGACAAGTATCCCTATGAGGTCTCCGGCGGTCAGAAGCAGCGCGCCGCCGTCGCGCGGGCGCTCATCACGCATCCGCAGCTGGTGCTGGCCGACGAGCCGACCGGCGCGCTCGATTCGCGCGCGACCGACGAGCTGCTCGACCTGTTCGAGAAGATCAACGACAGCGGCCAGACTATCCTGATGGTCACGCACTCGGTCAAGGCGGCCAGCCACGCCAAGCGCGTCCTGTTCATCAAGGACGGCGAGGTGTTCCACCAGCTCTATCGCGGAGAAATGAGCCGCGAGGCCATGTACGGCAAGATCGCCGACACGCTGACAGTCCTGCAAAGCGGGGTAGAAGGCCATGAATAAGCTGTTTTATCCGAAGCTTGCGGCGCAGAATCTGCACAAGAACCGGCAGTTCTATCTGCCGTACATCCTGACCGTGCTCGGCACGGCGGCGGCGTTCTACATTCTGGCGGCGCTGACCAACACAAAGCCGACATCCACGCAGACGCGGTATTATTATCTGTCGGTCTATATGAGCATCGGTCTGGTCGTGGTGGGCCTGTTTTCGGTTATTTTCCTGTTCTATACAAACAGCTTCCTGATGAAGCGGCGTGGCAAGGAGCTGGGCCTTTACAATGTGCTCGGTATGGGAAAGCGGAACATTGCCGCCATGCTTGGCTTTGAGACGATGTATGTGGCGCTGATCGGTATTGTGGGCGGCATTGCGCTGGGTACGCTTTTGCAGAAGCTCATGACCATGCTCGTGACGAAGCTGATGGGCGGCGTGGATGTTAAGTTTCCGTTCCAGCTCTCGCCGGCTGCCATGGCGCTGACGGCGATCCTCTTCGGCGCGATTTTGCTGCTGACGCTGCTGGTGAATCTTGGCCGCGTGGCAAAGCTACGTCCGGTCGAGCTGATGCGAAGCGGAAGCTCCGCTGAACGTGAACCGAAAACGCGCTGGCTGCTGGCGGTGCTCGGCGTGGGCTGCCTCGGCGCGGGCTACTGGATCGCAGTGGCCGTCAAAAGCGCGATGGAGGCGCTCGGCCTTTATTTTGTGGCGGTCCTTCTGGTCATCCTCGGCACCTACTGCCTGTTTACGGCCGTGAGCATCGCGGTCTTGAAGCTGCTCCGCAGCAACAAGCGCTACTATTATCAGACGGGCCACTTTATCGGCGTCTCCGGTATGCTCTACCGCATGAAGCGAAACGCGGTCGGCCTTGCCAACATCTGCGTGCTGTCTACGATGGTGCTGGTCATGGTATCCGGCACGCTGTCGCTGTATCTCGGAACGGAGGCCTCGATCAATGTGCGCTATCCGGCGGACATCAACGTAAACATACGGTATGACGCAGAGCTGGAGCCGGGACAGAAGCGCTTTGACGGTGAAAAAACGCTGGAAAGACTGGTGGATGCCTGCGACCGCCTCGGCGTACCGGCTACGGGCGCAAAGGCAGTGTCCAGCCTCTGCTTTACCGCGCAGTGGACGGGCAGCTGCTTCCAGACGGTGAGCGTGAACGACCGCTATGATTCTTTTTCCAACTCGACCATGCTTGTTTTTCTCCCTGCAAAGGATTATGAGTCGATGACCGGAAAGCATGTCGATCTGAACGAAAACGAAGTCCTTGCGGCGGGCAAAATGCCGAAGGAGCTTTCCGATACGCTGATGCTTGATTTCCGTGAGCGCGAGACCGCGGAGCCGGTCGGCATCGAGTATTTCAAGATCGTGGGAACGGATGCGGAGTTCGAGGGCCTGCCGCAGTATAAGGTCTACATTGCGACGATCTATTATTTCATCGTGCCAGACGACGCGGCGCTCGACGGGCTGTGGGCACTTCAGGAGAAAGCCTACGGCGAGCGCGGAGGCAGCAGCATCGAATGGTATGCCTATCTCGATACCGGCGCGAGCGCGGAGGAGAATCTGCGCCTCTGCGGCTACGACGAGGCGCGTGCTGCGGGGCAGTACTACACCTCCGATATGTCGGGCAAGGCGCTGAACAATCTGGATTTTGTTGGCATCGCCTCCGACAGTGACGTCGGGCACTGGGACATTTATACGGCCGAGCCGCGCGACTCGCAGAAGGGCGAGATGATCGCCATGAACGGCGGCTTCTTCTTCCTCGGTATTTTCCTCGGCGTGCTGTTCATCATGGCGACGGTGCTCATCATCTATTACAAGCAGGTCTCCGAGGGCTATGAGGATCGCGCCCGCTTCCAGATCATGCAGCAGGTCGGCCTTCAAAAATCAGAGATCCGCCGTTCGGTGAACCACCAGCTTCTGATCGTGTTCTTTGCGCCGCTGCTGGTTTCCGCTGTGCATGTGGCGTTCGACTTCCGGCTGATCCGGATGCTGCTGACCTTCTTCCAGCAGAACGATGTGATGCTTATCCTGCGGTGTTCGCTTGGGACGTTCGGGGCGTTTGCCCTGCTGTACCTGATCGTCTATCGTGTAACAGCGAGAGCTTATTATAAGATCGTTGAATAAAAAGAGAAATGCACGCCGGTAACGGCGTGCATTTTTTCTGCTTTTTTGGGAAAGCGGCTTCAACCCCGCTTTCTTTCCCGCATGGGAAACAGCCTCCGGCGGCATACTTTTTTCTGCCAAGACAGAAAAGATATGGCAGTCAGAGACACACCGCGCCATTCCGGCGCTTTATTCTACGCTCTTTTCCGTCGGATAGAGAACGCGCACACCGGCCTGCTCAAAAAACTGCATCCACCGATCCGGGGGACATATATTGGTAACAACAATGTCCATCGCCTGAAGCGGCGCAATCTCCACGAAGGAGATCTTGTCGAATTTCGTACCGTCGAGCGCGAGGATGCGCTGCTTGGCGGCGCGGAGCATGGACTGCTTGGTCTGTGCATGGAACTCGCTGGAATCGGTGATCCCGGCGTCCGGGTCGATGCCCTTGCAGGACATGACGACCTTGTCCACATGGAACGCGCGCAGCATCTGCTGTGTCTGGTCGCCGATGAGCGCGAGAGATTCCGCCTTGAGCCGTCCGCCGGTCAGCATGATGGTCCAGCTTTCCGCGTTGGCCAGCTCCACCACCAGCTCCACCGAGTTCGTAATGACGGTCAGGCCCTTTTTCTCCTTGAGCCGCCGGGCGATATAGAGCGAAGTGGAGCTGTCATCCAGCATGAGATGGTCACCGTCGTCGATCAGCGTGCTGACCAGCTCCGCGATCTGCGTCTTGGCGTCTACGTTCGTCTTGTTGCGGATGGTGTAGGAGAGGTCGGTCTTGGTGCTGTTGCCGAGAATTGCGCCGCCGTAGGTCTTGGTGGCGAAGCCCTCCTTTTCCAGCTTGTCCAGATCACGGCGGATGGTCTCCTCCGTGACGCCGTAGTAGGCTGCAAGCTCGCTGACGAGCACGCGCTGCTCCGCGCGGAGCTTTCCGAGAATCTCGTTTTTCCGTTCAATTGCAAGCATAGTCCGATCCCATCCGATCTGTAAAAAGCTGGCGCTTCGCAGCGCGGGCCTTGCCGTCAAAGACGGAAAACGCCGCAGCGAATGCCGCAAAAACCACATAAAACAACATCTATCCGCATTATAACACGCGGGCACCCTGAAAGCAAGCCGCAGCCGGAAGAAAAAGCCTGTCAAAAAACGGCGAAGAAATGCGAAGCGGGCAGAAAAAAGGCTTGCAAAAGGGAAAGGGGTCTGATAAAGTAATTGTGGTTTTATGTAAATCGAAAAGCCAACAAATTTCCACCCTCGGAGTGTTCTGATATGCTGTTTTCCAGTCTGCCGTTTTTGTATCTGTTCCTGCCGCTGTGCGTGCTGTTTTACTTTCTGATGCCGTCCATCCGCGCAAAGAACGCGGTGCTGCTGGTATTCAGCCTCGTATTCTATGCGTGGGGTGAGCCGGTCTATGTCCTGCTGATGCTGGGCGTGTCGGCGGCGAACTGGGCGTTCGGACTGCTGATGGAGCGGCTGAACAAAAAGGCCGTGCTGGTCTTCGCCATCGTGTTTGACCTTGGCTGTCTGGCGGTTTTCAAGTACGCCGGCTTCCTGGTGGAAAACCTCAACGCGCTGGCAGGACTATCGCTGCCGGTGCCGAAGATCGCGCTGCCCATCGGCATTTCCTTCTATACGTTCCAGATCTTATCCTATATCGTGGATGTCTATCGCGGAAGCGTCGGCGTTCAGCACTCGTATCCGCGCTTCCTGCTTTACGTCAGCCTGTTCCCGCAGCTCATTGCCGGGCCGATCGTGCGCTACAGCGATGTGGAGAAGGAAATGAGCGCCCGAAAGACGGAACCGGAGGAAATTTTCTACGGCGTGACGCGCTTCTGCATCGGCCTTGCAAAAAAGATACTGATCGCGGACTATGCGGGAAAGGCCGCGTCGCAGCTGCTCGACGGCAATCTGGCGGCACAGTCCACGCTTGGCGTCTGGTTTGGGGTGCTGCTGTATGCCTTTGAAATTTATTTCGATTTCTCGGGATATTCCGATATGGCGATCGGTCTCGGACGCATTTTCGGCTTCCGGTATCCAGAGAACTTCCGGCTGCCGTATATGGCGAAGTCCATCACGGAATTCTGGCGGCGTTGGCACATTTCGCTCAGCAGCTTTTTCCGCGATTACCTGTACATTCCCCTTGGCGGCAACCGGCGGCACGTCGTTTTGAATCTCGCCATCGTTTGGGCGCTGACGGGCCTGTGGCACGGTGCAAGCTGGAACTTCGTGCTGTGGGGACTTTACTTTTTCGTGCTGCTGGTGATCGAGCG
>FR887222.1:8780-15550 GCA_000436735.1 Firmicutes bacterium CAG:170
CACAAGAAAGTATCTTGAAAAGATCCCCGGCGTCCTGCGCTGGGCGGCGACGTTCCTGCTGCTGGTCATCGGGTGGAATATCTTCTATTTCACCGACGGGACGCGGCTGCTGGAGAACTTCCGCGTGATGCTCGGCGCGGCCGGAACCGGCTTTGCGGACGAGCAGCTGCGCATCAGCTTCATCAACAATCTTCCGCTCCTGATCCTCTGCATCCTCGGCAGTACACCGCTGCCGCAGATCGTGGGCAACACGTTCGGGATGCTCTGTGCGTCGAAGGACGGAGGAGGGAAGAAGTCCCGCATCTATGTGGCCGTGACCTATGTGTACGACCTGCTGCTTCTGGCGCTCTGCACCGTGGCGCTGGTCAGCTCGACCTTCAACGCATTTCTGTATTTCCGTTTCTGAGGAGGTGGCCGCTTTGAAAAAGCTTTACTATGCGCTGCTTGGCGCGCTGCTGGCGCTGATGCTGGGTGTCGGCGTCTGGTCGCTGTTCGGAAACGGGGAGACGGTCTCTGGTGTGGACGGCAAGCAGCTTGCGCAGAGGCCGGAGTTCTCCTTTGCGGCGCTCTTTGACGGAAGCTATCTTCCGGCGCTGGAGGCGTATTATACCGATCATTTTCCGATGCGCGACACGCTTCTGACGGCGGGAAAAACGCTCAATAAATTTTATTATTACTCCGGCTCGGAGGAGAACACCATGCTGATCGTAAGCGGCAGCACCGGAGCCGAGCAGGGCGGCGAACGTCTTGATGCCTCGCTGACGCAGCCGGAGCAGACGCCTGCGCAGCCGGATGTTCAGGAGCCGGAGGAGATACCGGAGCAGCCGACGGACGATCCGGAAAACAATGTCCAGACCCCGCAGGAGCAGACGCCCGGCAGCGAGCAGCCCGCGCAGCCGGAGGAGGATACGCCTCCCGAGCTGGACGAGCCTACGGAGGAGGATGCCAGCTGGGCCGGAAACGTGATCGTGGTCGGAACGCGCGCCATGGAGATCCCGTCGGCAAATGACAGCATCATCGACAGCTATGCGGCGGCGGTCAATTCTCTGGCGAAGGCCATGGGAGACGGCGTGCGCACGATCTCGCTCGTGACGCCGAACGGCGGCGAGTTCTATTCCCCGGAGAGTATGCACACGGGGATCCACAGCCAGAAGGCCATGATCGAGCGCTGCTATGACGCAATGGACGACGCAGTCGTGACGGTGGACGCCTATACGGGCCTGCGCGACCATGCGGACGAATACATCTATTTCCGCACGGATCACCACTGGACGCAGCTCGGCGCGTATTATGCCTATCAGCAGTTCTGCAAGGCGGCGGGCTTTGAGGCCGTGGCGCTGGAGCAATTCCAGACGGGCGTATACGAGAATTTTGTCGGCTCCATGTATACCTTCACCAAGGGCTATCCGCAGAGCCAGACGCTCTATGACAACCCGGACACGCTGACGTATTATCTCCCGATCTACGAAACGCACGCGAAGTATTATGCGGACTCCACGCTCCAGAACGGCGTCCCGGTCAGCGTCGTCTATACCCAGCTGCCGGAATCGACCTCGAACAAGTATCTCTGCTACATCGGCGGCGACACGCCGGTGTGCGTGATCGAGTCGGCAGCGGAGGGCGGCGCCTGCATCGTGCTGAAGGAGTCCTACGGCAATGCCTTTGTCCCGTTCCTGACCAGCCATTACAGCAAGATCATCGTCATCGATCCGCGCGAGTTCAACCGTGACGGAAAGCCGTCGATGGATCTGACAGCCTTTGCGAAGGAGCAGGAGATCGACGATCTGATCGTTATCAACTATCCTTATATGATCAACAATACGGCGTATATTTCCTGGCTCAACCGCCTGGTCGGCGCAGATTCCTGAAATATCGCAGCTCGCTCTGAAATATCCGCCCTCTGACGGACTCAGACCCTCCGGCACGGAGAATTTCCGCGCCGGAGGGCTTTTCTGCATTTTAGATATCCCGGAGCAGGGCATAAAGACACAGCGGGATAAGATGCTAAAAATGATATGCCCTTTCTGCGGGGCGCTTCGGCGGCAAAGGGATACACCGGCCCGGCAGCCTGTGCAGGTACGCTTGGGCGCGGCAAAAGAGGAGCCCGTGCGCGCTGCCGCCGGGGCCAGCGCTCCGTAAACAGGCAGTCGGTGAAGAAAGCGCCGGAGTCTGCGTGCACGCTTCGCGCAAATGTGCCGGGATACGGTACATCCGGACAGAATGCGCGAAAAAGGAAGGGAAACCTTTATGGATATATTATTTTTGATATGGGAAGCAAGCAATTAGCATTTCTGTTTCCCTGTCAATTCGCTATAATTATATCGATTAGGAACATAAAACTTTTTATTGGAGGAGACGCAATGAGCAAGGAAATGGAATACCGGATCGAGCATGACTCCATGGGAGAGGTCAAAGTCCCCGCCGACAAATACTGGGGCGCACAGACGGAACGCAGCCATGAGAATTTCCCCATCGGCGTCGGCATCGAGACCATGCCGAAGGAGATCGTCCATGCGTTCGGCATCCTGAAAAAAGCGGCGGCGCAGGCCAACCACGAGCTGAAGCCCGAGAAAATGACGGCGGAAAAGCTGACTGTGATCGAGCAGGCGGCCGACGAGGTCATTTCCGGCGCGCTTCTGGAGCATTTTCCGCTGGTCGTCTGGCAGACCGGCTCCGGTACGCAGTCGAACATGAACTCGAACGAGGTCATTGCCAACCGCGGCAATGAGCTTGCAGGCAAAAAGCTCCTGCATCCGAACGACGATATCAATATGTCTCAGTCCTCCAACGATACCTTCCCGACGGCGATGCATATCGCGGCGGTCGAGGCCATTGAGGGCAAGGTCCTTCCGGCCATCGATCTGCTGACGGCCACCTTCCGCCGCCTGGAGGAGGAAAACCGCGGCGTGGTCAAGTCCGGCCGCACCCACCTTCAGGACGCGACGCCGATCGAATTCTCGCAGGAGATCTCCGGGTGGCGCAGCTCGCTGGAAAGGGACCGGAGGCTGCTGGAGATCGCGCTTCCGCCGCTCAAGGAGCTGGCGCTCGGCGGTACCGCCGTCGGCACGGGCCTGAACGCTCCGAAGGGCTTTGATAAGCTGGTCGCGGAGAAGATCTCCGCCCTGACGGGCCGCGAATTCGTGACCGCAGAGAACAAATTCCATGCGCTGACCTCCAAGGACGAGCTTGTGTTCGCACACGGCGCGCTCAAGGCGCTGGCGGCGGACATGATGAAGATCGCAAACGATGTACGCTGGCTGGCCTCCGGCCCGCGCGACGGCCTCGGTGAAATCTTCATCCCGGAGAATGAGCCAGGCTCGTCCATCATGCCCGGCAAGGTCAATCCGACCCAGT
This sequence comes from Firmicutes bacterium CAG:170, assembly GCA_000436735.1. Lineage (GTDB taxonomy): Bacteria > Bacillota > Clostridia > Oscillospirales > Oscillospiraceae > CAG-170. Next base: position 12,135 of record FR887222.1, read on the forward strand.
GCGAGGCCGTCACGATGGTCGCCGTACAGGTCATGGGCAACGACGTAGCCGTCGGCATGGCCGCTTCGCAGGGCAACTTCGAGCTGAACGTGTTCATGCCGGTCTGCATCTACAATTTCCTTCAGTCGGCGCGTCTGCTGGCGGAGTCCATCACCTCCTTCAACAACAACTGCGCCGTCGGCATTCGCGCCAACCGCGAGAAGATGCACCACAATCTGCACAATTCCCTGATGTTGGTCACGGCGCTCAACCCCTATATCGGCTATGAAAACGCGGCCAAGACCGCAAAAAAGGCGTATAAGGAAAACATTTCGCTCAAGGAAGCATGCGTGCAGCTCGGCTTCCTGACGGCGGAGAAATTTGACGAAGTATTCCATCCAGAGCAGATGGTCTGAGATTGCGAGGAACGTACATGACATTCTCTTATTTTCCCGGCTGCACGCTGAAAACGCGCGGAAAGCAGCTGGATATCTATGGCCGCAGGGCCTTTGAGGCACTCGGCGTCGAGCTTCAGGAGCTGCCGGAATGGCAGTGCTGCGGCGCGGTGTATCCCATGGCGCGCGACGAGATCGCAACGCGGCTTTCGTCTGTCCGTGCGCTGGCCTCCGCGCGCGATCTCGGAAACGAGCTGGTCACGCTCTGCTCCGCCTGCCACCACGTCATCAAGCGGGTGAACGGCGATATGAAGAACGACGAGGTGCTGGCCTCCCGCGTACAGAACTATCTGAAGCTCGAAACGCCGTATACCGGCGAGACGAATGTGCTGCACTATCTCGAGGTGCTGCGCGACCGCGTGGGCTTTGACGAGCTGGCGAAAAAGGTCGTAAAGCCTCTGACGGGCCGGAAGATCGGCGCGTACTACGGTTGCCTGCTGCTCCGGCCCAGTCGGGAGCTTGGCTTTGACGATCCGGAAAATCCGACGATCATCGAGAATTTCATCCGCGCCATCGGCGCAGAGCCGGTCTATTACGGGCTGCGCAACGAGTGCTGCGGCGGCTACTCGACCATCGAGGGCAAGGAATTTGCACAAAAACAGGTCGCAAAAATTATGAACAATGCCAAAGCCAGCGGTGCGGAGGCGCTCATCACGGCCTGCCCGCTCTGCATGTATAATTTGAAGGAAAACGCCGTGGACGGCCTGCCGGTGTACTATTTCACCGAGCTGCTGGCCGAGGCGCTGGGCGTGAAGGAGGATGCCGAATGAATCAGAAGCTGATGGACGACATCACCCGCATCGCCGGTGTGAATCCCAGAAAGTGCATGAAGTGCGGCAAATGCTCCGGCGCGTGTCCGGCGTATGACGAAATGGACTACCATCCGCATCAGTTTGTGGACATGGTGGAGAATGGCCGCATCGATGAGCTTTTGAATTCCAGAGGCATTTACCGCTGCCTGAGCTGCTTTGCCTGCGTCGAACGCTGCCCGCGCAGCGGGGAGCCGGCGGCGCTCATCGAGGCGGTGCGCCTTGCCGCCGTCCGGAAGCAGGGCGGCGACCACCTGAAGCCGGAGCAGATCCCGGCGCTGCTGGACGAGAGCCTGCCGCAGCAGGCCATCACCAGCGCATTCCGCAAATATAAGAAGTAAGGAGGGAAAACAATGCAGAGGATCGGCGTATTCGTATGTCACTGCGGCACCAACATTGCCGCAACGGTAGACGTGGAAGCGGTCGCAAAGGCTCTCGGACAGGAGCCGGGCGTTGTTTTCGCTACCGATTATCCCTATATGTGCTCTCAGAGCGGTCAGGATATGATCCGCGACGCCATTCATGAGAAAAAGCTCACGGGCGTGGTCATCTGCTCCTGTTCGCCGCGTATGCACGAGCAGACCTTCCGCAAGACCTGCGAGAAGGCGGGGCTGAACCCCTATATGGTCGAGATCGCAAACATCCGTGAGCAGTGCTCGTGGATCCATAAAAACCGCGAGGAAGCGACGGAAAAGGCCGTCATTCTCGGACGGGCCGCCATCGCCAAGGTGCAGCTCAACGCGCCGCTCACGGCAGGCACCAGCCCCGTTACCAAGCGTGCGCTCGTCATCGGCGGCGGCATCGCCGGTATCCAGACCGCGCTGGACATTGCGGACGCGGGTTTTGAGGTCGATATCGTCGAGAAAAAGCCGACCATCGGCGGCAAAATGACCCAGATCGACAAGACCTTCCCGACGCTCGACTGTGCGGCGTGCATCCTGACGCCGAAGATGGTCGATGCGGCGCAGAATGAAAAGATCCACATTTATGCGTATTCCGAGGTAGAGGCGGTCAAGGGCTTCGTCGGAAACTTCCATGTGACCATCCGCAAAAAGGCGCGCTATGTCAACGAGGACGTCTGCACCGGCTGCGGACTCTGCACGGAAAAGTGCCCGCAGAAAAAGGTGCCGAACGAGTTCAACCTCGGCCTGGACAACCGCCGCGCCATCTATATCCCGTTTGCGCAGGCGGTGCCGAAGGTGGCGACCATCGACCCCAATTACTGCACCATGCTGAAAACCGGCAAGTGCGGCGTCTGCTCGAAGGTCTGCACCGCCGGAGCCATCGACTACAAGCAGAAGGACGAGCTTCTGGAGCGCGAATACGGCGCGATCGTCGCTGCGACGGGCTTTGACCCCATCTCGCTGGACAAGTTTGACGAGTTTGCGTACTCGAAGAGTCCGGACGTGGTCTCGAGCCTCGAATTCGAGCGACTGATGAATGCGGCCGGCCCTACCGGCGGCACGCTGCTGCGTCCGTCCGACGGAACGCATCCCAAGACCATCGTGTTCGTGCAGTGCGTCGGCTCCCGCTGCGACGGCGGAGAAAAGGGCAAGCCGTACTGCTCCAAGATCTGCTGTATGTATACGGCAAAGCACGCGATGCTCTGCCGCGAAAAATATCCCGATACCGACGTCTATGTGTTCTACATCGACGTGCGTACGCCGGGCAAGAATTTTGACGAGTTCTATCGCCGCGCGGTCGAGGAATACGGCGTGCATTACATAAAGGGCATGGTCGGCAAGGTCGTGCCCGAGGGTGGAAAGCTCAAGGTGCAGGCATCCGATCTGATCGGGAACCAGCAGCTGCACATCGACGCCGATATGGTCGTGCTGGCCGCGGCCATCGAGCCGGACAAGAGCGCAAGACCGCTCGCCACGATGCTGACGGCTTCGATGGATACCAACGACTTCTTCACCGAGGCGCATCCGAAGCTCCGTCCGGTCGAAAGCCCGACGGCGGGCGTGTTCCTCTCCGGTGCGTGCCAAGGCCCGAAGGATATCCCCGAGACGGTCGCGCAGGCCGGAGCGGCGGCCTCGAAGGTCATCGGCCTTCTGTGCAAGGACAGCCTGACCTGCAATCCATGCGTGGCGCAGCCGGACGAAATGATGTGCAACGGCTGCTCCAACTGTGAAAAGCTCTGCCCCTCCGGTGCGATCACTTACATTGACAA
>FR887222.1:15635-22510 GCA_000436735.1 Firmicutes bacterium CAG:170
CCCCGGCGGTCTGCCAGGGCTGCGGTGCATGTACTGTTGCGTGCATGTCCGGCGCGATGGACCTCAAGGGCTTCTCGAACAGACAGATTCTCGCGGAGGTGGATGCGATATGCAAGTAAATGAAGGCTGGAAACCCACCATCGTGGCGTTCTGCTGCAACTGGTGCTCGTATGCAGGCGCGGATCTGTCCGGAACGAACCGACTGACCTATCCCGCAAATGTCAAGATCATTCGCATCCCGTGCTCCTGCCGTCTGAACCCGATGTTCATTCTCCGCGCGTTCCAGCGCGGTGCGGACGGCGTGATCCTCTGCGGCTGCCATCCCGGCGACTGTCACTATACGACCGGCAATTACTACGCAAGACGCCGTATGACGCTGCTGTTCTCGATGCTCGACTATCTCGGCATCGAGAAGGAGCGCACGCGCGTCGAGTGGGTCTCGGCGGCGGAGGGTGCAAAATTCGCCGCGACGATGAATGACTTTGTGGAGACCATTACAAAGCTCGGCGAAAACCGCAGATTGGAGGACCTGAGATGCAAAGAGTAAAGGAAAAAGCAATTCAGCTTCTCAAGGACGGTGTTGTTGACCGGGTGATCGGCTGGAAAGCCGGCGAGTTTTTCTACGATCTGACGCCCGCTGTGTTCACCACTGCGGAGGAGGTGGAAAAGGATTTCGTTTGGAGCGTTTTTTCCGCTGCAAACGTCTCAAAATATCTGATCGCCGAGTCAAAAAAGGGCGGCCGGATCGCGGCCTTCCTGAAGCCGTGCGATTCCTATTCCTTTGTGCAGCTGTGCAAGGAGCACCGCATTGCGAAGGAGAATGTCTACGTCGTCGGCGTACAGTGCGACGGTACCTGCGACATCGAAAAGCTGAAGGCCCTTGGCTTTAAGGGCGTGACCGGCGTGGAGGAACGCGGCGAGGAGCTGCTCGTCTCGACGCTGTACGGCGAAAAAACCGCTGCGAAGAAGGACGCGCTGCTCGAACGCTGCACGGTCTGCAAGTCGAAGCGGATCGCATATTTTGACGAGCTGCTCGGCGAACAGGGCGAGGACTGCGGCGACGCGCGCTTTGAAGCGGTCGAAAAGCTGGAGGCTATGACGCCGGAGGAGCGTTTTGCGTTCTGGCGCGGCGAGCTTTCGCGCTGCATCCGCTGCAACGCCTGCCGCAATGTCTGCCCGGCGTGCTCCTGCGAGAAGTGCGTCTTTGACAACCACGCGCTCGGCACCGACAACAAGGCCGCTGCCGACGATTTTGAAGAGAATTTCTTCCACATCATCCGGGCGTTCCACGTTGCTTCCCGCTGCACCGACTGCGGCGAGTGCTCCCGTGTCTGCCCGCAGCACATCCCGCTGCATCTGCTCAACCGCAAGTTCATCAAGGACTCGAACGAGCTGTACGGCGTCTATCAGGCCGGAGCCGATTTTGATTCCCGGCCGCCGCTGATGGACTTCCGCAAGGACGACTGTGAGCCGTCCGTCGTATACGAGAGAGGAGGCGCGCAGGCATGAAAAAAATTGCAAGATCGGAGCTGAACCGGCTCTTTGCCGCCATTTCCTCGAAGCAGACGCTCTATATCCCCGCCGACGGCAAGGGCGAACAGGCATATTTCACCGTCTGGCAGGAGGGAACGGCGCTTTCCGGCGCGCTCAATACGGCGCGCAGCGCCAAGGACCTCTTCTTCCCGCAGGTCGAAAACCTGATGGGCTTTAAGGTCACCGGCAAGCAGATCGATCTGATCGAGACGCGCGACGAAACGGCGCCGTTCGTTCTGTTCGGTGTGCGCGCCTGCGACTGCCGGAGCTTTGACATTCTCGACAGCGTGTTTCTGGCGGAGCCAGCGGACACTTACTATCAGAACCGCCGGAGCAATGCGACCGTCGTGACGATGGCCTGCTCCGAGCCGGAGGAGACCTGCTTCTGCGGGGCGTTCGGCATCGACGCGGCAGAGCCTGCGGGCGATGTGACGTGCTGGATGGACGCGGAAAGCCTCTATTGGCGCGCGAACACCGAAAAGGGCGAGGCCTTGACGGCGGAGCTTTCCATGCTGGAGGACGCCGACGGCGCTGCCGTCGTGGCCCAGCAGGAAAAAACGCGCGAAATCCTCAAAAAACTGCCGCTGGCTGGGCTGAATCTCAGAGCCGTGGGCGCCGGGAAGACCAAGGCGCTGTTCGACCGGCCGGAGTGGAAATCGCTCTCGGAGGCATGTCTCGGCTGCGGCACCTGCACGTTCGTCTGCCCGACCTGTCAGTGCTATGACATTCAGGAATTCAATAACGGAAAGACGGTGCGCCGCTTCCGCTGCTGGGACAGCTGTATGTATTCGGACTTCACGAAAATGTCCGCCGGACAGCCGCGCCCGACGCAGCTCGAACGTTTCCGTCAGCGCTTTATGCACAAGCTGGTCTACCATCCTGACAATCACGAGGGGACGTTTGGATGCGTCGGCTGCGGCCGCTGCCTGCAAAAGTGCCCGATCCATATGAACATCGTCAAGGTCATCAAGGAGCTGGGAGGTGCGGAAAAATGAGAAAAGACCCTCTGATCCCGATGATCGGCGTCGTGACGAAGATCCGCGTCGATACTCCGGACGTCAAGACCTTCCGAGTGGTCGGCCTCGACGGGAAAAAGCCCTTTGAGCATATCCCCGGCCAGTGCGCGATGCTCTCCATTCCCGGCGTGGGCGAGGCGCTGTTTTCCATCACCTCCAGCCCCACGGAGGAGGCATTCGTCGAATTCTCCATCAAGAAGTGCGGCTGCGTGACCGAGTGGCTCCACGGCATGGAGGAGGGCCAGCAGATCACCATCCGCGGGCCTTACGGCAACGGCTTCCCGGTCGATACCGCGTTCGCGGGAAAGGACCTTCTGTTTATCGCGGGCGGCATCGGCCTTGCGCCGCTTCACTCGGTCATCAACTACTGCCGCCACTACCGTGACCGCTACGGCAAGATCGACATTGTCTATGGCTCGCGCTCCAAAGAAGATTTGGTCGACTATCAGGAAATCCTTGACGAATGGTGCAGGGAGGACGGCATTTCCGTCCATCTGACCATCGACCGTGAGCAGCCGGAGTGGGACGGCCACGTCGGCTTCGTACCGAACTACGTTAAAGAGCTCGGCTTCACGACCGATAAGACCGTCGTCATGTGCGGCCCTCCCATCATGATCAAATTCACGCTGGCGGGCCTGATGGAGCTTGGCTTCGCACGCGAACAGGTCTACACCACGATGGAGCTGAAGATGAAATGCGCCCTCGGCAAGTGCGGCCGCTGCAACATCGGCGACAAATACGTCTGCAAGGACGGTCCGGTGTTCCGCTTCGACCAGCTCGACGAGCTGCCCAACGAATATTAAGGAGAGAACGCAATGGAAAACATGGTGAACGTTTTTCTGTTCGGCAAGAAATATGAGGTGCCTGCAAGCCTGACCATCATGGAAGCGATGGAGTATGCGGGCTACCAGCTCGTGCGCGGCTGCGGCTGCCGCAACGGCTTCTGCGGCGCGTGCGCCACGATCTACCGCATCGCGGGCGACCGGGAGCTGAAGGCGTGCCTTGCCTGCTCGACGAAGGTCGAAAACAATATGTATGTGGCGACGCTGCCCTTCTTCCCGCTGGTGAAGGCCGTCTACGACGTGGAAAAGGTCAAGCCGACGGAGCAGATCATGATGCAGCTCTATCCCGAGATCTACGCCTGCGTCGGCTGCAACGCCTGTACCAAGGCCTGCACGCAGGGGCTGAACGTCATGCAGTACATCGCCTACGCCCAGCGCGGCGAATATGAAAAGTGCGCCGAGGAGTCCTTCGACTGCGTCATGTGCGGTGTCTGCTCCTCCCGCTGCCCGGCGGGCATCTCGCATCCGCAGGTCGCCATGCTGGCGCGCCGTCTCAACGGCAAATACCTTGCGCCGCACTGCGAGCATTTGGATGAGCGCGTGCAGGAGGTCAGGGACGGCAAATTCGAGGCCCTGATCGAAAGTCTGATGGAAAAGCCGCTTGACGAGATCAAGGAGCTTTACAACCATCGTGAGATCGAAAAGTAAGGAGGGAAAAGCCATGTATACCGATCCGAAAATTCAGGAATCCATCCGGCTGGTGGAGGCGCACCGCGAGGAAAATGCAAAGCTTGACCCTCGCCGCATGACTGCGGAGGAGAAGGACGTTCTGCTCCGGACGTTCCATCCCGATTACCGTGAGAACCAGTTTACAACGCTCCGCATCGGCCCGAGCAAGGGCAGCAAGGTTCCGCTGGAGCTGGCGGCGCTGCTCGAGGGAAAGCCCCGCATCCAGGAAAAGCTGCCCGATCTGACGAACCCGGACTATGACGCGGACGTGCTCATCATCGGCGGCGGCGGCGCCGGCTGCTCGGCGGCCATCGAGGCGCAGAAAGCGGGCGCGAAGGTGCTGCTCGTCACGAAGCTCCGCATGGGCGACGCCAACACCATGATGGCCGAGGGCGGCATTCAGGCGGCAGATAAGCCGAATGATTCCCCGGCGCAGCATTTTCTGGATGCCTACGGCGGCGGCCACTTCGCTGCGCAGAAGGATCTTCTTTACAAGCTCGTCATGGACGCGCCGGAGGCCATCCAGTGGCTGGGGGGGGGGGGGGGTGGGTGGGGGTACGGGGGCCGGGGCGGCGTGGAATTCGACAAGACGCCCGACGGCACCATGATTACGACCCACGGCGGCGGTACCTCCCGCAAGCGTATGCACGCCGCCAAGGACTACTCTGGCGCGGAGATCATGCGGACGCTGCGCGACGAGGTGCTGAATCACACGGATATTCAGGTCGTGGACTTCACCTCCGCCATTGAGCTTATCAAGGACGAAAACGGACACTGCGCGGGTGCGGTGCTCCTGAACATGGAGACGAAGGAGCTGCTCATCGCGCGGGCAAAGACCGTCATCCTTGCGACCGGCGGTGCGGGACGCCTGCATTATCAGGGCTTCCCGACCTCCAACCACTACGGCGCGACGGCCGACGGTCTGATTCTCGGCTACCGCGCGGGCGCGAAGCTTCTGTATCCGGATACACTTCAGTACCATCCCACCGGCGCGGCCTTCCCGGCGCAGATTTTCGGCGCACTGGTCACGGAAAAGGTACGCTCGGTCGGTGCAATGCTCATCAACGCCGAGGGTGAGGCATTCATGAACCCGTTGGAGACGCGCGATGTGGCGGCGGCCTCCATCATCCGGGAGTGCTCCGCACACGGCAAGGGCGTCAAGACGCCGCTTGGCGATGCGGTCTGGCTGGACACGCCGATGATCGAGCTCAAGCACGGCGCGGGCACCATTGAAAAGCGTATCCCCGCCATGATGCGCATGTTTGCAAAGCACGGCATTGACATCCGAAAGGAGCCGATCCTCGTCTATCCGACGCTCCACTACCAGAACGGCGGCCTGCACATTTCGGTCGATGGGCAGACGGACGTGGAGAATCTCTTTGCCGCAGGCGAGGTCGTGGGTGGTATCCACGGACGCAACCGCCTGATGGGCAACAGCCTGCTCGACGTGATCGTCTTTGGCCGCAACGCGGGCCAGCACGCAGCCGAAAAGGCAAAGTCCGTGACGGTCGGCGCACTGACGCTCGAACATGTCGCGGCCTTTGAGGCCGAGCGTGAGGCCGCCGGGATCGATACTGGCAAGGTCTCGCCGCAGCTGCTCCCGGACTACACCAGAAAGGTCAACGCCTGAATAGAAAAAGTATGCGGCGCTGCGTTTGCAGCGCCGCATAGAATGTGAGAAAAGAGAAGCGAGGATAAAATCTAATGTCTTTTTCCATAAACGCAGCCAGCTTCCTGATGCTGTCCGTCTTTGCGATCGCGGCTTTCGGCTACATTCTCGGAAGAATCACCATTAAGGGCATCAGCCTCGGAACGGCGGGCGTATTTGTGATCGCGCTGATCTACGGCGGCTTCTTCGGCGTCCATTTCAACTCCAAGTTCGTGATCGAAAAGGCCAACTATGCGTCGCAGGCGCTGAAGATCGTTGAAAATCTCGGCCTTGTGTTCTTCGTTACCTCCGTCGGCTTTATTGCCGGGCCGAACTTCTTCAAGAACATGAAGAAGAACTTCAAATCCTATGTTCTGCTGGGCTTTGTCATCATCCTCTCCGGCGGCCTTGCGGCAGTGCTCTGCATTTTCGTAGGGCGGCTGATCGAGAGCGGTACACCGGGCTATGATCCCAAGCAGCTCACCGCCATCGTGACGGGCCTCCTGTCCGGCGCACTGACCTCCACGCCTGCGTTCTCCGCGACGAAGGAGGCCGTTTCCGCGCAGTATCAGGATGCGGTCACGGTCGGCTACGGCATTGCGTATCTCTTTGGCGTCATCGGCGTCGTGCTGTTTGTGCAGCTGATGCCGCGCATTGTCCATGCGGATATGGCCGAGGAGGTGCGGAAGATCACGCATGTGGAGACCGGCGACGTGGCCAAGTTCAAGGGAAGATTGCTGGAATTCGACGATTTCGGCTTTACGCCGTTTGCGGTGGCTGCGGTGCTTGGGATCCTGCTTGGTTCTGTCAAGTTCTTCAACTTTTTCTCGCTGACGACGACCGGCGGCACGCTTCTGATCTCGCTCGTATTCGGTCATTTCGGCCACGTTGGCCGCGCCGACCTTATGCCGAGCAAAAAGGTGCTGGAAACCTTCCGCGAGCTGGGACTCATGGTGTTCCTGATCGGCGCGGGCGTTTCGGGCGGTATGAGCTTCGTGCGCTACTTTAAGCCGATCTATTTCGTCTACGGCGTGGTCATGACGCTGCTGCCAATGATCCTTGGATATCTGGTGGCGAAATTCGTGCTGAAGCTGAATCTACTGAATATTCTCGGCTCGATCACCGGCGGCATGACCTCGACGCCGGCACTCGGTACGCTCATTCATG
>FR887222.1:22524-28805 GCA_000436735.1 Firmicutes bacterium CAG:170
CTCCCACAATAATGAGCCGGACACGACCAACCTCGCCTCCGCCTACGCGGCGACCTATCCCATCGCGCTGATCGCGGTGGTGCTGGTCACGCAGCTGCTGGTGCGGGTGTTCTGAGCGGATCTCGCAAAATATATGAAAAGTCCGGAAGTCGTTGGCTTCCGGACTTTTTGTGCTTATTTTTTCAGTGCTGCGATCAGCTCCAGCACGCCGTAGACGAGCGGCTGGTGCAGCAGATAGATCCAGAGCGAATGCCGCCCGCACCAGCGGAAAAAGCGCAGAAGAAAAAAGTCCTGCGCGCGGCCGGGAAGCAGCGTTCGCTTCTCGCGGTAGAACGTCCGCCCGAGCACAACGCCGAGCAGAAACCAGCCGAGCTGCGGAAAGACCGGGAAGTAGTCGCTGGAGGTAAAGCCGGGATAGAGAACGCCAAGTGGGAAGAGCCATCTGACCTCAAAGACCATGCCCTGAAGCAGATAGCCCACGACGATGCAGACGGCGGAGACGGCGCAGATGGCTGCGGTCGGCAGCTTCTTAAAGAGGGGATAGAGCATCATGCAGATGCCGAGCAGATGCAGCACGCCGAATTTCACAACGACATCCGCGCCTGCCATATGGAGCAAATACATGCCCCACGTCACAAGCGTAATAAGCATCCCACATGCGAACACCAGCGCACCGCGCCGGAAGCTCCGAGAGCCGAGCGTTGCGCAGCAGCCGGAGAGTATGACGAAGATCGCGCCGCCGTACTGCTGAATGAAGGCATACAGCGGCGGAAAATGAAGCTCCTTCCCGAAGAAAAAGCCCAGATCGAACATGAAATGAATGAAGATCACGCAGAGAATGCAGAAGCCGCGCAGAGCGTCCAGCTCCCAGATGCGTTCACGTTTTTCCGGCATATCGGCCTCCTGAACAGATGTGCGGGCCGGAAGGCCCGCACATGCAGATATCGTGTTATTCCTGTGCGGCGGCGTCCTGCGCAGCCTGACGCTCCGCCTCTTCCTCCTCGAGGACGCGGTAGGCGACCTTGCCGACCAGCGTCTTGGGAAGCTCCGTGCGGAACTCAATGTCATACGGCATTGCGTATTTGGCGATCTGGCCGCGGCAGTAGTCGAACAGCTCCTGCTTGATGGCGTCGGACGGCTCATAGTTCGGACGAAGCACGACGAACGCCTTGACCTTCTGGATCTTGTACGGGTCCTTGACGCCGATGACGCAGGAGAGGAGGACCTTCTCATGGCCGTCGATGATGTTTTCCAGCTGGCCGGGATAGACGTTGTAGCCGGAGGTGATAATCATGCGCTTGATGCGCTGCGAGAAGTAGACAAAGCCGTCCTCGTCCATCTTGCCGAGGTCGCCGGAGTGCATCCAGATGCGTCCGTCGGCATGACGGCGGAGTGTGTTGGCCGTCTCGGACTCGTTGTTCATGTAGCAGAGCATGACCGACGGGCCGCTGATGCAGATCTCGCCCTCCACGTTGGGATCGACCTCGTCGGTCGTGCCGGGCTTGACGATCTTGTAGTAGGTATCCGGGAAGGGAACGCCGATGGAGCCGACGCGGTTATAGTCCTTCGGGGTCAGGCAGCTGGCCGTGACGCACTCGGTCAGGCCGTAGCCCTGACGGATCTGGACGGAGGCGTTGTGCGCCTTCAGGAATTCATCAACCTTCTTTTTCAGCTCGATGGAAAGGCTGTCGCCGCCGCAGAACACGCCCTTGAGGCAGCTGAGGTCGGCATTTTCCAGCTTCTCCGCGCGCAGCAGCGCTTCAAACAGCGTCGGGACGCCCGGAATGATGTTCGGCTGCTTTTTGATGAGCAGATCGGCGTAGGTCTTGACGTTGAACTGCGGGACGAGGATGCAGCACGCGCCGCCAATCAGGGCGGTGTGGATGCCGATGCCGAGGCCGAAGCCGTGGAACACCGGCATGACGGAGAGCATCTTCATGCCGTCGATGGGTGCAAAGCCGGAGGCCGCGATGGTCTGGAGGCCAAGAGCGTTGAAGTTCAGGTTGCTGAGCATGATGCCCTTGGTGGTGCCGGTCGTACCGCCTGAGTAGAGGATGGAAGCGCAGTCATTCGCGGCGGGAAGCTTTTTCGGCAGCGGAAGATTCTTCCTCCGACCCATGCGCATGAACTCGCTCCACCAGATGTAATTGCCGCGCCGCGGCGGTGCGGGGTATTTACGCGCCTTGGTCAGGTCGTAGCCGACGGCAAGCGCCAGCGGAAGCTCGTCCTGAATGCGGGCAAGGAGCAGCTTGCAGTCGGAATTCTGAAGCTCCGGCATGACGGAGGCGACCTTCGTATAGAACTGATCGAGGGTCAGGATCGCCTTGGAATGGGAAAAATCAAGATAGTGACGGATCTCACCGGCTGCGGACAGCGGGTGGATCATATTGGAGATGGCGCCGATGCGGTTGAGCGCATAGAAGCTGTCCACCGCCTGCGGGCAGTTCGGCATACAGATGGTAACATGGTCGCCCTTGCCGATGCCGAGTGCGAGATAGGCCTTGGCCGTCTCGTCGATGCGGCGGATAAATTCCGCGTAGGTCGTCTTTTTGCCCATGAATTCATAGGCGTAGTTTTTGGGGAACTTTTCTGCGGCCTTGCGCACCATGCCGTAGAGGCTTTCCTTCGGATAGGTCAGGTGATGCGGGGTATTGCCATAATACTTGAGCCACGGCGCAGAGGAAGAAATGCTCATATTTGTCATCCTTTCTGTTTTTACAGATACACACCCTCGGGCGGCCCCCTCCGGAACGCCCCTGCGAAATTCCGGCTCACACACACCGCCGGAATACCGCGTCTAAAAAGTATACCATTTCTTTCGTGCAACCGCAACACTTTTCCTGCTTTTCAGGATAACGCGGCGCGATCTTTGCGCACAATGGGCGCGGTCAGCGATTCAGAAGCCGCGCGATAAACGTCCGGCGCACCTTCATCGCACCCTTTGGACAGAACTCCTGACAGCAGAAGCAGTGGATGCAGGCGGAGCGGTCAATTTTCGGGAGCTTGTTTTTCATTTTGATGGCCTTGGCAGGGCAGATGTTGGCGCATTTGCCGCAGCCGATGCATTCCGGCGCATGGACGCTGGGGTCGGAGCGGAAAGCTCTGCGCGCAATGGAGGCGGTGATCTTGCCGATGATGCCGCTTCCAACGTGGAACGCTGCAATCGGCTTCTGAGCCTCGGGCACGTCAAAGTCGGGCTTGCGCAGCGCGGCATAGTCGCCGCACACATGCAGCTCCGCCGCCGTCGGCGGGATCAGACCGCGCGCCAGTGCTGCTGCGAGCGTCGGCACATCTTTTGCTGTGAGGCCGATCAGATCGGCGCAGAGCAGGTCGAGCTTGTGAGACGAGTACGCTGCCGCGATCGCGCCGAGGTGGACGGGGGTGCCCTGCGTGGGGCCGTTTCCCTCCATGCAGACGACGGCGTCGCAGATGCACAGACGGGGCTTGAAATACTCGTTCAGGTCAATGAGCATATTGGAAAAATCGCCTGCGTCCGGGTATTTGTAGTGGTATTCCGGCTTCATGGTGCCGGGAATGACGCCGAAGAGATTTTTCGCGGCGTTGGACATGCCCATCATGCCGTGGCTCTTGAGCTTGCAGAAATCAATGATGGCATCAGCCTTGTCGAGCCACGCGGTGTAGGTGAACTGATGCGCACAGACGGCGTCCGGGAAGCTGGCGATGGCCTGAGAGAAATCCTGATTGAGCTGCGCACCGTATTTTTCGCATTCGTGCATTCCGGTCACGTCGTAGACGTGCGCCAGATGCGCGGGCGTGTAAAGCCCGCCGGGACTGTCGCCCAGAACGACGCTGGCTCCGCGCGCGGTCAGCATCCGCACAAGCTCGCACAGCAGCGTCGGATGCACCGTCGCGGCGCCCTCCGGCGGCATGGCAGAGACAAGATTGACCTTGACGGCGATGCGCATACCGGGCTGCACCCAGTCCAGACCGCCGAGCGGTGCAAGCACGCTTTCCAGTGCGCGGCGGCAGGTTTCCGCTTCATATTCATCACAGCGGACGATGGAAACATCTGTATTCATTCGGCTCGTCTCCGTTTTCAGCATATTTTTCACATCATATCACAGTTGCGGCTTGATTTCAAACAGAAGCGTGTCAAAATACACAGTGTTTACAAATTGGTGAATATCTGTTATAATAAAATGTCAAAACAAGGTCTGAACGTGCGAAAGACGCGGCTTTTTGTAATGGACCAAAAGAAAGGAGCCTTCTTATGGACAACAGAGACGGCTTTGACATCCAAAAATTGGACCGTGAGGTAGATGAACTCCTTTCCGACGTAAAGAATCTTCTGAATGAAAACGCAGAACCTGTGAATGAAAGCGGGGGAGAGGACGCTGCGGATGGGGATGCAGCTGCGCCGGAGCTTCCACAGGAGGAGGCGCCTGAGACACCGGCATTTCCGCCGGAGGCAATGTCGGACGCGACCGTGGTGTATAAGCCGCTGACATATTATGAGCAGTCCAAGCCTGCCTATCAGACCGCACGCCGTGCGCAGTATGAGCGGGAGCGGGAGCAGCAGCGTCAGGAGCGGGAGCGCCTGAGGCTCGAACGCGAGGCGGAGGAGGAACGGAAAATGCAGGAGCTGGAGCAGCGGAAGAAGAATCCCCGCCGGCGTACCCGTCCGGAGCCTCCCGCAGACGAGCAGGACTACGCGAAATGGCTTTATGAGCAGGGAAACGGAGAGGAAACGGTATACCAGCGCGAACAGGTCGCCCAGCGCGAGGAGCGCCGGGACGAGCCGCAGCCGGAGAAGAAAAGAAAGCGCCATCCGGTGCGCGCCTTGCTGCTGGTGCTGCTGACGCTGGTCGTTGCCAGCGCGGCGGCGCTGCTGATCATGGCAAGGCAGCCGGAGAGCGAAAACGCGCTTGGCGCGCGGCGCAAGGGCTGTTCGACGATCCTGCTGGCCGGAACGGATCAGGACGGTTACCGGACGGACACGATGATGCTCCTGTCGGTCGATCGGGAGAACGGCAAGCTGAGTCTGGTGTCCATCCCGCGCGATACGCTCGTGTTCTGCGAATACTCCGTGCCGAAGATCAACTCGGCCTACGGTTGGGCCGGAGGCGGTGAGAGCGGCATGAAGGAGCTGATGCAGCGTGTGACGGAGATCATCGGCTTTGAGCCGGACGGCTATGTGCTGATCGACCTTGCGGGCTTTGAAAAGCTGATCGACTGCATGGGCGGCGTGGAATTCAACGTGCCGATGGACATGCAGTACAGCGACCCCACGCAGGGGCTTCGGATCGATCTGAAGGCGGGCGAACAGAAGCTGAACGGAGACGAGGCCATGCAGCTGGTGCGCTTCCGCTCCGGCTACGCGATGGCGGATCTCGACCGCGTCAGCGTGCAGCGGGCGTTCGTTTCCGCCGCGCTCAGCCAGTGGCTCACGCCGGGAAAGCTCGTCCGGCTGCCCGGTGCGCTCAAGACGCTTTCCCAGTATACGGACAGCAATCTGACGGCGGAGAATTATCTCTGGCTGGCGGAGGCTGCGGCGGTCTGTGATATGACGGACATCCGCATGCAGACGCTTCCGGGCACGGCGACAAATCTGGGCGGCGGCTCCTATTATGTGCTGGACGCTGCGGGCGTTGCGGAGACGGTCAATGCCTGCTGCAATCCCTATGAACAGGGGATCGCCGTTTCGGATCTCAGCATCCGCGTCGGCTGAATGGAAAAGTGACCGGCGGAGCGATTGCTCCGCCGGTTTTTCATGCTTCCGTGCTCCCGGATGGCAGATCAGCCGCGCGGTAGGCGGTCGGCGAAAGGCCCATGCGGCGGGAAAAGGCTCTGGAAAAATAGAGCGCATCCAGATAGCCGACCGAGCACGCGATCTCGTTGACGCGCAGGGCGGTCGTCCGCAGCAGCTGCGCGGCGTATTGCATCCGAAGCTCCTCCAGATAGGCCAGCGGCGATTTCCCGTACCGGCGCTGAAAGCCCCGGTAGAGCCAGCTGCGGCTGACGCCCGCAAAGGCGGCGGCGTCGTCAATGGTGATCTGATCGGCGTAGTTGTTGGAGAGAAATTCCGCCGCCTTTTCCACGCAGTCGGAGCGGTTTTCCGGCTCCGACTGTCCCTCGA
This sequence comes from Firmicutes bacterium CAG:170, assembly GCA_000436735.1. Classification (GTDB taxonomy): domain Bacteria; phylum Bacillota; class Clostridia; order Oscillospirales; family Oscillospiraceae; genus CAG-170. The sequence continues at coordinate 28,622 of FR887222.1, forward strand.
CCAGCTTTCCGAGCAGAAGATAGGCATAGCCCAACATCTGCGTCCGGCTCCAGACGGACTGGCCGCGCGCGTCGTAGATGGCGGTGATGTACTGCTGGATGCTGCGGCCGAAGCCGACGGAGCGCACCGGCGCCTCCGGGCGGATGCCGCTCTGCGCGGCAAGCGCCGCCGCGTCCGGGCCGGT
>FR887222.1:28815-30627 GCA_000436735.1 Firmicutes bacterium CAG:170
CCGCGCCCGGGCCGGTGAAGCCCAGCCAGTAATATTCCCATGGGTCAGACTCGTCAGCGCAGTAGCGCACGAGCGTGTTCGGCCAGACCAGAAAAACCTGACCGGCACGGACGGGGTAGGAGCTTCCGTTCAGCGTGTAGGTCCCCTTGCCGGAGACGACATAGTGAAGAAGATAATGGTCGCGCATACCTGCGCCCCAGTGATAGCCCGGCGTGCACTGCTGAAAGCCCACGTTCTTGACGACCAGAGGAAGCCCGGCGGCGCTGGATTTATAGGAGTGCTTGAAATACTGCGGCATTTGACGGCCCCTTTCACGGCGGATATCCGAATCATAGCACAGTGCGCAACAAAAATCCATATAAATATCGGATATTCCATTGAATGCGCAACATAAACACCTAGAATAGAATGCAGAGACAAAGGGCTCCGCACAGGAGCGGCGAAAAAGCTTCTGTGCGGCCCGACAGATGGAGAAAGGAGAGCCGGAAAATGTATGAAACGCTGAAGCAGGGCTTCCGGAAACAGTTCGGAAGGGAAGCGGAATGGATCTTTTCAGCGCCGGGACGGACGGAGCTGAGCGGCAATCACACCGATCATCAGCACGGCTGCGTGCTGGCGGCTGCGGTCGATCTGGATACACGCGCGGCGGTCGGGAAAAATGGCGGGAACGCGATCCGCGTCCTGTCGGAGGGGTATCCCCTGTGTGAGGTGGCGCTGGACGAGCTGACTGTGCGCCCGGAGGAGAAGAACACGACGGCGGCGCTGGTGCGCGGCGTAGCTGCGCGGTTCGCGCAGCTCGGATGTAAGATCGAGGGCTTTGACGCCTATGTGACCTCGACGGTGCTGCCGGGCAGCGGACTTTCCAGCTCCGCGGCCTTTGAGGTGCTGCTGGGGACGATCGTCAACATGCTTTTCAACGCTTCTGCCGCCACACCGGTGCAGATCGCGCAAATCGGCCAGTATGCGGAGAACGTCTATTTCGGAAAGCCCTGCGGCCTGATGGATCAGACGGCTTCGTCCGTCGGCAACATCATCGCCATCGACTTTGCCGACGCGGAGAAGCCGCAGGTGGAACGGCTGGACTTCGATTTTGAAAGCTGCGGCTACTGCCTCTGCATTCTCGACAGCGGCGCCGATCACGCGGAGCTGACGCAGGAATACGCGGCCATCCCGCAGGAAATGAAGGCCGTTGCGGCGGTGTTCGGAAAGAACTATCTGCGCGAGGTGGACGAGGCGGCGTTTTACGACCGGATCGCGGAGGCACGCGAAAAATGCGGCGACCGCGCCGTCCTGCGCGCCATCCACTTCTTTGAGGAAAACCGGCGTGTCCGGCTTCAGGTCCGTGCGCTCCGGAACGACAATTTCGAGGCGTTTTTGCAGTATGTGACCGAGTCGGGGCGTTCGTCGCAGCTCTATTTGCAGAACGTCACGCCGCTGGGCGCGAAGGAGCATCAGGAGATGGCGTTCACGCTGGCGCTGGCGGAAAAGCTTCTGGACGGCCACGGAGCCTGCCGCGTACACGGCGGCGGCTTTGCCGGAACGGCGCTGGCCTTTGTGCCGAAGGATCAGCTGGAAGCGTTCCGCGCGGGCTTTGAGCGCGTGATGGGCAAGGGGAGCTGCCATGTGCTCTCCATCCGCGAGGCGGGCGGTACGGTATTGGAGGCTTGCAGATGAACGGAACGATCTACGGACTGGCGGACTATGCAATCCGCTGCGGGCTTTTGCAGGAGGACGACCGGACATGGGCCGTCAACCGGCTGCTGGAGGTCATGCGGCTGAATGCGATCGAGGCGGCGGAGCCGGAGCGGGAGC
>FR887222.1:30660-37419 GCA_000436735.1 Firmicutes bacterium CAG:170
TGCATGTCCTCCTGGAGCGGCTGACGGAGGAAGCCGTGACGCGCGGCATCTGCGCGGACGATCAGGTCTCGCGCGACCTCTTTGATACGAAGCTGATGGGCGCTTTGACGCCCGCACCGCACGAGGTGCGCGAAAAATTCCGTGCGCTGTATGACGAAAGCCCGTGGCAGGCGACGGACTGGTTCTATGAATTCAGTCAGGATACGAACTATATCCGCCGCGACCGCATTGCAAAGGATCAGAAGTGGGTCTACGAGGGAAAGTACGGTGCGCTGGATATCACGATCAACCTCTCGAAGCCAGAGAAGGACCCGCGCGCCATTGCGGCGGCAAAGCTCGCGCCGCAGGCCGGGTATCCAAAGTGCCAGCTCTGCGCGGAAAATGAGGGCTACGCCGGACGGATGAACCATCCAGCGCGGCAGAATCACCGCCTCATTCCCATGACGCTCTGCGGCGAAAGCTGGTATCTGCAATATTCGCCCTATGTGTATTACAATGAGCACTGCATATGCCTGAGCGCGAAGCATGCGCCGATGCGCATTGACCGGGCCTGCTTTGAGAAGCTGTTGGATTTTGTGACAGTGCTGCCGCACTATTTCATCGGCTCCAACGCAGACCTTCCAATTGTGGGCGGTTCCATCCTAAGCCATGAGCATTTTCAGGGCGGTCACTATGAATTTGCCATGGAGCGGGCCGAAATCGAAAAAGCGGTACGCTTCCGCGGCTATGCGGACGTGGAGGCGGGGATCGTGCGCTGGCCGCTGTCCGTTCTCCGGCTGCGCAGTGAAAACCGCGCGCAGCTGGCGGAGCTGGCGGAAAAAATACTGAACGGCTGGCGCGGCTACTCCGATCCGGACGCCTTTGTGTTCGCGCAGACTGACGGCGAGCCGCACAATACCATCACACCCATCGTCCGGCGGCGCGGAGATGCCTACGAGATGGATCTGGTGCTGCGCAACAACATCACGACGCCGGAGCATCCGCTCGGCGTGTTCCATCCGCACGCGCAGCTGCACCATATCAAGAAGGAAAACATCGGCCTGATCGAGGTCATGGGCCTCGCAGTGCTGCCGTCAAGACTGAACACGGAGCTTGCGCAGCTGCGCGAGGCCATTCTGGCCGGGCGCGATATCCGCGCGGACGAGACGCTCGGCAAGCACGCGGATTGGCTGGATGAGCTGAAAACGCGGCACCGTTTTACGCCGGAAAATACGGAGCAGATCCTCCGGCAGGAGGTCGGCGCGGTATTCGAGCAGGTTTTGGAGGACGCGGGCGTTTTCAAGCGGAATGAAGCGGGACAGGGGGCATTCCTGCGCTTTCTCGGCACGCTCGGCATGGAACAGGAGGAAAAGCTATGAAGGTCCTTGTGACCGGCGGAGCCGGTTATATCGGAAGTCATACCTGCGTGGAGCTGCTGGAGGCAGGACACGAGGTGATCGTCGTGGACGATCTGGTCAATTCTCAGGTCACGGCGCTGGACAACGTGGAGAAGATCACGGGAAAGCGCCCGGCGTTCTATGAGACGGATGCAGCGGACAAGGCGGCCATGCAGCGCATTTTTGCGGAGCATCGCCCGGACGCGGTCATTCATTTTGCGGGCCTTAAGGCCGTCGGCGAAAGCTGCCGCATCCCGCTGCGTTACTACCGCAACAATCTGGACAGCACGCTGACGTTGCTGGAGGTCATGGCGGAGTACGGCTGCACGCGGCTGGTGTTTTCCTCCTCCGCGACGGTCTACGGCCCGGAAAATCCGGTGCCGTATGCGGAGACGATGTCGGCGCATCTTGCGACGAATCCCTACGGCTGGACGAAGATCATGATCGAGCAGATGCTGCGCGACTACGCGGCGGCCGCGCCGGGCTTTACGGCGGTGCTGCTCCGCTACTTCAATCCCATCGGCGGTCATGCATCGGGGCTTCTGGGCGACGACCCGAACGGCATCCCGAACAACCTGATGCCGTATATCGCGCGCGTCGCGGCAGGTAAGCTCGAACGGCTGACGGTCTTTGGCGACGATTATCCCACGCCGGACGGTACCTGCCTGCGGGACTATCTGCATGTGGTCGATCTGGCGAAGGGACACCTCAAGGCGCTGGAATACGCGGCGGAGCATACCGGCGCGGAGGCGTTCAACCTCGGCACCGGCAGCGGCGTGAGCGTTCTGGAGCTGGTACACGCCTTTGAAAAGGCCAACGGCGTCCGCATCCCGTATGTGATCGGGCCGCGCCGTGAGGGCGACCTTGCCTGCTGTTGGGCGGACACGAAAAAGGCGAAGGAGATCCTCGGCTGGACGGCGGAAAAGTCCGTGGAGGATATGTGCCGCGACAGCTGGCGCTTTGTCAGCCGGAAGGCGTAAAAAGCAGAATAGGATAAAAGAGGCGCTGCCCGGCGGGCAGCGCCTTTCGTATATAGCCTTTTGCGTATAGACAGAATACAGGCAGTCATGGGGCATGCGGGAAGTGGATGCGGATCTCCGTGCCCTTGCCGACGGCGCTTTTCAGCTCCAGACGGGCGTTATGATACTGCGCGGCGTGCTTGACGATGGACAGGCCGAGACCCGTGCCGCCGACGGCCTTGGAATGGCTTTTATCCACGCGGTAGAAGCGCTCGAAAACGCGACTCTGGTGCGCGTAGGGGATGCCTATGCCGGTGTCGGAGACGGTGAGGACGGTCTCGGCGGTGCTCTGAGCGATATCGACGCGGACGCTGCCGCCGTCTACGTTGTATTTGACGGCGTTATCGCATAGATTGTAGAGCATCTCGCTCAGAAGTGCCGGAACGCCGGTGACATAGGCCGCGCCGCCGGTGAGCGAAAGCGTGACATGACACTTTTCGGCGACGCTTTCCAGATTTGCAAGCACATTTTCCGCCAGTGCGTGCAGCTCGACCCGCTGACGCTCCAGCTTGTCGCCGCCCTCGTCCAGACGCGAGAGCTTGATGATGTCATTGACCAGCTCCAGAAGGCGGCGCGACTCGCGGTAGATGTCGGCGGAGAACTCCTGCACCTTTTCCATCGGCACCAGTCCGGCCTGCATCAGCTCGGCAAAGCCGGAGATGGAGGTCAGCGGCGTTCTCAGCTCGTGGGAAACGTTGGCGGAGAATTCGCGCCGCAGCGCCTCGCGCTGCTCGCGTTCCGTCACGTCCATGAGCAGGACGACCGCGCCGACCACGCTCCCGCCGGACATGACGGGGTTGGCGATGATCTGCCAGGTGACGTTTTCACGGGTGAGCAGCACCTCGGCGTGGCTGCCGGAGAGCGCGGACTCCACGACCTTCAGAATGTCGGGATCGCGGCAGACGAGCCGGAGGCTGCCGACGGCTTCGCCGGCGTCCAGCCCGAGCACCTGCATCGCGCTGTGGTTGCTGGAGAGAATATCGGCCTTTCCGTCAAGCAGAAGGAAGCCCTCACGCATGTTTTCCGTGATGGCGGTGAATTCCCGCTGGCGAAGGCTCAGCTCGTCCATCTGGCTGCGGCTGGTGTGCAGCAGGTCCTGGAGCCGCCCGATCAGCGGAGCCAACTCCTGATACGATTCGTCCAGCGCGGGATCGTCGAGATCGATGGCGTTGATCGGCCTTGTGATCTGCTTGGCCAGACGGAAGGAGAGGACGCCGCAGAGGATCAGAACCAGCACAATGACCCACAAGATCGGCTGGAGCAGGAGGATGGCCATGGAAATGATGGATTCCTGCGTGCAGGCGGTGCGCAGAACGCTTTCGTCCGGCAGCCGCAGGGCATAATAATGTGTGCGCTCGAGAAAGATCTCCGAATAGCGCGAGCAGCGGCCCTCGCCGCACTCCAGTGCTTGTTGAATTTCCTCGCGCGCCAGATGATTCGGAAGCGAGGCGGCGTCCGCCGCGCTGTCATAGAGGACACTTCCGTCCGGCGCGACCAGCGTCACGCGGTCGGCGACCTCAAGGCGCTGCAAAAAGGACGGGCCGGATTCGTCCAGCGCCTGCGCGATGCTTTCCGCCTCGGCGGACAGACGTTCAAACGCCTGCTGCTCGTAGTTGCTGAACATGACGGCGAAGAAAAGAATGGAGCTGACCAGCAGGACCGTAATGCCGATCAGAAAGGAATTGCGGAAGATCCTTCTGGTCATGCTCTGCCGCCGATCTTATAGCCGACGCCCCGGACGGTCTCGATGCAGGAACCAGCTTCGCCGAGCTTGACGCGGAGCGTCCGGATGTGGACGTCGAGCGTTCGGTTTTCCCGGTCGCAGTCGAAGCCCCAGACCTTGTCCATCAGCGTGCCGCGCGTGAGGACGATGCCGCGGTTTTCCACCAGCAGGCAGAGAATCTCAAACTCCTTGTTGGTCAGCTGCACGTTCTTGCCGTTCACACGGACGATGTGCTGCGGCGGGCAGATATAGAGCACGCCGATCTGGACGCCGCCGGCGTCGCCGGACGGCTCTGCGCGGCGCAGCACGGCCCGCACCCGCGCCAGAAGCTCCATCATGCCGAAGGGCTTGGAGATAAAGTCATCCGCGCCGCCATCGAGGCCGACTACGCGGTCATATTCCGTATTTTTGGCCGTCAGGATAATGACGGGGAGCTTCCGGGTCGGCGCGGCTGCGCGCAGCTTCCGCAGAATGCTCAAACCGTCCTCCTCGGGCAGCATGATGTCCAGAAGAAGAAGCTCTGGGAGCTGCGCGTCCATAGCACGCCAGAATTCCGAGGGCAGCGCGAAGCCCTGCGCTTCGTAGCCCTGACTTTGCAGGCCGTAGACGACCAGCTTGCGGATGCTGTCGTCGTCCTCGAGCAGATAGATCATAAAATGCGCCTCACTTTCAAGGGGAGGGATGCGGCGGCAATTGCCGCTGAAAATAGTTTATCGGAAAAAGCACGAAAAAGCAATGTTTAACATAGATTTAAGATGAATTTGACAGAATATTTAATATCGGCAGAGTACCATCAAACTGTTTTGGGCCATAATAGAAAGAATACCGCCTGTTGTGTGGAGGAATTTGGATATGAGCATCAGCAATGTGATCTCGCTGCTCAGCGGCGTGGCGCTGTTCCTGTTCGGCATGGCGCTGATGGGAGACGGATTGAAAAAGGTCGCCGGCAGCAAGCTGGAGGTCGTTTTATACCGTCTGACGGGAACGCCGCTCAAGGGCTTCCTGCTCGGAACGGGCGTGACGGCGGTCATCCAGTCCTCCTCGGCAACGTCGGTCATGGTCGTCGGCTTCGTCAACTCCGGTATGATGAAGGTGCGGCAGGCCATCAGCATCGTCATGGGCGCCATCCTCGGCACCAGCATCACGGGCTGGGTACTCTGCCTGTCGGAGATCGGCGGAACGGGCGGCGGCTGGACGGAGCTTTTCTCTACGGCCACGCTGACCGGCATCATCTCTCTGGTCGGTATCGTGCTGCGGATGTTCTCCAAGACGCAGTCGCGGCGGCATGTGGGCGATATCCTGATGGGCTTCGCCGTCCTGATGTTCGGCATGACGGCCATGAGCGAGGCGGTCTCGCCGCTACGGCAGAGCCCGGTTTTCATCGAGTTCATGACGAAGCTCTCCAATCCGCTGCTCGGCATCCTTTTCGGCACGCTCTTTACGGCCGTGATCCAGAGCGCTTCGGCGGCCGTCGGTATCGTGCAGGCGCTGGCCTCTACGGGCGTTATCGATTTTGCGACGGCGTTTCCGCTCATCATGGGCATCGCCATCGGCGCGGCCATGCCGGTTCTGATCTCCGCCATCGGCGCGAACGTCGAGGGCAGGCGTACCGCGTTTGTCTACCTTGTGGTCGAGGTCGCGGGCGTCGTGTTCTGGGGCGCGGTGTTCTACATCGCAAATGCCATCTTCCACTTCGAATTCATGAGTATGTGCATGACCGCCGTCAGCATTGCGGCGCTCAATACGCTTTTCCGTCTGGTGAAGGTGCTGATCCTGCTGCCGTTCACAGATGTGATCGAGGCGCTGGTGGACTTCCTTATCAAGGGAGACGCAAAGGACGAAACGCCGTCGATCATGCAGCTCGAGGAGCGCTTTTTGAAGCACCCGGCGCTGGCCATCGAGCAGAGCCGCATGTCGGTCAACGCCATGGCGGAGGAAGCGCGGGACAATCTGACTGAATCCATCAAGCTTCTGCATTCCTACACGGACAAGGGCTTCGACATGGTCGAGCGGATGGAGGGGACGGTCGATCGATACGAGGATATGATCGGCTCGTATCTGGTCAAGCTGACCGGCTGCGAGCTGACCGGGAGCCAGAACGAGGAGGTCTCCAAGTTCCTGCATACCATCTCCGACTTTGAGAGAATTTCCGACCATGCACTGAATATCGGCGAGAGCGCGCGGGAGATCTTCGAGAAGCATCTGGCCTTCTCCACGCAGGCCCGCCATGAGCTGGATGTGCTGGAATCCGCTGTTGAGGAGATCGTCCGGCTGGCGACGCAGGCATTTACGGAGAACAATCTGGCACTGGCGGCACGTGTAGAGCCGCTGGAGGAGCTGATCGACAACCTCTGCGACGAGCTGAAGCTGCACCATGTGGACCGGCTCCAGAAGGCGCAGTGTACGATCCAGCTCGGCTTTGTGTTCAACGACCTTCTGACCAATTACGAGCGCATATCCGACCACTGCTCGAACATTGCCGTCGCAATGATCGAGCTGGAATCTGACGAGTTCGATACGCACCAGTACCTCAAGAGCGTCAAGGAGATGAAGTCCTCCGATTTCACAAGGCTCTATGAGGAGTACAGCAGAGTTTACAGCATCTGAGCCGATGAAGCGGCCCCGGCGAAGTCTCGCCGGG
>FR887223.1:0-11129 GCA_000436735.1 Firmicutes bacterium CAG:170
CATTCCTGCTGCGCTTGGATCAGACGGTTGATGGCATCCTCTGTCGCCCGGAAAAGCTTGTGATAGAGTTCCTGATAGTCTGGCATATTTTCACCTCTTTTAATGTGAACGCATTATAGATATAAAATGCATCTATCAATGACAGATTAGCACATTTTGTATCTATTGTAAAGCCATAATATATCTACAGTGGGAGGTAATTATGGCGATCAAAAGTGTATCCATCCGAATCGACGAGGAGCTGCTCAACGAGCTGCATCGTGTAGCCGATTACGAGGGGCGCTCCGCAAACAGTCAGATGCTGATCTTGGTGCGGGACTGCGTGGAAAAATACAAGCGCGAGGGGAAGATCGATTCCGCTCACAACACCTGACGGAGGCTACGGCTATGGCAATCAAGAGCTTAACCGTCCGGATCGATGAAGCGCTTCTGGACGATCTGCACCGCGTTGCAGACTATGAGGGCCGTTCGGCAAGCAGCCAGACCGTCGTGCTGATCCGCGACTGCGTGGAGAAGTACAAAAAGGAGGGAAAGATCGATTCCGCAGGCGCGAAATAAGCAAAGCCAAAGCCTCCGGCGCAGCTTCTGCGCCGGAGGCTTTTCATCGAAATACGGCTGCCGCAGTTCCCGGCCGCTCAATAGCCGAGCGTTTCGCCGATCAAAAGGACCTCTGTCCGTCCGACGCCGCCCATGGGCCGCGTCAGCACACAGAAGCCCTTGCAGATACGCGCCGGGCTGCGGCAGTCGTGGCAGCGCATCGGCTCAGAGAGCGCACAGGGCGTTTTGCAGTTCAGACGGCGGGCGTTGCGCGGCGCGGCGATGTTCCGCGCACGGTCAAGCGCGGCGGGCAGATCGGGCGCGAGCTTGTTGACGCCCGCGACGATATAGAGCGCCTCGTGCCCGTAGAGCATGGAGGCCAGGCGGTTGCCGCTGCCGTCGATGTTGACGATCTCGCCGGTTTCCGCGATCGCGTTTGCGGAGGTCAGATAGATCTGCGCGTGTGCGGCGGCTGCGCGGGCCTCGTCCGCAGGCTGCTTCCAGTGCCAGAAGAGCGTATTGTCCGCGCTGAGACGGTCGTAAAGGCCCATTGTGTCGAGCGTGACGCTGCCGCCGAAGCCGATCGTTTTTCCGTGCAGCTGCGCGGCGAGATAGTCCGCAGCCTGTGCCGCCGTCTCAAAATATTTTGCGTTAAAGCCGTTCCGGCTGAGATTTTCCAGCGTTTTTTCTGCGTTCATAGCGAAGCTCTCCTTACAGCGGCGATTTTTTGATCTTTGCGAAGGCACGCGGATACTGCGGCGGCGTCGGCCGCAGCTTTTCGATCACGACGGCCTTGTGGACGGCGTCTGCGACCGGATATTCAAAAATGCGGGAGACGTGGCCGCCGAGCTTTTCGATGCCCCGGCGCGCCTCCTCGACCTCCGCCTGCGCGAGCGCGCCCTTCATGGCGAGGAATTTTCCACCCACGCGCACATACGGAAGGCACAGCTCCGCCAGCACGTTCAGCCGCGCGACGGCACGTGAGGTCGCAAGATCGTACTGCTCCCGCCGCTGTGCGGCGAATTCCTCCGCGCGGGCGGTGATGATCTCCGCGTCCACGCCAAGCGCCGGCAGCGTCTCGGAAAGCCAGTTCATCCGCTTGGCCAGCGAGTCGAGCAGCGTCAGACGGATCGACGGCTCCGCGATCTTCAGCGGTACCCCCGGAAAGCCCGCACCGCAGCCGACGTCGATGACGCGCTTTCCGTGGAAGTCCGCCGCATTCAGAAGCGCGATGCAGTCCAGAAAGTGCAGCTGCGCCACGGCGGACGGCTCTGTGATGGCGGTCAGGTTCATGACCGCGTTTTTTTCGATCAGCGCCTCGCCGAAGCGGCAGAGCGTGTCGATCTGACCGTCCGACAGCGTGACGGAATACGCCGGAAGCCCGGCAAGAAGCGTCTGTCTCATGGAGCAGCCTCCAAATTTCAAAATAAGCGGGAAGCCGAAGGCTTCCCGCTTATTATATCGGATTTACTTTTTAAGCGCAATGGCTTTCTTGGCCTTTTCCGCGATGCCCTCGGGCGTGATGCCGTAGGCCTCGAGGACCAGAGGCGCCTTGCCGCTGCGGCCGAACTCGTCGTTCACGCCGTGGCGCACGACGGGCACCGGGTAATTCTCGGACAGGTATTCCGCGACTGCCGCGCCGAGGCCGCCGAGCACGTTGGCCTCCTCGGAGGTCACGATGCAGCCGGTCTCCTTCGCAGCCTTCAAAACCAGCTCCTCGTCGAGCGGCTTGATGGTGTGCATGTCGATCACGCGGGCGGAAATGCCCTCGGCTGCGAGAAGCTCCGCCGCCTTGAGCGCCATCTGGACGTTCATGCCGGTGGCAATGATGGTCACGTCGGTGCCGTCACGCAGGACAGCGCCCTTGCCCAGCTCGAACTTATAGCCGGGGAGCTCGTCGGTGACGGTCTCGACCGCCAGACGGCCGAGGCGCATATAGGCGGGGCCGTCGTAGTTCAGGAGCGCTTCGGTGGCGAGGCGCATCTCATTGCCGTCGCACGGGCAGAGCACCATCATGCCGGGGATCGCGCGCATGATGGCGAAGTCCTCGACGCACTGATGCGTCGCACCGTCCTCGCCGACGGACAGGCCGCCGTGGCTGCCGACGACCTTGACGTTCAGGCGCGGATAGCAGACGGAGTTGCGGACCTGCTCCCAGGCGCGGCCTGCGGAGAACATGGCGAAGCTGTTGACGAACGGCTTATAGCCGCAGGTCGCCATACCGGCGGCAACGCCGACCATGTCGCATTCCGCGATGCCCATGTCGAAGAAGCGCTCCGGGCAGGCATCCTTGAAGAACTTGGTCATGGTCGCGCCGGCAAGGTCGGCGTCGAACACGACAAGCTCGGGATATTTGTCGGCCAGAGCGGCCAGAGCCTGGCCGTAGGCGTTACGAGTCGCAATCTTTTCACCCATGACTTAACCCTCCAGTTCCTTGATGGCCGCTTCCAGCTCAGCCTTGGCCTGCGCGAACTGCTCGTCGTTCGGAGCCTTGCCGTGCCAGCCGGCGTTGTTTTCCATAAAGCTGACGCCCTTGCCCTTGACGGTGTGCGCAAGGATCATCGTGGGCTGGCCCTTCGTCGCGGCGGCTTCCTGATAGGCGGCCTCGATCTGCGCGAAGTCATGACCGTCGATCTGGATCACATGCCAGCCGAACGCCTCAAACTTCTTGTCCAGCGGCTCGGTGGGCATAACGTCCTTCGTTGCGCCGTCGATCTGGAGACCGTTGACGTCCACGCAGGCGCACAGATTGTCCAGGTGGTACTTGTTGGCGGCCATCATGGCCTCCCAGACCTGACCCTCGGCGACCTCGCCGTCGCCGAGAATGGCGTAGACGCGGTAGTCCTTTTTGGACTGCTTGCCGGCCAGCGCCATGCCGACCGCTGCGGAGATGCCCTGGCCCAGAGAGCCGGTGGACATATCGACGCCGGGAACGTAATGCATCTCAACGTGGCCGGACATATGGCCGTCCACGCGGCGGAACATTTTCAGCTCCTCCACCGGGAAGAAGCCGCGCAGCGCCAGCACCGGGTACATGGCCGGAGAGCAGTGGCCCTTGGACATGACGAAGCGGTCACGGTCGGGATCGTGCGGCGCCTTCGGGTCGATGTGCATGATATCGAAATAGAGCGTGGTCAGAACGTCGATGCAGCTCAGCGAGCCGCCCGGATGGCCGGAGGCCGCGTCGTGGACCATCTGCACGCACAGCAGGCGCGCCTTGGCGGCTTCCAGACGGAGCTGGGTTTCCTTGGTTTTGTCCATATGAATTCCTTCCTTTGCAGATTCTGTCCCGCAGGATGTTGGATTCTGTCCGTTTTAGAATCATATGTCCCTGCGGTCTGTTTCGTTTTTGTTGTTTTGCGCTTCTATCATACCGCAAAACCGATCTTTTTTCCAGTCCCTCCGCAAAAATTTTTCGCGGAGACCGGCGGCTTTTCCCGGTTGACGCGCTTAAAACGCGAGCTTTTCCTCCAGCCAGCTCTTCAGCTCAGAGATGGGAACGCGGACCTGCTGCATGGTGTCGCGGTCGCGGATGGTGACGGCGTTGTCGGCCGGGGTCTTGTCGTCGCCGATGGTCTCGAAGTCCACGGTGATGCAGTACGGCGTGCCGATCTCGTCCTCGCGGCGGTAGCGCTTGCCGATGGAGCCGGTCTCGTCGAAATCGATCATCCAATACTTGCTCAGCTCCTGATAGATCTTGCGCGCAGGCTCGGAGAGCTTCTTGGACAGCGGCAGGATCGCGGCCTTGTACGGAGCCAGCGCCGGATGCAGGTGCAGCACGACGCGCACGTCGTTTTTCGCCTCGTCGATGACCTCCTCGTCATACGCCTCGCACAGGAACGCCAGCATCACGCGGTCGCAGCCCAGAGACGGCTCAATGACGTAGGGGATATAATGCTCGTTCTTTTCCTGGTCGAAGTAGGTCAGATCCTTGCCGGACGCCTCCTGATGGCGCTTGAGGTCGTAGTCGGTGCGGTCGGCAATGCCCCACAGCTCGCCCCAGTCGGTGAACGGGAAGGCGTATTCGATGTCGGTCGTGGCGCGGGAATAGAACGCCAGCTCCGCCGGCTCATGGTCGCGCAGACGCAGATTTTCCTCATGGATGCCAAGGCTCAGAAGCCAGTTCTTGCAGTAGTCCTTCCAGTAGGCGAACCACTCCAGATCGGTGCCCGGCTGGCAGAAGAATTCGCACTCCATCTGCTCGAACTCGCGGGTACGGAAGGTGAAGTTGCCCGGCGTGATCTCGTTGCGGAACGCCTTGCCGACCTGGCAGACGCCGAACGGCAGCTTACGGCGGGTGGTGCGCTGGATGTTGGCAAAGTTGACGAAGATACCCTGCGCGGTCTCCGGGCGGAGATAGCAGGTCGAGGAGGAGTCCTCGGTGACGCCGATGGCGGTCTTGAACATGAGATTGAACTTGCGGATGGGGGTGAAGTCGTGCTTGCCGCAGACCGGGCAGACGATGTCCTCATGCTCGGCGATGAACTTGTCCATTTCCTCGAAGCTCATGGCGTCCACATTGACCTCATGATGCTCGGCGGCAATGAGCTTGTCGGCACGGTGGCGGGCCTTGCAGGCCTTGCAGTCGAGCAGCGGGTCGGAGAAGCTGGACACATGGCCGGTCGTGATCCACGTCTGCGGATTCATGATGATCGCGGCGTCCAGACCGACGTTGTACGGGCTTTCCTGCACGAATTTCTTGAGCCACGCCTTTTTGACGTTGTTCTTGAACTCCACGCCGAGCGGACCGTAGTCCCAGCTGTTGGCCAGACCGCCGTATATTTCAGACCCCGCAAAGACAAAGCCGCGGCCCTTGCAGAGCGCGATGATCTTATCCATGGATTTTTCAGAGCTTTTCATCATAAGAGAATTTCCTCCTGTCGCCAGTTGATTTTCTGGATCATAATTCATTATTATAGTAGAACTGGCCATAAAGTCAACTGCGCGGCGTCTTTTTTTGCGGGATCGCTTTTGTTTTTCCCATTTTTGTGCTATACTGCAAAATAGCATTTTTATCGAAAGGAGCATTCAGCCTTGAAAACCGTTGGACGGCTGATCCTCTCAGCAATTTTTCTGGCTCTGACCGGCGTGATGGCCGCCGCTGCGCGCACCGCGCCGGACGCGGTCTTTGCATTCTATCCCGCTTTCTCCCGCAAGGTGCTGGCGGCGGTCTCCTCGGTGACGGCGGTCGTGCCGTTCTGCATCTGGGAGGTCGTGGTGCTGCTGGCGGTGCTGTGGCTGGTCTACACGCTCGTGCGCGTGTTCCGGCACCATGGCCGCGGCATTCTCTCGTGGCTCTCGGGGATCGTGCTGACGCTGTGCGTATTTCTCTTTGCATTCGTCGGCGTCTGGGGCCTCAATCACTTCGGCCCGGACGTGTCGCAGCAGCTCGGGCTTTCCGTCCGGGAATACTCCGCCGCAGAGCTGACGGAGGCCACACGTTACTATGCCCAGCAGGCCACGCGCCTCGCCTCCGGCGTCCGGCGCGACGAAAAGCAGGTCGGGCAGTTCTCGGATTTCAGTACGCTTGCAAAGCAGGCCGGGAAGGGCTATGAAACGCTTGGGCAGGAATACGCCCTCTTCACCGGCTCGACCGACCGGGTGAAAAAGCTTGCCAGCTGGAAGCTGTTCAGCCATTTCGGCATTACCGGCATTTTCATCTGCGTGACCGGCGAGGCCTGCGTCAATCCGGATACCTATGTCGCATGGCTCCCGTTCACGATGTGCCATGAGATCGCGCACCGGCAGGCCGTCGCCGCCGAGGACGGGGCGAATTTCTGCGCGTATCTGGCCTGCATGGAGAATCCGGATGCGGAGTTCCAGTATTCCGGCGCGCTGGCGGCGTATATCTATTGCAGCAACGCGCTCATGAAGGCCGACCGCGCGGCGGCGACGGAGATCTGGAACAGCGTTGATCCCGGCATCCGCGCCGACGCGCAGGCCGCGAACGAGCACTATGCCCAGTACGAGGGCAAGGTGCAGGACGCGGCGACAAAGGTCAACGACGCCTATCTCAAGGCGTTCTCGGAGGAGACCGGCGTCCAGAGCTACGGCGAGGTGGCCGATCTGCTCATCGCGTGGTATCAGCAGAAGGCTCCGCGCACCTGAACGGGCGCGGCCTCCGGCCTCCGCGAAAACCGGACATACTATATAAATAAGTAAAAAATACAGAACGATAGAGGACACGATATGCTGGAACTGAAAAAGCTCTGTCTGACCGCGAACGATGAAAACGGCAAGACGGAAATCCTGAAAAACATCGATCTGACCGTCGGGGACAATAAATTCCTCGTCATCACCGGCCCGAACGGCGGCGGCAAGACCTCGCTGGCGAAGGCCGTCATGGGCATCATGCAGCCAAGCTCCGGTCAGATCCTCTGGAACGGCGAGGACGTGACGGCCATGTCCGTCACCGAGCGCGCGCGGCGCGGCATTTCCTACGGCTTTCAGCAGCCGCCGCGCTTCAAGGGCATGAAGGTCGCGGACCTTCTGACCATCGCGGCGGGACGAAAGCTCTCGCATGACGAGGCCTGCGGCTATCTGACGCAGGTGGGCCTGTGTGCGCGCGACTATCTCGGCCGCGACGTGGACACCAGCCTCTCGGGCGGCGAGGTCAAGCGCATCGAGATCGCCACGCTGCTGGCGCGCAACGCAAAGCTCATGATCTTCGACGAGCCGGAGGCGGGCATCGACCTGTGGTCGTTTGCGCGCCTGACGGAGACCTTCCGCTCCATCCACGACCGGCAGGACCGCACCATCCTCATCATTTCCCATCAGGAGCGGATCATCCGTCTGGCCGACGAGATCGTCCTGATCGCCGGAGGCCAGATCACGGCCAGAGGCTCGGTGGACGAGCTGTATCCGCAGATCCTGACCGACACGGTCACGGGCTGCAACATGCTGGAGGTGAACGGAACATGCTGAACGACATTCAGAAGCATATCCTGAGCGTGGTGGCCGACATGGCCTCCATTCCCGACGGCGCGGTCAACATCCGCTCCGACGGCAAGAAGGCGTACCGCCACAACACGGAAAATATTGAGATCACGTCCAAGACCGACAAGGACGGCATCGATATCCGCATCAAGCCGTTCACGAAGCACGAGGACGTGCATATCCCCGTCGTACTGACCGCCAGCGGTATGCACGACATGGTCTACAACGACTTTTTCGTCGGCGAGGGCGCGGAGGTGCGCATCGTCGCGGGCTGCGGCATTCACAACTGCGGCGACTGCGACTCCCAGCACGACGGCATCCACACCTTCTACGTCGGCAAAAACGCGAAGGTGACCTACATCGAAAAGCACTACGGCGAGGGTGAGGGCAGCGGCAAGCGCATCCTCAATCCCCAGACCATCGTCTACCTTGAGGAGGGCGCCTCCATCACGATGGAGACGAGTCAGATCGCGGGCGTGGACGACACGAAGCGCTACACAAAGTGCGTCGCCAGCGGCGCGAATTCCGAGGTCGTCATCACGGAAAAGCTCCTGACGCACGGCGAGCAGCACGCCGTATCTGAGATGGACGTCATTCTCGACGGCGAAGGCTCCCGCACGCGCGTCGTTTCGCGCAGCGTCGCCAAGGAGCGCTCCACGCAGATCTTCTATCCGCGCGTGCAGGGCAACACCGCATGCTTTGGGCATGTTTCCTGCGACGCCATCATCATGGGCGAGGCAAAGGTCCGCGCCATCCCGGAGATCTCCTGCAACCATGTGGACGCGGCGCTCATCCACGAGGCCGCCATCGGGCGCATTGCGGGCGAACAGATCCTGAAGCTCGAGACGCTCGGTCTGACGCCGGAGGAAGCCGAGGAGAAGATCCTCGAGGGCTTCCTTCGCTGAGCGGACGGCAGGGGAGGATGCATATGAACGTATCCGGCCAGGTGTGCCTGCGGCGCGGCGAAGAGTCCCGCGTGCGCGGCGGCGCGCCGTGGATCTTTGAAAACGAGCTGGACTGGGCCGACGACACCTGCGAAAAGGGTGGCCTTGTGGACGTGCTCGACAGCCGCCTGCGCTTTGCCGCGCGCGGCTTCTGGAACCCGGACTCCAAGATCTGCGTCCGCGTGCTCACGCGCGACGCAGACGAGACGATCGACCGGGAATTTTTCCGCCGCCGCCTCCTGCGCGCATGGGAATACCGCCGGAGCCTCGGCTTTGCGGATTCCTGCCGCGTCGTGTTCGGAGAATCGGACGGCCTGCCCGGACTGACGGTCGATAAATTTGCCGACTGCCTTTCGTTCCAGATCACCTCGCTCGGCATGGAGCGCTGGAAGGAAGCGCTGATCGGGCTGCTGGCGGAAATTTTCTCGCCGCGCGGCATCTATGAGCGCAACGACGTGCCCGTCCGCGAAAAGGAAGGACTTGCGCAGACGACCGGCTGCGTCTACGGCTCCGTTCCCGAGGAGCTGGAGATCCGGGAGCATGACGCCCGGATGCTCGTCAGCATCCGGAACGGCCAGAAAACCGGCCATTTCCTCGATCAGCAGGAGAACCGGGGCCGCATCCGGCCCTACTGCGCCGGACGGACGGCGCTCGACCTGTGCTGCTGCACGGGCGGCTTCTCCATCCACGCCGCGCTCTATGGCGCCAAAAGCGTCGAGGCCGTGGACGTTTCGGAGGAGGCGCTTGCGCTCGTGCGCAAAAACGCGGCCCTCAACGGCGTGGCGGATAAGATCACGACGACCTGTGCCAACGTCTTTGACCTCGCGCGGGAATATTCCGATGCCGGGCGGCAGTACGGCCTTGTGATCTGCGACCCGCCCGCGTTCGCCAAGAGCAAAAACGCGCTCGAAGGCGCGTACCGTGGCTACAAGGAGCTGAATCTGCGGTGCATGAAGCTCGTCGAGGCGGGAGGCTTCCTGGTCTCCTGCTCGTGCAGCCAGTTCATGACGCCGGAGCTGTTTTTGAAAATGCTCCGCGAGGCCGCAGCCGACAGCGGCCGCACCGTCCGCCTCATCGAAACGCTCATGCAGTCGCGCGACCATCCGGCGGAGCTTGCCGCCGCGCAGTCGCTGTATCTGAAGGGCTATATTCTGCACGTCCTGTGAGCGGATAATTCTGCCGCCGCAGGAAATCTGACGCATATTGCGCACGATTTGCAATGTTTCGGGCAGTATTTTACTTTTATTGCGCGGCTCCCGCCTGTATAATAGGGACAGAAAGAGGATCTGCGGCTGCACGGGTACGTCCCGTCCCCGCCGGTATCTGTTATTTGGAGGGAGTATTATGAAAAAGGGCAGCTTTCTGAAAAACTACGGCTTCCTGATCCTGATGCTGACCGGTATCGTCGCCGGCTGCATCGTCGGCGCCATCTGGCCGGCGGTCAAGGAGGTCGTTGACGGTGAGACGGTGGTCGTCGTCAAGGGCGCGACCGTGCTCGAGCCGCTCGGCACCGTGTTCCTGAACCTGATGTTCTGCATCGCCGTCCCGACGGTGTTCTGCTCGATCGCGTCCGCGATCGCGAATATGCAGAGCGCCAAGCGCGCCGGTAAGATCATGGGCGTGACCATTGCGACGTTCCTCGTGACGGCAGCCATCGCCGCAGTCATCACCTACATCGTTGTGCGGCTCATCCCGCCGGTCACGGGCGAATATGACCTGATCGAGGGCAAGGTCGGCGGCACGCTGGGCGTGGCCGACATGATCGTCAACTTCTTCACCAAGCCCGATTTCACAGAGCTTTGGAGCCGCAAGGCCATCCTGCCGCTGATCGTGGCGGCGGTGCTGTTCGGCTTCGGCGTGCAGGCGGCCGGCGGCGCGGAGACCAAGACCGCGAAGCTGCTCGAGGACGTCACGAACTGCATCATGAAGACGTTCAAGATCATCACCTACTACGCGCCCATCGGCTTCTTCGGCTTCTTCGCGTATCTGATCGCCTATCACGGCTCCGACCTCATCGGCGACTACGGCCGCGCACTCGTGATCTACTACGTCCTCAGCTTTGTGTATATGTTTATCTCCTTCCCGCTGTACGCCCGCTTCGGCGGCGGCAAGGGCGCGGCGAGGGTCATGTTCTCCAAGCTCTTCCGCCCGGCGGCCATGAGCTTCGGCACCTGCTCCTCCGTTGCGACGATCCCGACCAACATGGAGGTCGCGGAGGAGACCGGCATCTCCAAGGACGTCTCCAACATCGTTGTGCCGCTGGGCGCGACGATGCACATGGATGGCTCGGCCATGGCCGCGATCATCAAGGTCGCGTTCCTGTTCGGCATGTTCGGGCAGGACTTCACCACGGGCCGTGCAATTCTGGCAATCATCGTTGCCGTGTTTTCCTCGGTTGCCATGTCCGGCATTCCCGGCGGCGGCGGTACGGGTGAGCTTGTCCTCTGCTCGATCTTCTTCCCGGAGCATCTGGCGGTCGCGTTCCCCATCGCGCTGGCGCTCGGCAATCTCGTCGATCCTCCCGCGACCATGGTCAACTCGGCGGGCGACTACGTCGTCTCCTTCATCGTCGCACGCTACGTGGACGGAAAGGATTGGCTCCAGAAGCAGCTTTCCGCCAGGGCGGCAAGAAAATAATACGCTATTCCGCCGTGGGCGGCGGAACCCCGCAAGATTTTTGACAGACAGGCCGGGCGGCAGGAGATCCTGCCA
>FR887223.1:11196-20003 GCA_000436735.1 Firmicutes bacterium CAG:170
CTCGCTTCTGCGCATATTTTCCCGCCCGGACGCACACAAATAAAAGCGGCGGCAAACGCGAATTGTGCGTTTTCACCGTTTATTCTGTCTCTTTTTTCCTTTTTGCACCCGTAAAATGAGCACAATTCACAAAAACCGCAGAAAGCGTTTTTTCGGTGGAAATTCTTGCGGATTTGTGATACAATGCTACTTGGTGAGTATTGGCTTTCAAGCCATTCTTGAAATGTCAAATTCTAATAGAAAGAGGTCTTTTTACAATGGCAGAACTGAATTTGAGCAAATATGGCATCACCGGCGCTACGGAGATCATCCGCAACCCGTCGTATGAGACTCTGTTTGCAGAAGAGACCAAGCCCGGCCTGGAAGGCTACGAAAAGGGTCAGGTCAGCGAGCTGGGTGCTGTGAACGTCATGACCGGTATCTACACCGGCCGTTCCCCCAAGGACAAGTATATCGTCGTGGACAACAACTCCAAGGACACCGTGTGGTGGACCTCCGAGGCGTACAAGAACGACAACCATCCCATGAGCGAAGAGACTTGGAAGACCGTCAAGGACATCGCCGTCAACGAGCTTTGCAACAAGCGCCTGTTCGTCGTCGATGCGTTCTGCGGCGCGAACAAGGACACCCGCATGGCCATCCGCTTCATCGTTGAGGTCGCATGGCAGGCGCACTTCGTCACCAACATGTTCATCCGTCCGACCGAGGAAGAGCTTGCGAACTTCGAGCCTGATTTCGTCGTCTACAACGCCTCCAAGGCCAAGGTCGAGAACTACAAGGAGCTGGGCCTCAATTCCGAGACCTGCGTTGCCTTCAACATCACCAGCCGTGAGCAGGTCATCATCAACACCTGGTACGGCGGCGAGATGAAGAAGGGTATGTTCTCCATGATGAACTACTATCTGCCGCTCAAGGGCATCGCTTCCATGCACTGCTCCGCCAACACCGACATGAACGGCCAGAACACCGCCATCTTCTTCGGCCTGTCCGGCACCGGCAAAACCACCCTGTCCACCGACCCGAAGCGCCTGCTCATCGGCGACGACGAGCACGGCTGGGACGACAACGGCGTCTTTAACTTCGAGGGCGGCTGCTACGCCAAGGTCATCAACCTCGACAAGGACTCCGAGCCCGACATCTACAACGCCATCCGCCGCGATGCGCTGCTGGAGAACGTCACGCTCGACAAGGACGGCAAGATCGACTTCGCCGACAAGTCTGTCACCGAGAACACCCGTGTTTCCTACCCCATCAACCACATTGAGAAGATCGTCCGCCCGGTCTCTTCCGCACCGGACGCCAAGAACGTCATCTTCCTTTCCGCCGACGCATTCGGCGTTCTGCCTCCCGTCTCCATCCTGACCCCGGAGCAGACCAAGTACTACTTCCTGTCCGGCTTCACCGCGAAGCTGGCCGGCACCGAGCGCGGCATCACCGAGCCGACCCCGACCTTCTCCGCCTGCTTCGGCCAGGCCTTCCTTGAGCTGCATCCGACCAAGTACGCCGAAGAGCTCGTCAAGAAGATGGAAAAGAGCGGCGCCAAGGCTTACCTCGTCAACACCGGCTGGAACGGCACCGGCAAGCGCATCTCCATCAAGGACACCCGCGGCATCATCGACGCCATCCTGAACGGCTCGATCAACACCGCTCCCACCAAGAAGCTGCCGTATTTCGACTTTGAGATCCCCACCGAGCTTCCCGGCGTTGCCACCGAGATCCTCGACCCGCGCGACACCTACGCCGACGCCTCCGAGTGGGACGTCAAGGCAAAGGATCTGGCCTCCCGCTTCGTCAAGAACTTCGTCAAGTACGAGGGCAACGAGGCTGGTAAGGCTCTGGTCGCGGCAGGCCCGCAGCTCTGAGCTTATTACGGAACCCCAAACGGCGCGGCTTCGGCTGCGGACGGCTCCGCCGCCCGCAGCCCGGCCGTCCGGCCATACGGAAGCGCAGGACGGAAATTTTCTTAACGCTTCTGCACATTGCGCCGGAGCATCCGCTCCGTTAAAATGGAGCCGTGCGGAGTTTTCCGCGCGGCAGCTCCATTGACCCGGATATGTCAGGCGCGAAACACGCTGCTGCGTTTTCCGCCGCAGCGTGCTTTTTTCGGCGGCTTGCCGCCGGAAACCTTCCGGCCGCGAGGCCGGAGTGCCCCGAGATCCCCACGCCGGTGAGCGCGGCGTGCTAATATTCATGGAGGTGTATACATGAAAAAAGTTCAGATTACCGAGACTGTTCTCCGCGACGCCAATCAGTCCCTGATGGCGACCCGCCTGCCCTACTCCGACTTTGAGGCGATCCTGCCCGAGATGGACAAGGCTGGCTATTATTCCGCTGAGTGCTGGGGCGGCGCTACGTTCGACTCCTGCCTGCGTTACCTCGACGAGGATCCGTGGGAGAGACTGCGCAAGATCC
The DNA here is from genome assembly GCA_000436735.1 of Firmicutes bacterium CAG:170. GTDB lineage: Bacteria > Bacillota > Clostridia > Oscillospirales > Oscillospiraceae > CAG-170. The sequence continues at coordinate 13,609 of FR887223.1, forward strand.
GCAAGCTGATGCCCAACACCAAGCTGCAGATGCTGCTTCGCGGCCAGAACCTGCTCGGCTACAAGCATTATCACGACGACGTCGTCGAAAAGTTTGTCCAGCTGTCCATCAAGAACGGCATCGACATCATCCGTATCTTCGACGCGCTGAACGACTTCCGCAACCTCGGCACGGCGCTTGACGCAACGATGAAGTACGCCAAGAAGAACACCATCGCCTCCGGCTGCATTTCCTACACCCAGAGCCCGGTCCACACCGTGGAAAAGTACGTTCAGATGTGCAAGGAGCTCAAGCAGATGGGCTTCAAGACCATCTGCCTGAAGGACATGGCCGGCACCATGAGCCCGTATGAGGCAGAGCACCTCATCAAGGGCATCAAGGACGCCGTCGGCGATATCCCCCTGATCCTGCACACCCACTGCACCACCGGCATGGCCTACATGACCGTCACCAAGGCCATCGAGTCCGGCATCGACGTCATCGACTGCGCGACGAGCTGCTTCTCCAACGGCACGTCCCAGCCCGCGACCGAGACGATGTTCTACGCGCTCCAGCAGTACGGCATCCCCACCGGCCTCAACGAGGACGTCATCAACAAGGTCAACGATTTCTTCAAGCCCGTCAAGCAGAAGTACATCGACTCCGGCCGTATCAGCCCGAAGTCCATGGCGACCGACGCACAGGCGCTTGTTTACAAGGTTCCCGGCGGCATGCTCTCCAACATGATCGCAAACCTGACCGATATGAAGGCCATGGATAAGTTCGACGCCGCGCTGGCTGAGATCCCCGCCGTCCGCAAGGACCTCGGCTATCCTCCGCTGGTCACCCCGCTGAGCCAGATGGTCGGCAATCAGGCCGTTACCAACGTCCTGCTGGGCGAGCGCTACAAGCAGGTCTCCAAGGAAGTCAAGAACTACTTCAAGGGCGAATACGGCATCGCTCCGGCTCCCGTTTCTCAGGAGCTTCAGACCAAGATCCTCGGCGAGGGCGGCAAGCCTGTTGACTGCCGCATCGAGGACGCCAAGCGCACCGGCGAGGACTTCAAGAAGGCGAAGGAAGCGCTCGGCGATCTGGCAAAGACCGAAGAGGACGTCATGAGCTACATTTGCTATCCCGATCAGACCATGAAGTTCCTCGAGGCCCGCAAGGCCAAGGAAGAGAACGTCGTCCGCTACTCGATCGAAGAAGCGTAAGGAGGACACGTCATGTTCCTGATCAATACTGCTATGACCGATCTGAGCATCGGCACGGCCGGTCTGGTCGCGCTGCTGGGCTACGCCGTCGTGTTCGTCGGCCTGATCGCGCTCATGATCGTAATTCGCATCGAGGGCAAGATCTCGACGTCGAAGAAAACCGCCGCCGCGCCCGCTGCGGCCCCCGCACCCGCTCCCGCTGCGAAGCCCGAACCCGTTCTGGCGGCCGGCACCGCCGGTGAGCTGAAGCTTCACGACGTAGCTCCGAAGGACGCCGCCATGATTATGGCTGTCGTCGCTTATAAGCTCGGCAAGCCCCTGAATGAACTGCGCTTCAAATCCATCAAGGAGGTCAAGTGAGAATGAAATACAAAATTACCCTGAATGGCAGAACCTATGAGGTCGAGGTCGATCAGGACCAGGCCATGCTGGTCGATGAGTACGAGGCTTACGCTCCGGCTCCCGCCGCACCCGCTGCTGCTCCTGCCGCCGCACCCGCACCCGCTGCTGCTCCGGCTCCCGCCGCTGCCGCACCCGTTTCCGTCGCCGCAGGCGAGGTCGTTGCGGCTCCGATGCCCGGCAATATCCTGAGCGTCAACGTGGCCCAGGGCGCCGCCGTCAAGTCCGGCGACATTCTGGTCATTCTCGAGGCCATGAAGATGGAGAACGAAATTCTCGCTCCGCGTGACGGCACGGTCGCACAGGTCGTCGTCACCAAGGGCGCTACCGTCGATACCGGCGCTCCTCTGGTCGTTCTGGCGTAAGGAGGAACAAATATGGGTTTTAACGTTCTGGACACCCTCGCAAAGCTTGCGACCGAGTCCGGTTTCGCCGGATTCTTCGCAGAGGGCGGCTGGCAGAACCTCGTAATGATCGTCATTGCGTGCGTGCTGCTGTACCTTGGCATCGTCAAGGGCTTTGAGCCGCTGCTGCTGGTCGGCATCGCTTTTGGCTGCCTGCTGGCAAACGTCAGCTACTTTCCCGGCCTCGACGCCGTCAACTCGGAGCTGAATGCTACCAACGCGCTCTATCATCCGGAGCTCTGGGCTGATTTCCTTGAAAAGGGCGGCCAGTATGAGCACAGCTATGGCCACATTCTCTCGAATGCCGGCCTGCTTGACATCTTCTACATCGGCGTCAAGGCCGGTCTGTACCCGTCCCTGATCTTCATGGGCGTCGGCGCCATGACCGACTTCGGCCCGCTGATCGCGGACCCGAAGAGCCTGCTTCTCGGCGCGGCTGCACAGCTCGGCGTTTTCGTCGCCTTCTTCGGCGCGATCTGCCTCGGCTTTACCGGCCCGCAGGCCGCCTCCATCGGCATCATCGGTGGCGCGGACGGCCCGACGGCCATCTTCCTCACCAACAAGCTGGCTCCGGAACTGCTTGGCGCGATCGCCATCGCGGCGTATTCCTACATGGCGCTGATCCCGCTGATCCAGCCCCCGATCATGAAGCTCCTGACCTCGGAGAAGGACCGTCAGATCAAAATGACGCAGGCCCGTCCGGTCTCGAAGAACGAGAAGATCCTCTTCCCGATCATCGTCACCATCTTCGTCATCCTGCTCCTACCGTCCACGGCTCCGCTGATCGGCTGCCTGATGCTTGGCAACCTGTTCCGTGAGTGCGGCGTTACCGACCGCCTGTCCGACACCGTGCAGAATGCGCTGATGAACATCATCACCATTTTCCTGTCCACCTCCGTCGGCGCAACGATGGTCGCCTCGAACTTCCTGAAGCTCGAGACGCTGAAGATCATCCTGCTCGGTCTGGTCGCGTTTGCGATCTCCACCGTCGGCGGCCTCATCGGCGGCAACATCATGTGCAAGGCTTCCAAGGGCAAGGTCAACCCGCTGATCGGCTCCGCGGGCGTCTCCGCGGTCCCGATGGCCGCGCGTGTTTCGCAGATGGTCGGCCAGAAGGCCAATCCCGCAAACTTCCTTCTGATGCACGCCATGGGCCCGAACGTGGCCGGCGTCATCGGCTCCGCCATCGCAGCAGGCTTCCTGCTTGCCGTGTTTGGCTGATATCCGTTTTCAAAGACCGTGCTGCTTTGCAGCACGGTCTTAAACTTTCAAAAACCTCTTTGCCGGTTCTGTAATGCAGGTATTTCGGTTCCCCTGTAGCGGCGGACGCTTCTGCCCGCCCGCAGAAAGCGCAGGCACAGCGCATCGAAGTGCGCTGTGCCACCGGTGCTTCGAATACAGAAAAAGCCCCTGCGGAGCGCATCCGCAGGGGCTTCTATTTTTCTTACTCCGCTACGTAGGGCAGCAGGGCGATGTGGCGGGCGCGCTTGATGGCGACCGTCAGCTGACGCTGATGGGCAGCGCAGGTACCAGTCGTGCGGCGGGGCAGGATCTTGCCGCGCTCGGACAGGTAACGGCGGAGCTTTGCAGTGTCCTTGAAATCGATGTGCTCGACCTTATCGACGCAGAAGCTGCAAACCTTCTTGCGGCGGCGAGGACGGACACGGTCGTTAGCCATTGCCATATGAAATCCTCCTTATAGTCTTGTGAAAAAATCCAAAACCTGAACGATACCGCGCCATCCGCAGGGATGAAGCGGTAAGCTGTTAGAACGGAAGCTGGTCGTCGTCGCCCTCAAGCATCGAGAAGTCCGAGGCCGGAGCCGCCGGAGCACTCTGCTGCGCGGGAGCGGTATAAGGCGAGGAGCCGAACGGAGCGGCATAGCTGGGCGCGGACTGGTCAAAGCCACCCGGCGCAGCGCCGTCACGCTTGGAGTCGCCGAAGTAGACATTGTCCGCCACGACCTCTGCCGAGCGGCGCTTGTTGCCTTCCTTATCGGTCCAGTTGCGAATTTGCAGCCGGCCCGAGACGACAGCCATACGGCCCTTGGTGAAATACTTGCTGACGAACTCAGCCGTATTCCGCCATGCGACGATATCCACGAAATCCGTTTCCCTTTCCGCGCCCTGTGCCGTGAAGTCACGGTCAACAGCGAGCGTAAAGGATGCGACCGCGATGCCGCTGCCGGTCCGGCGCAGCTCGGGGTCACGGGTCAGACGCCCCATGAGAACGATGTGGTTCAGCATGTTTGCGCCTCCTTACTCTTCGACAGCTACGATGATGGAACGCAGGATGCCGTCCGTGATCTTAAAGACACGATCCAGCTCTGCCGGCATCTCGGGCTTGACCTCGCAGGTCATGTAAACGTAGTAGCCCTCGACCAGGTCGTTGATCGGATAAGCAAGACGACGCTTGCCCCACTCGTCAACACTGGTGACGGTACCGTAGCCGCCTACGATGCCATTGAATTTTTCCACGAGAGCAGCGATGCCTTCTTCACCCACTGCGGGATCGACGACATAGATGACCTCATACTTTGCGGAAAGCTTTGCCATGATGTTGCACCTCCTTCTGGACTTATGGCCGCAGGTCCCGCCTGCGGCAAGGATCGTCCGCGGATACGTCCGCAGACCAGAGTATTATATCTGAGTTTATTTGTGTTGTCAACCGTTTTTACCGGAAAAAGAGGAATTGTCCCGACGGAAACGCCGAAAACAGCGGAAAAGCCGCCCTCCGCGTGGAAGGGCGGCCCGCAAGGGAAAAAAATTACGCTGCCGACGGGATTCGACACACTTTTCCCTGCCGGTCTGGTAAGATATGGTCACAGCTTATCCAATACGAGCGCACTTCATGTCCCGGCGCTGCGGCCCGTCCGGGCAGCGGCGTCAGATCCCACAATCCATCTTTCCCCTGACCGCATCGGTCAGGGGCGCTTTTTTGGCCGTCCTGTCGAAATGCGGCGAAAAGTTCCCGTTCAGTAGCGGAGGCAGCGGCGCATCCGGCGCTCGGCGCGCTGGATGGTGCGGCAGACGGTGGATTTGTTGACGCAGCGCTCCTCCGCGATCTGGCGCATGCTTTTCTTTTCGAGATAGTAGGCGACGACGGTCTCGCGCTGGCAGGCGGTCAGCTCGTTGTCCATGACGCGCTGGAGCCGCCGCAGCTGCACGTCCCGGCTCAGACGCGGGCCGAGGTAGCCGTCATAATCGGTATTTTTCATTGCGGTAATATCCCCCTTCGTAGTAATGCTCCAGCAGCTCGCTCAGCTCGTTCAGCTCATGGAGCATGGTCGTCAGCACGGCTGTCCGCCGTGCGATCCAGAACAGCTCCTCACGGTCCTGCGTCTGCTTTTTCGCCTGCCGGAGCTGGCGCAGCCGCAGACGGATGGGCGCGGCGGCCGCGCGGTAATCCTTCGCCAGCTCCTCAAGGGACATAGACGCGCCCTCTCGGCATGGCGGTGCGCAGATCGGCCAGGAAATACTTGCGCGCGTAGTCCGGCAGACAGTCCATGCAGATCTTTCCGTCCTCGGTCTCGTAATAGGACTGACCCATATAGATCTCTCCGGCGCACCAGCTGCACCGGCAGGGGACCGGGGCGCCGCGTCCGGCGGCACGGAGGGGATTTTGAATAGCTGCCGGTCATACGGCATGAATTTCGGATACTTCTTTGTCGTTTTCCATACTCCTCTCTGATGATATGCAGAATGTGCCGAGATGTAAATTACATTATTTACCATCTGACGGTATCAGTCTACTACACGAAACGTGTGATGTCAAGAGGAAATTAGAAATAAATGGAAAATTCGAAAGGAGCGGAAACGATGCTGGGAATGCGGATCTCTGCCCTGCGGCGGCAGAAAAACTGGAGCCAGAAGGAGCTTGCGGAACGGATGGGCGTCCGCCCGAGCACCATCGGGATGTATGAGCAGGGACGGCGGGAGCCGGACTGCGCAGGGCTTGTGCGGCTGGCGGAGCTGTTCGGTGTGACGACGGACTATCTGCTGACGGGGGCGGCTGCGGACGGAAGGGACGATGCCGCGCTGCGTGCGCTTTGGGCGCAGATGCGGGAGAAGCTGGATGGAACGCTGCTGCTGCGCGATAAAAGCGGCGCGGAGCGGCCGTTTGGAGAAGCGGAGCTGGCACTCCTGCTGGCGGCGGCGCTTGGCGAGGCGGATTGACGGCGGACTACTCCTCTGGTAAAATGACGGTAAGAAACGGATCAAAATGCGCCGCAATGCGCTTGCAGCGTCCGGCGATATCGGGCAGAGACACGGAGGGGACGGCATGGATGACGAAAAAATGATGCGCGAGGCGCTGCGGCTGGCACAGGAGGCCGATGCGGCGGGAGAGGTGCCCGTCGGATGCGTCGTCGCGCTGGGTGACCGCATCGTCGGCACGGGCC
>FR887224.1:0-2735 GCA_000436735.1 Firmicutes bacterium CAG:170
AAAAAAGTATGCCGCCGGAGGCATCCCGCGCCATCCGGTGCGGAATTTTTCTATTTTCCAAACAGAAGCAGCATCATCGCCGGGACGCTCACGACCGACAGCAGCGTCGTAAGAAACACGCCCGCCGAGGCGGTCTGGCTGTCGGCATGGCATTCATAGCTGAGAATGGTCGTACTGGTAGCGACGGGCATACAGAGCGTCACGACCGCGACGCCGAGCATCAGCTCATCCTTGAGGAACAGCCGAAGCACGAAAAACGCAATGACCGGCAGCAGCACCATTTTGATCACCGCCAGCGCATAGACCCGCCAGTTGGTAAACACCGTTTTGACCGGGTACATTGCCAGCGAGCAGCCGATAATAAGCATGGCCAGCGGTGATGTCAGCCCGCCGATCATAGAACAGATCTCGCTGACCGGCTGCGGCACGCGCAGCCCGCTGAGATAGATCACGTAGGCAAGCAGAGAGCCTGCGACGCAGGGAATTTTGAAAAGCCCCCAATGGAAATGGAAGCGGTTTTCGCCCGTGATGGTCTGCGCGCCGTAGCTCCAGCAGAGCAGATTAAAAAACAGGACGAAGATCGTGACATGGAACAGCGCGCCTTCTCCGAACAGCGCGCCGACGATCGGATAGCCGATGAAGCCGATGTTTGAGAAGATATACATGAAGCGATACAGTCCCCCGCTCTCGCGCGGGACGCGCAGAAGCTTCGGGATCAGGAAGCTCGTCCCGATCAGAAACACATAGCAGCCGACCGCAACGAGCGTCAGCTCCAGCACCTGTAAATTGGTCATGAGGCGCTGCCCCGTCATGACTGACGAGAGCGCCAGCATCGGATTTGTGAGCTTTGCGACCAGACGCGACACAGCGCGGTTGCTGTTCTGATCCATCACGCCGGTCTTGCCGCAGACAAAGCCCGCGATCAGGACGGCAAACAGAATCATCATTTTTTCAAAAAGCGCGGGGATATTCATGACATGGGGCCTCCGGTTTTAATAATTCAGCCAAAGCAGTTAGGACAGGGCTTATAGCCCAGCGATTCCGCCAGCTTCCGGCTGTAGGCCCAAAAGCTCTTCTTTGCGAACGCGGAACAAGCGTAACGGTGATAGACGCTGCTTTTATCCTTCTCGACGAAAACGACGTAGGCGTCCAGGAATTTGGACTTTTCCTCGAGCGAATTTTGATTTTCCTTCAGCTTTTCGTTTTCCTTCTGAAGCGAATCCAGCTCCTCGGTCAGCGCGTCCTTTTCTTCCCCGGCGGTCTTTGCGTCCTCCTCCATCTGGGAGAGCTGCTCCGTCAGCGCGTCGTTTTCCTGCTGCAGGCGTTCCAGCTCCGATTTCTGCGCATTCAGATCATACTGGCTCTGCGAGCTTTCGCTTTCCGCCTTGGAGAGGCTGCTTTGCAGCGAGGAGATCTCCTCCTCCCGCGCAAGAAGCGTCTGCTTTGCCTCCGAGAGTGCGTCCTCCGTCTCCTCCAGCTCTGCCTGAACGGCGGCATATTCCTTTTCGCGCGCGTCCAGCGCCTCCTCGCGCAGGCGAAGGCTCACCCGCTGGGAATGCGCATTGAGCAGCTGCGCAACGATCACAGCCAGCGCCCCGATCGTCACAAGACTGAGCACGATCAACGTGACCAGAATGCTTTTCGGCAGGCGCGGCCCCTGCTCCTGACGGCTGCACGCCGCGCACAGCTTCTCTCCCTCTTTGGCCGGACGGCCGCAGCGAACACAGTTAGCCATGTGGAGTCCTCCTCTCAAGTAACCGAGCTCTGATTTTATCGTATCATGCGGTTTTCGGAAAGTAAAGCGGGAAAATTGTCCCGCTTTCTTGCGATTTACAAAACAGAGCGGCTCCGCGCCGTCCTGCGGTAGGTGCTCTGGACGACGAGCAGCGAAAAAACGCCGAACGCCAGAAACACCAGATACGACGGCGCGTAGCTCCCGCAGGCGTCCGCGAACAGGCCCGGCATGAACGAAAAGACCAGCGCGCCGAGGCCGTAGCCGGTCTGGAACAGGCGGATCACCCCGTCATAGCGCTTCGCGCCGGAAAACGCCTCCGCCCAGACGGACAGCCCGACCGTGGACATCGGAACGCCGAAGCCGTAGAGTACGGCGGCGGTCAGCGCCAGCGGCCTGCTCGCAAGGCCGGAGAGCGTGCACAGGATCAGCCCCGCCGAAAGGATCGCGCCGAAGATCCAGTTTGCGCGCTTTGCGCCGAGCAGGCCGCACGCCTCGCCGTAGACGCACTTTCCGAGCATCAGCGCGAGGCCGAAGATTGAGACGCAGAGCGCCGCCGTGCTCTCCGGGATGCCGTCGGTCGTGAAAAGGATCATCATATGCGTGAACCCCGGCGACGCGATGGCTCCGAGGAAGCACATCGACACGAACAGCGCCGTCCAGCGTCCGCACGAAAGCTCCGCGCCGCCGGAGGCGGCTTCTGTATTTTCTGCCTGCACCGCTGCGCCGTAGGCCGTTTTTCCGCAGCCCTCCGGGCTTTCGCGCACGAGAAGGAATACGATCAGCGTCAGCAGCAGGCTCACGCCCGCCATGGCGTAAAAACAGACAGCGAGGGAATATTTTTCGATCAGCGCCGTCATAAGCGGCGAAAACAGCACGGCCGCAAGGCCCGTTCCCGCCGCGCAGATGCCGAGCGCCAGCCCGTGCTTCTCCCGGAACCAGCGCGTGATGAGAATGGAGACCCGCACCACCGGCCCGAAGCCGTAGGAAAGCCCCGCGACAA
>FR887224.1:2865-14780 GCA_000436735.1 Firmicutes bacterium CAG:170
CCCTCCGTAAAAGCGCGGCATCAGCGCCATGCACCCGAGATAGGCCGCCGCGCGGACGGTCGTGATCATCGAGGTCTGCGTATTGGTAAAGCCGTTCTGCGCGAGGATATACGGCTGCGCGACGGAAAATGCGTTGACGGCCAGCCCGCCGGAGACCAGAAGCAGCAGCGTACACCCGGCACAGATCGCCCAGGCATAGTGCGGTTTTCTCATTTTCCACCATCTCCCTCTGCTTCGAAGTATACCGGAGGAAAATCGGCCTGTAAAGGCACGGCTTCCAACTTTCCGCATTTTTCTTGCAAAAACGGCGGGAAGGCGATAAAATCAGAAGCAGAAAAACGCAGAAGCATGATAAGCTTCTCAGGAAAACAAGGAAAGGACTTTTTCTATGGAAAGACTGCCGTTCGTCCTGCGCTTCGGACAGGAGACCGCCCAAAAGCCGCTCTCGGACGCGGAGCGTGAGACGCTTTTGCAGACGCTTGCCGCTGCCGGAGCGGAAAACTTCTCGATCTGGCAGATCGAGGATTTCTGGTTCTGCTACGGAGAGTATTCAGAGCTTCGCGGCGCCGAAGCGGCCGCGCAGGCGCTGTGCGCCGTCGCCGGGGCGGAGCTTTTCGCCGCGCCGGGAACGCCCCCGCTCATGTATCACTGCATTGGACTTGTCCGCGCGGACAAGTCGCACATCCGTCACCGCGTATTCTCCACGAGGCTGAAGGAGGGCTGCGCGGCAGAATACAAGCGCCGCCACGACGCGCTGATCGAGGCGCGGCACGGCGTGCCGTCGCCCGGCCCGGACAGTAATTTCACGATCTGGAACGCAAACGGCTATATCTTCGGCTATGACGAGATCGACACGGCCTACCGGCCCGATCCCTCCCTGCCGCAGAAAACGCCGGAGGAGGAAAAGGCGGATACGATCGCATGGGAGACCCGTCAGCTGGAGATCATGGACTGGCTGACCGACGACGTGGACTGGCTCACGGGTCAGAAGCACGCTCCCTCGCGCTGCATCTTCCGTCAAAATGCCTGAATGGCTGCCAGTTTATACGGCAGAAGCGGAATTTCTTGCAAACGGTGTCCAAAATTGGGCACCGTTTTTCTATTTAATTGTATCTAACCTTGAAAACGCGGGCCGGGTGTGCTAAGATTAGGGTGCTGAATTATACGCGCGCGCAGCCTTGCCGCGCGATACGGAAGAGAAGGGAGCCGGTACATGTACTCCTCCGCCTATGTTTGGGCCAAGGTGCTTGGCCATATGGAAAACCGTCTGACCGCCGCCGTCGTATCCACCTGGTTCGACGACGTGGAGGTCGTTGAGCTGACGGATACACGCCTCGTTCTGTATTCTCCCTCCGACTACCGGAAGGAGATCATCCTGCGCCGGTGCGCAGATTATATCAAGGACGCCATGCGCGAGCTTTTCGAAATGGACGTCGAGCTGGTCGTTCTGGGCGAGGACGAGATGGCGGCCTACCGTCAGCCGGCCCGCAAAAAGCCGGAATTCATCGAGTTTAACCCGCAGTTTACCTTCGACCGCTTTGTCGTCGGCTCGTCCAACCGCTTCGCGCACGCGGCGGCCCTCGCCGTGGCAAACAATCCGGCGGAGACGTATAACCCGCTGTTCATCTACGGCCCGTCTGGCCTCGGAAAAACACATCTGCTGTACGCCATCGCCAACGTGATCCACGACCGGCACCCCGACTACAACATCGTCTATATCAAGGGCGACCAGTTTACCAACGAGCTGATCGCCGCCGTCCAGGAGGGCAAGAACATCGAGTTCCGCAGCAAATACCGCGGCGCCGACCTCTTCCTCGTGGACGATATCCAGTTCATCGCCGGCAAGAACTCCACGCAGGAGGAATTCTTCCATACCTTCAATAATCTCTACGAAAGCCACCGGCAGATCGTCCTGACGGCCGACCGGCCGCCCAATGAGATGCTCCGTCTGGAGGACCGCCTCAAGACCCGCTTCGAATGGGGCCTGATCGCGGATATCCAGCCGCCGGATTACGAGACGCGCATGGCCATCATCAAGGAAAAGGCCATGAGCTACGGCATGGAGCTGCCGGACGACGTCTGCTCCTACATCGCGGAGAATATCACGACGAATATCCGTCAGATCGAGGGCACGGTCAAGAAGATCCTTGCCTATAAGGAGCTTGCCAATATGGTCATGGATGTGCCGCACGTTTCGCGCGCCATCAAGGACATGTATAAGGGCAAAGCAGAGACGCTGCCCACGCCGAGCCTCATCATCAGTGAGGTCTGCCGCTTCTACTCCATCGAGGAGGAGACGCTCCGCGGCACGCTCAAGAATAAGAGTACCGCCGAGGCGCGGCAGGTCGCCATGTACCTGATCCGCAAAATGACCAATCTGAGCCTGCCGGATATCGGCCGCGAGTTCGGAAGAGACCACTCTACCGTCATTCACGCGCTCAATAAGGTCGAAAAGATGCTTCAGGATACGACCTCCGGCATTCAGGATAATATCCGCGATATTACGGCGAACGTCAATAGTAAGCTCTGATGCTGCACCGAAGCGGTGCGGGATCGCTTCGCGGACATACTTTTTTCTGGCTTGTCAGAAAAAAGTATGCAAAAAAGAGATGCCGGGGACGCGAATAGCGCTTACGCGCAGAAAAAACTTGTCGTTCCGTTCTGCGTTTTGTCGTTACACCGTCCGTAGTCCGAACGCCCTTCGGGCGGTCCGCAGAATTTCTGCCGTCTAAAATCTTGCTGCGGCAAATATTTGTGCCTGCAAAATTGAAAAGTATCTGCCCTGAATCCGTGCAGAGGCTTTCAGGTTTTGCCCGTTTCTGCTCGGCAGTCTCTATTGGCTGCGGAAGAGAAACGAGCCAAGCAAAAAAGGCCAAAGGTTGGAGGCTCAGGCGCGACAGCGCTATAAAATCGTTCCAGCGGTCTTTTCTTCCATATCTTTTCCGCAAGAGGGGCTGGAACCAAATTGCAACCCAGTGCAGCGGTTGCAATTTGGAGAGGACGAGCAGCGGAATGCATGAGTTCTGCCGCTTGCGGCGGAACGAAGAATATGGAGCTTGCGAGGACGAGCCCGCGGAGCGCCGGTGACGGCGCTGTATATCGCATCGCGCCGCCGGTGCATACGAAACACGCCGCCGAGGGCCGTTTCCGATGTGGGAAAACAGAAATGAAAACCCGCACCGTCAGGTGCGAAAAAATACTCCCATCCCTGCCAGCAGAAGGCCGAGGGACGAGAGTATCGCGGATACTTCGTGGTGCCACCCAGGTTCAGAGGGCTGCGCCCTCCCTTTGTCCGCGCTGACGGGGCGGAGCCCGGCGATTTCGGCGCGAAGCGTGCCTTATACGCTTGCTCAGCGGATGTCCTTCACGCTCTACACCGCAGGAGCCTTTCAGCAAACGGCTCCCTCTCTGAGCGGCGCGCGGCGTTACTGCTTCCGCGTCACGGCATATTCATTTTTCAGCTTCTCAGCGAATGGTCTTTTTCGTGCGCATCATCATACGCCAGTCAAGGTCGCCGCGCTGCAATCCGAGAATCAGCATTTCCGCCGAAGCCAGATTGGTGGCGCAGGGGACGTTGTAGGTATCGCACAGATGCAGCGTGCGCATGATGCGCTGGTCCTCCCACGGGTCGTTGTCGTTGGGGTCGGAGAACATAATTACAAGATCGATCTCGTTGTAAGCGATGCGCGCGTCCACCTGCTGGTGTCCGCCCTGATTTTTGGACAAAAACTGCGAGACCGGCAGTCCGGTCGCCTCGGAGACCAGACGGCCCGTCGCAGCCGTCGCGGAAAGGCTGTGCTTGGCAAGAATGCTCTTATACGCGGTGCAGAACTGCACCATAAGCTCCTTCTTTTTATCATGAGCCATAAGGGTGATATTCATAGTGAGAATTTCAGCTCCTTCCCTAATTTTCAGAAAACTGCAAAACAGTGAGATTCAGAATCTCAGAAGCGGCATTTTCCGGCCGCAGAGACGGCGCGCAATGTTGAGGCAGGCCCGCGCAGCGCCCTTTCCGGTGTAAAGCGCGAGCGCAGTCCCGGCAGCGGCGGCAAGCGTGACGCTGCTGTCCTCCGGGACAATGCCGAGCAGCGGCAGGCCGACGCCGTCCATCACATCGTCGATGGTGGCGTGCATCCGGCGGTAGAGCGCGGCGCTGACGCGGTTGACGACGAGCCGCGCCGGAATGGAGCGCTGCTGCAAGAGCACGTCCGTGGCGCGCGCGGCATCCCGCAGAGAGGCCGGGTCACTCCCGGCGACCACGATTGCCTGATCGGCGGAGCCGGTCGCAAGGCGGAAGCCCGCGCCGATGCCGGCAGGCGCGTCGATCAGGATCCAGTCGAAGCGCTGCCGCGCAGCGTCCAGCATGGCGGAGAACTGCGCCGCATCCAGCTCCTCGGCGGTCTCAGTGACCGGCGCGGTCAGCATATACAGATTCGGGATCTCCGGATGCGCCGCAGCGCTGTCCAGAGAATATTCGCCGCGCATCACGGCGGTAAACGGCAGGATCGGTTCCTCGCTCATGCCGAGCGAGAGATCAAGATTGCGCAGGCCGACGTCCGCGTCGATGCAGAGCACCTGACTGCCCTCCGCCGCGAGACAGGAGGAGATCCCGGCGCAGAGAGAGGTTTTGCCCGTACCGCCCTTGCCGGAGATCACGGATACGACCTGTGACACGCCGCATTCCCTCCAATAACTAAAAGTTAAAGTTATTATATACGAATCGCTTTGTAAATTCAATAAGAAACGTGAAAAAGTCGCGCCGGACGCGGAAAAACTTTGCCGGATCGGGCCATTCCGCATGTCTATTCTACGCTGCTTCCGCATAGGATAGAGCAGGAGGGATACCATGAACGAACGAAAGCTGAGTAATTTTTGCCTTCTCCTGCTGGTGTTTTCGATGCTGCTGCGGCTGATCTGCGCGACCGGCGCGGATGCGCGGATGGCGGAAAGCGTCCCGGCGGCACAGACAGAGCCGGACGAGCCTGCCGCGCCCGCTGCGCAGCAGCTGCGCGTCTGGCCGGTGCGGGTAATCCGGGATGGGAACGCCTCGGAGGCGGAGCCGTGGGAGCAGACGCCGGGGACGGCGGACAGGCAGACGGACGATGCGGAGCGCGCACCCGCGCTCACATTTTCGCCGGAGGAGGCGGACGCCATCACGATCGCAGGGGCCTGCACCTATTCCGTGGACAAGCAGGCGCTGCTGACCCGCCCGTCCGCGCTGGATTTTTCCGGAGAGGGGCCGAAGGTTTTGATCGTACATACGCACTCGTCCGAGGCCTACACGCAGGAGGCAGGCTGGGAATACGACGAGTCCGACCCGCTGCGCACGGAAAACGCCGACCGCTCCATCATCCGCGTCGGAGACGAGATCGCCTCTGTATTGGAAGCGCACGGCATTGAGACGCTGCACGACACGGCGCTCAACGACTATCCGACCTACAATGGCGCTTACGCGCGGATGGAGACGACCATCGAGCGCTACCTCGCGGAATATCCGTCCATCCGGATGGTGCTCGACGTACACCGCGACGCGGCGGCGGATGCAGACGGCGAGCAGGTCGGCTTCACGGCGCAGGTCGATGGGGAGCGCTGCGCGCAGGTCATGCTGGTCGTCGGCACGGACGAAGGCGGGCTGACGCACCCGGACTGGGAGGAAAATCTGGCGAACGCGCTGAAGCTTCAGGCGGTCCTGAACCGGCGCTGTCCCGGCCTCTGCCGGAATCTCGACCTGCGCACGGAGCGCTTCAACCAGCACGAGACGCCCGGGTCGCTGCTGGCGGAGTTCGGCTCGACCGGGAACACGCTGCGCGAGGCCATCCGGGCCGGGCGTCACTTTGCCGAGGGACTGGCGGAGCTGATCGACGGGCTGAGCTAGGGTGTATTCTTCCAACTCCCAACGCACCCGGAGAGCGGGCCTTTTCGCACCGTGCTGCGGCATTTTCCCTTGAAATACGTCAGGATTCCTGCGAAAAAATGTCTTGCGCAGCGCAAAAATCCCTCGCTGCAGGTCACTTCGCCAGTTTTCAGATACACCCTAGTTAGTCCGATAAAATTTTTTTCAAAAACCTCTTTACAAATCGGAAAAGATGTGTATAATAATAACTGTAATGATAATTATTCTTGTTTTGGAGCGATGCCTATGATGCCTGTCAGAAAACACAGCCGGAAGCGCGACGCGATCTTATCCTGCGTCCGCGGTACGACCTGTCATCCGACGGCGGAATGGGTCTACACGCAGCTCAAGCCGGAGATCCCGGATCTGAGTCTCGGCACGGTCTACCGCAACCTCGCCATGTTCAAGCAGGACGGCGAGATCGTCTCGGTGGGAACGGTCGCGGGTCTGGAGCGCTTCGACGGCAACACCGCGCCCCATGCGCACTTTGTCTGCACCGCGTGCAGCGGCGTGTACGATGTGCCGCAGGATGCGCTTCCCGAGGAATTCGTCCGCTCCGCCGAGCAGGCGACCGGCGGCGAGATCGCGGCGTATCAGCTCAGCTATTACGGAATTTGTTCAAATTGCAAAAACAGCAAATAATAAATGAAACAGTGAAACAAATGATGGAGGTATTCTTATGAAAAAATTCGTGTGCAAGGTTTGCGGTTATGTCTACGAGGGCGAAGCGGCTCCCGAGTTCTGCCCGGTCTGCAAGGCTCCGGCCAGCATGTTCGAGGAAGTCAAGGGCGAAATGAAGCTCGCTGCGGAGCATGAGTTCGGCGTCTATGAGACCACCGTCCGCGACAACGAGAAGATCAGCGCAGAGGACAAGGCGTTCATCCTTGAGCAGCTCAAGGCCAACTTCAACGGTGAGTGCAGCGAAGTCGGCATGTACCTGTGCATGGCCCGCATCGCCCACCGCGAGGGCTATCCGGAGGTCGGCCTGTATTGGGAAAAGGCAGCCTATGAAGAGGCAGAGCACGCAGCGAAGTTCGCCGAGATGCTCGGCTCGACGCTGGAGCCCAACATGAAGGCGACGACGAAGGACAACCTCAAGTGGAGAGTGGATTGCGAGTTCGGCGCCACGCAGGGCAAGTTCGAGCTGGCCGCCTGCGCAAAGAAGAACGGCCTCGACGCCATCCATGACACCGTCCATGAAATGGCAAAGGACGAGGCCCGTCACGGCCGTGCCCTCAAGGGCCTGCTGGACCGCTATTTCGGCAAGTAATTCAGCCTAAAATAAGCCTTTTTGAGAGGAAGCAGGAACAAACCTGCTTCCTCTTTTTTGCTTGGAAGCTTGTACGCTTGTACTTGTACCAGCCTTTGCGTTTCAAAACAGCGCGGCTTTGCGCGAAAGCATTTGCATCGGCGCGGCCGTTTGTGGTACACTAAAAGTAAAGAGTCTGAAAGGAGCGGCTTTATGAACGAATACGAAGTTCTGATCGAGACAATCAACCCCTGCGGCGGAGAAGCGCACGCCAAAAAGGAATTTCAGGAGATCGAGACGGAAAGCCCGGAGCGCTGGGTGAAGGAGAACGGACGGTATCCGGTGCTGGACAGCGGCAAAAATCTCTCCGGCGATACGGTCATTACGACCGGCGACGGAAAGGGCATCCTGATCCGGTATACCTTCACGGAGTGAAGCCACCGCGCGAAACAGGAGGAGACTGCTCGGCAGTCTCCTTTTTTGCGTCTTGCCCGCGGCGCTGGCTGCTGAAAACCTGCCCGATGGGCGGCTTTGGAGGAAGAAAAACGCGGGCGGAAAAATATTTTTTTCGTTTAACGATGAAAAGAAATGCAGACGGCGGCGCTCCGGAGGGGCATATCTGCAAGGGTATACCGCCGGAGGCGGAGACAGTGTATATACATGCATAAAACGTGTGAGACCGTAATTTTCGACCCTAGAAATTGGATTGAAATTCCGGAAAAACTAGGCTATACTGAACATAATAAGGGCGTATCTGAAAACCGGAAAGTGACGAGCAGTGAGAAGCGCCTGTGCAGAGCAGGCTGTTTTTCCGCAGGAACACTTGCCGTTTTCAAGGAAAAATGGCGCGGCGCGGTGCAAAAGGCCCGCTCTCTGGGGCGTCTGGAGTTTTCAGATACACTCAAGGAAACACAGCAAGGAGGATCGCCTATGCCGGTCTGTGTAACAAGTGAAATCGGCTCGCTGAAAAGGGTGCTTTTGCAGCGACCCGGACGGGAGCTGGAGCATCTCAGTCCCAACACCATGGAGCAGCTGCTTTTCGACGATATTCCCTATCTCTACGGCGCACAGCAGGAGCATGACTGCTTCGCGGAGATCCTGCGCGGCTGCGGCGCGGAGGTCGTCTATCTGGAGGATCTGACGGCGGATGTGCTGCGGCAGCGGCCGGAGCTGCGCGAGCCGTTCATTCACGACGTGATCGAGCACGCCGGAGGCAGCGCCCGGGGCTACCGCGCGGCGCTGGAAGAATATCTGACCGCCATCCGCGATCCGAAGCTGCTGGTGCAGCGGACGATGGAGGGCGTGACCTATCAGGAGATCTTCCCCAGCCGGAGCGGACGGCTCTCAAGCATGGTCGGGACGAAGGCGCGCTTCCTGATGCCGCCGATCCCGAACCTCTATTTTACGCGCGACCCCTTCGCATGCATCGGCCGCGGCGTGAGCCTCAACCATATGTATTCCGCCACGCGCAGCCGCGAAACGCTTTACGGGAAATACGTCCTGACCTACCACCCGGATTTTGCCGGTCAGGTGCCGCTCTACTACACCCCGGAGGAGCATTTCAGCATCGAGGGCGGCGATATCCTGAATCTCAGCCCGACCGTTCTGGCCGTCGGCATTTCCCAGCGCACCCAGCCGGAGGCCGTCGAGCGTCTGGCGGAGCGCATCTTTGCCGACGAGGCCGCCACGATCGATACCGTCCTTGCCTTTGAGATCCCGCGCACACGCGCGTTCATGCATCTGGATACCGTGTTCACGCAGGTGGATCGGGACAAGTTCTCCGTCCATCCCGGCATTCTGGAAATGCTCTCGATCTACGAGCTGACCGGCAGAGGGACGGGCCGCATTACGACGCGCGCGCTGCGGATGCCGCTGGAGGACGTTTTGAAGGAATACCTCCATCTCGACCATGTGCAGCTCATCCGCTGCGGCGGCGGCTGCGAGATCGCGGCGGAGCGTGAGCAGTGGAACGACGGCTCCAACACGCTCTGCGTCAGCCCCGGCGTCGCGGTCGTCTACGAGCGCAATTATGTGACCAATCAGATCCTCGAGGACTGCGGCGTGAAGATCCTGAAAATGCCCAGCTCCGAGCTTTCGCGCGGACGCGGAGGCCCGCGCTGCATGAGTATGCCTCTGCTCCGGGAATCCGTTTCGTTCTGACAAACCTACCGATATATTGAAAAGGAGAAATCATCATGGCTGTTAACATTCGCGGCAGACACTTTCTGAAGCTTCTGGACTACACCCCGGCGGAGATCCGCTATCTGCTCGATCTGGCGAAGAATTTCAAGGACCTCAAGCGGGCCGGTACGCCGCACCGCTATCTTGAGGGCAAGAACATCGTCCTGCTGTTTGAAAAGACCTCCACCCGCACCCGCTGCTCGTTTGAGGTCGCGGGAATGGATCTGGGCATGGGCGTGACCTATCTCGATCCCGGCAGCAGCCAGATGGGCAAAAAGGAATCCATCGCCGACACAGCGCACGTCCTCGGCCGGATGTACGACGGCATTGAATACCGCGGCTTCAGCCAGAAGATCGTCGAGGAGCTGGCCGAAAACGCGGGCGTTCCGGTCTGGAACGGCCTGACCGACGAATTCCACCCGACGCAGATGCTGGCAGACCTCTTGACCATTGAGGAAAAGAAGGGCACGCTCAAGGGTGTCCGCTTCACCTATTTCGGTGATGCCCGCAACAACATGGGCAATTCCCTGATGGTCGCCTGCGCGAAGATGGGCCTGCACTTCACGGCCTGCGCACCGAAGGAGCTGTTCCCGGCGGCGGAGCTGGTCGAAACGTGCCGCGAGCTTGCAAAGCAGAGCGGCGGCTCCGTCACGCTCACCGAGAGCGTGGAGGAGGGCGCAAAGAACGCCGACGTGCTCTACACCGATATCTGGGTCTCCATGGGTGAGCCGGACTGCGTCTGGGCAGAGCGCATCCGCCTGCTGACGCCGTATCAGATCAACGCGAAGGTCATGGCCATGGCCAAGCCCGACGCGCTGTTCATGCACTGCCTGCCGTCCTTCCACGATACCAACACCACCATTGGTAAGGAGATCGCCGACAAGTTCGGCATTACGGAGATGGAGGTCTCCGACGAGGTGTTCTCCGGCCCGCAGTCGGTCGTGTTCGACGAGGCGGAAAACCGGATGCACACCATCAAGGCTGTGATCTACGCAACGCTCAAATAAGGAGGGACGGAGATGGCATTCGAGTTTCCGAAATACCACGCGCCGGACTTTAACGAGGAAAAATTCCGCAATGCACCGGATGCGAAATGGGCCGCTGCCGAGCTGGACGGCGTTGCGCCGGAGGGCTACCACAGCACGTCGATGTACCCGGAGTATTTCAAGCTGAACGGCCAGTGGCGTCTGGCGGAGGAGAGCCGGATGGATTCCAGCGTCGTCCTGCGGGAGGACGGTACGCTGCGCGTGGTCGAGAACCGCAACCTCAAAAAGGGCGACCGCGTGATCCTCGGGCGGACGGAAAACTGTGAGGACGGCATTTACATGCACTGCCACGGCTTCGAGGAGCCGGGCGAGACGCTGGAGGATCAGTTCGTGTTCCGTCAGGGACGCAGCCGCGAGACCTCCTATGCCAAGGACTATGACCGGCTGATCGAGCTTCTGCGCTATGAAAAAGAGCACGGCAATATCCTCTGGGTCATGGGCCCCGCGTTTGCCTTTGACGAGGACGCCAGAAGAGCCATGCAGGCGCTGGTCGAAAACGGCTACGCGCACGGCCTCATGGCCGGCAATGCCCTTGCCACGCACGATCTGGAAGGCGCGCTGCTGCACACCGCGCTCGGTCAGGATATCTATACGCAGAAGTCCCAGCCCAACGGCCACTATCACCATCTGGACGTCATCAACAAGGTGCGCCGCAGCGGCTCTATCCCGCAGTTCATCGAGGACTATGACATCGACAACGGCATCATCTACAGCGTCGTAAAGAACAACGTGCCGTTCGTCCTGACCGGCTCCATCCGCGACGACGGCCCGCTGCCCGAGGTCATCGGCGACGCCTACCGCGGCCAGAGCGCCATGCGGGAGCTGGTCAAAAAATCCACAACGGTCATCTGCCTTGCTACGATGCTCCACACCATCGCCACCGGCAACATGACGCCGTCGTTCCGCGTCCTTCCGGACGGGACGATCCGGCCGGTCTACCTCTACTGCGTGGACGCGGACGAGTTCGTGGTCAATAAGCTGCTCGACCGCGGCAGCCTCTCCGCAACGACCATCGTCACCAACGTGCAGGACTTCATCACCATCGTTGCAAAGGGACTGGACGTGATCTGACGCAGGCGGAGCGCACCGGAAAAACGGATATACGCTCCGGCGGGCGGACAAGAGCCGTCGGCCCCAACAGATAATATTCGGAGGCGCCGCCGGGGAGGCGGCGCCTTCTGCTGTCCTCTGCCGGGGTGGAAAGCGCTTGCATCGTCTGCGCGGATGCGCTAGAATATTCCTGAAATGAGGCGAAGCTATGCTGGACTATCGAATTGAAAATGCGCTTCTGATCGACGGAAGCGGCAGGCCGGGCATTCCGGGCAGTCTCGGCGTCAAAAACGGAAAGATCGCCGCGCTCGGGCGGCTGGACGGTGAGACCGCCGCGCATTGCATCGACGCGAAGGGCCGCTGTCTGACGCCCGGCTTTCTCGACATCCACCGTCACGCCGACGCCGCGCTGTTCCGTCCGGGCTTCGGAAGGGCCGAGCTGGCACAGGGGCTGACGACCATCGTCAACGGCAACTGCGGCCTTTCTCTCGCACCG
>FR887224.1:15002-24434 GCA_000436735.1 Firmicutes bacterium CAG:170
TGGGGCCGGGGGCGCTGCGGGAGGTCCCCCGCCTGCTGGAGGAGTCACTTTCCGGCGGCGCACTGGGCATTTCGCTCGGGCTTGGCTACGCACCGGAGTGCTTTTATACGACGCAGGAGCTGATCGCGGCGCTGGCTCCGCTGCGTGATAGCGGCGTTCCCATCACCGTTCACATGCGGCAGGAGGGCGCTGGCGTCGTGGAGGCGCTGAGGGAAATGCTGACTGTGGCGCGGGCGCTCCGCACGCCGGTGCATATCAGCCACCTCAAGAGCATCGGAAAGGCCTACTGGGGCAGGTATATGCCGGAGATGCTGGCGCTGCTCACCCGCGCGCGGGAGGATGGCCTCGACGTGAGCTGCGACCTCTACCCCTATACGGCCGGCTCCACCCAGCTGATCCACGTCCTTCCGCCCGAGGCACAGGAGGGCGGCTTGGACACGCTGACGCAGAAGCTCCGCGTTCCGGAATTCCGCGCGGCCATGCGTGAGCGGATGCGAACCGGTACGGATTTTGAAAATCTTTCGCTGCTCGTCGGCTGGGAGAACATTGACGTGTCCACCGTCACGCGGGAGGAAAACCGCCGCTTTGTCGGCCGCTCCGTTGCGGAAATTTCCGCTGCGGAGGGCGTCGATCCCTTTGATTTTACATTCGACCTGCTGGCGTCGGAAAGCTGCGCCGTTACCATGATCGACCGCATCACTGCAAACGAGGATATCTGCGCGGCGCTGCGCGCGCCGTTCTCGTCCGTCATCTCCGATGCCACCTACCCCACCAGCGGCCTGCTGCATCCGCGCGTATACGGAAACTGCGCCCATCTGCTGGAGGAATATGTGCGCAGGCAGGGCGTCCTGACGCTGGAGCAGGCCGTCGAACGGCTCACCTCCCGGCCCGCGTCCGTGCTCGGGCTTGCCGGGAAGGGCCGTCTCGCCGTCGGGATGGACGCAGACCTTTGCCTGTTTGACCCGGCGCGCATCCATGAGACCGCATCCTACGCCGCGCCGGAGCGCTGCGCGGAGGGCATGGACTATGTATTTGTCGGCGGCGTGCCCGTCATTGCCGAGGGACAATTTACCGACGCGGTAAACGGCTCCGTTCTGCGGAGTTGAGCGTTTTACCGGAGCATGTGTGTGCCGTTCTTGCTTTTTCCCGCATTTTCCTGTAGAATATCCGCATGAGGTGAGGATATGCTGGATTCCCTGTTTGAAAAATTTGAACGCATCGTCGTGCTCGATACCGAGACGACAGGCATTGACTGCAAAAAGGACGAGATCATCGAGCTGGCTGCCGCCAGCGTCACGCCCGGCGGCATCGAGTCGGAGATGGACGTGTTCATCCGCCTGTCCGAGGGCCGGACGCTCCCGTCCATGATTACGCAGCTGACCGGCATCACGCCGGAGATGCTGACGCAGCAGGGCGTGGAAAAATGGGAGGCGGCGGCGCAGTTTGCTGCGGCCATCTCGCATCCGAACACCCTGATCGTGGCGTACAACGCACAGTTTGACCTGTGCTTCCTGTATTATTTTCTGGCGCGGCTGGAGCTGGCCGACGCCCTCAAGGGCGTCAAAATGCTCGACGCCATGACGGTCTACAAGGATCGCCGCCAGTATCCGCACAAGCTCCAGAGCGCCATTGACGCCTACGGCGTCACGACCCAGAACACGCACCGCGCCGTGGACGACGCGAAGGCCGCGCTGGAGGTGCTCGACGCCATGGCGCGCGAGGAGGACGACCTTCTGCGCTACGTCAACCTCTTCGGCTACAACCCGAAGTATGGCGTCTCCGGCCCGCGCATCTCGTCGATCACCTACCTCCCGCAGGGACGGTTCACGGGCGAGAAGCTCTATCACCAGAAGGCCCCGGCCCTGCTGTAAGGCACGGCCTTCTGCCGTAAAAGATCAAAAGGCCCGGCATGGAGCATCCCATGCCGGGCCTTGTATTTTCGGTGTTTCCTGATTTCGCAGACAGACGCCGCGTCAGATCAGCTGCTGCTCGTTGATCATGAGCTTGAATTGCAGGCCCAGCTTTTCCGCCGCCTTCCGGCAGAGGATCATACGCGCCATGAAGATCTCGAAATAGTCCATGACGGAGCCCATATGCGTATCGACGGTCAGCTTGAGCTTGATGAGCGTATGCGCCTCGTTGATCTTCAGCTCCGACTTTGTGACGGAGTAGTTCACGCGGTCATGGATATCGAACGTGGAAATGTCCGTGTTGCGGACGCGGCTGCGGCGGACGTCGGACTTGTCCGCCAGAATGAGCGCCGCCGCCATCGGATTGACCGGCACGCCGGTACCCTCGTCGTGATTGCCGATGGCCGTCGTGATGAGCGCGATCTCCTCCGGCTCAAAGCCCATGTTGTCGAGAATGCGGAAGGCCATGACGGCGCCGCTCTGGCTGTGATCGACGCGGTTGACCAGATTGCCGATGTCGTGGAGATAGCCCGCGATCTTTGTCAGCTCCACCATCCGCTCCGGATAACCCAGCGTTTGCAGGATATAGCCCGCCTTCTCTGCAACAGCGGTCACATGCGCAAAGCTGTGCTCCGTGAAGCCAAGGGCGCTCAGGGAAGCATCGGCCTGCGCGATATAGGTATGGATTGCCTTGTCCTGGCGGATCTCTTCATAAGTCATTCTTTTTCACCTCTTGCTTCCATAATAACCGGAAAGCACGCCGCAGGCAAGCAAATTCTTGTAAAATCCACATGAAATTCCGGACAAGGAGGCAACGGAGATGCGAGCCGGGGATGGGATACTCCGGCGAGATTCGGTCCGCATCAGACTGTGTACAGCTGCTTCTGCCGCTGGCGGGACGATGGGGCTCTGAAGAAGATCTTCGAGCTCTGCGCAGCCCCGGGCACTGGCGCGGAGCTGAGCCTGGATTCAACGTCGATCAAAGCATCCGTGCAGGCAGATTGTGGAATAAGAAAGCGAGCAAATGCTATAACAACGTTTTCAATCGAAGCAGTAACAGATACCGAAACAAATTCGGTAGACTCAGGCAGCATTGTTTTATCCACCGATGTAGCCGGAACGATCATAAACTCTTTTACCAAGACTGTCTCTCTTCATCTCCGGCCAATCTGAAAAGCAATGCAAAAGCTCCTCTGTATGGTTTCATCCATACGGAGGAGCCTTCTGTTTTACGGATACCCGTCAGCCGTTCCCGCTCAGAACACAACGGCCAGCAGCATCTTGAACGGTTCCTTCCGAAAAGCGCGTCAAAATGCTTACAGCTGGAAAATGACCGGCGTGCCGCTGCAGTGCAGCCGTCCGTTCTTCACCTCGACCGCCGTTCCGTCGATCATGTTCCGGTAGCTGCCGTCCGGTGCGCTGACCGTGACATCCGCCGCTTTGGCGCGCAGCGAGAATACGCCGAGGAACTGCTTGCCGTCGCCGCCGCGCTCAAGAATGGCGATGTCGTTTTCATCGTCCGCCGACGCGCGGAACCAGTCCCGGCAGCCAAACTGCCGCTTCACCTCGGCCAGACGGCGCAGCAGCGCACTGAGGTCGTGCCCGGTCTCCCGCTCGAACGGCTCCTTTTCAAAGAGGCTCGGCGTATGCGTGTTCTCAAACTCCTGCCCGCCGTAGAGCAGCGTTGTGCCCTTGAGGAAGTAGAGATAGGCTGTGTAATTCACGAGCGCCTGCTCGTCGTGTACGAAGGAGCAGATACGCGGCTGATCGTGGTTTTCCAGGAAGCGCAGCTTGTTGTAGTTCGCCGGATACATGGCCTCCTGAAAGTTCAGCATGTCCAGATAGTGACTCAGGGCGATCTTGCCCTGCAAATATTTGTCGAACGCCTCGCGCACATCGTATTCATATTCCAGATCGAACGCGGAGAATTCGTCAAAGTCCAGCGCGGAATAAATGCCCATCCGGCGCGCCATGCAGCCGTAGCTCTGGTGCACCGTCTCCGCCAGCCAGATGCAGTCCGGGTTGACCTTGGCGACCGCCCGGCGCGCCTGCTGCCAGAACTCCAGCGGCACGAAGGAGGCCACGTCGCAGCGGAAGCCGTCCACCAGCTTCGCCCACATGATGAGGGTATCGGTCAGATACTGCCAAAGTTCCCGGTTGGTGTAGTCCAGATCGATCACGTCGGCCCAGTCGCCGACCTTGTTGCCGGGCTTTCCTTCCTTGTTGTGATAGAAATATTCCGGATGCTCGGCGTACAGGACGGAGTCCGCCGAGGTGTGGTTATACACCACGTCGATCATGCATTTCATACCGCGCGCATGGATCTGCCGCACAAGCTCCTGAAAGTCCTCCATCGTCCCGTACTCCGGGTTGACGCTGCGGTAATCGCGGTTGGCATACGGGCAGCCCAGCGTGCCCTTCTTGCCCTGCACGCCGATGGGATGAATCGGCATGAGCCAGATGATATCCGTCCCGAGCGCGCGGATGCGGTCGAGATCGCCGATCACGGCGCGGAAGGTTCCTTCCGGCGTGTGGTTGCGGACATAGATGGAATAGATGATCTGATTCTGAAGTCTGGGATCGGTATTGACTGCCATAAAAAACCTCCTGAATGCATATTTTCGGGCCGGTTTCGGCCCCTTTTCTGTGATTTACTCCGGCATCTGGATGCTGACGCCGTTGACCTCCACGCCGTCGTCCGCGCGGATGAGCAGATACGGCACGCCGCCGAGCAGCCGCGTTTCCAACAGGTCCTTGCGGTCGGGCGCGACCTGAATGACCACGTCCGGGGTCTTGACCTCGAACTTTTTCGGCGTAATGATGTTGCGCGGGCTGAGCTGCGCGTCCTCGCCGAACTCGCGGTCATATTCGACGCTGAAAGCGGCAAGATGCTCCTCCGAAACGCCGCAGTCGGCGAGGACGGACTTCACGTCCTCCTTCGTGACCGTGAGCGGATCGGGGTCCTTCGTCTCCTTATGCACCTCGATGCGCTGGCACAGCTCATTGTGGACGGATTCCACGACCTTCAGGTCGCATTCCTTGTCCAGCGCGCCCAGCACCGACTGGAACGATGCGCGCTGCTCCTCCGCCGGCATCGGCGGCTGTACACGGAACAGGCCCTCGATCAGCTCCGCGTGATTGTCCGCAGCGTTCTTCGTATAATAGAGCACATCGTAGATATTCGGCCGGCGGCCGTCAAAGGCCGGGAACAGGAAGCCGAGCTCCGGTGCGGAGGCCGTCCAGCCCGGAGACTGGAGCTTGAAGCTCTTTTCCTCCGCGCAGTAGCTCAGCGCGGGCTTCGAGGGCTTGACCGGGCAGACGGCGCAGAGGATGTAGGAGAAAACGGTATCCCCGTCCTCGAGCGCAGCGCCGTCGCGCGCCTTGAAGGGCACGTCATAGCTCTCGTGGGCCAGCAGGATGAGATAGTGCCCCTCGATGGAGAGCGAATCGATCACGGTCTGGTAAAACTGCCGGAGCGTTTCCTCGTCTGTGAGCTTCGTCTCGCGCAGCTTCATGAGCAAACGGTGCTCGTCGCTGTCCGCGACCTGCTGGGTGCGGAAGGTCAGGTCGAGCAGATTTTTGTCGATGGAGCCGGAGAGTGCCTTCTTGAGCAGGCCAAGATAAAGCTCCTTATCGTCCTCCGTGCAGATCGAAAGCGACTGCCGGAAGCTGGAGAGAATTTCGCGGCTGTCCGAAACGTAGCAGCCGTAAACGGATGTGATATTGGTGCGATCCGGGCGCAGACGCCGCCGCAGCTCGCCGATCTCTTTTTCAGTCATGGCTTTGATTTCCTTTACTGTCTTGGTGTTTTTACAGTATAGCACATTCCGCCGCGCTGCGCCAGAAAAAACGCTGTTCGCCGGGACGATTTTATGTCATAATAGCTATGGGAGCCTTTTGCCGCGGCGGCTCCGGCGCTTTCCGGCAAATTCTGCGCGGAGGGCAGAACTTTTCTGCGCGGCGCTCGTCTAAAAAGCATACGGACAAGATTCCGGAGGAAAGGAGCCTATTATGGACGATTATACAAACTACAACAATTACGGGCCGGGGCCCCGGCATTCGGGCCGCTCCGGCGGCAGACGCCCCGGGCGGCTGAAAAAGCTGCTCTGGCTGATCCCACTGGCCATTTTTCTGCTGGTCGCCGCGTTTGATTCCTTCTACACGCTGAAGGAGGATCAATACGCCGTCATCACCACCTTCGGCAAGCCGACCACCGTTTCGGCCTCCGGCCTGCAATTCAAGATCCCGTTCGTGCAGCGGGTGTATAAGGTCAGCAAGAGCGTCCAGAGCTTCCCGCTCGGCTACCGCACCGGCAGCAACGAATCCGTGGATTCCGAGTCGCTGATGATCACCTACGACTACAATTTCGTCAATGTCGATTTCTATGTGGAGTACCGCGTCACCGACCCGGTCAAATATCTCTACAATTCCAACGACCCGGTCGGCATTCTCAAAATGCTCTGCCAGAGCTACATCCGCGACACGATCGGCCTCTATGACGTAGACAGCGTCATTACGACCGGCAAGAGCGAGATCCAGGCGGACATCAAGCAGAAGATCGTAGAGCGTCTGGAAACGGAGGATCTCGGCATTCAGCTGACGAACATCACCATTCAGGACGCGGAGCCGCCCACGCCGGAGGTCCAGCAGGCGTTCACCGCCGTGGAGACGGCCAAGCAGGGCGCGGATACCGCCGTCAACAACGCCAAGAAGTACGCCAACGAGGTCACGCCCGCCGCCAGCGCCGACGCCGACGAGATCGTCAAGCAGGCGGAGGCCTACCGGGAAAGCAAGATCAACGAGGCCAACGGTCAGGCGGCGCGTTTCGAGGAGCTTTTCAACGAATATCAGAAATATCCCCTTATCACAAAGCAGCGGCTGTTCTATGAGGCGATGGAGGAGATTTTGCCGGATATGAAGCTGTATATCGTGGACGAGGCTGCAGGCGTGCAGACCTCCATCCCGCTGGAGCCGTATGCAACGCTTGGACAGGAGGGCAGCGAAAATGAGTAAAACCTTGAAAATTTTGATTCCCATCGTCTGCGCCGTGCTGCTGATCATCGTACTGGCAGGCAGCCTTGTCGTGACGCAGGCAAATGAATACACCATCATCCGTCAGTTCGGCGCGGTCGTCCGCATCATCGATCAGCCGGGTCTTTCGCTCAAAACGCCGTTCGTCCAGTCCGCCAGCACGCTCCCCAAAACGGAGATGCTCTACGATCTGGCCGTCAGCGACGTCATTACCTCCGACAAGAAATCCATGGTCGCCGACAGCTTCGTGCTCTGGCGGATCGACGACCCGCTCAAATTCATCCAGACGCTGTCCGGCAGCGTCGCCACGGCGGAGTCCCGTCTCGATCAGGCCGTCTACAACAGCCTGAAAACCGTCATCAGCTCCATGAAGCAGGAGGCGGTCATTTCCGGGCGCGACGGCGAGCTTGCCAGCGCGATCATGGAAAATCTCCGCAAAACCAGCAATTTTGAGAGCTTCGGCATTTACGTCCTCGCCATCGAGACCAAGCAGATCGACCTGCCGGACGAAAACAAGTCCGCAGTCTATGAGCGCATGATCTCCGAGCGTGAAAACATCGCTGCCTCCTACGCGGCGGAGGGTGCCGCGCAGGCCAAGGAGATCCGCAACGATGCCGACAAGTCGGTCGAGATCACGATCTCCGCCGCCAAGGCGCAGGCAGAAAAGCTCAAGGCCGAGGGCGAGGCGGAATATATGCGCATCCTGAGCGCCGCCTATGACACGCAGGAGAAGGCCGACTTCTACGAATTCGTCCGTGCGCTCGACATGGCGCGCAGCTCACTGACCGGCAAGAACAAGACGCTGGTCGTCGGCTCCGATTCGCCCATTGCGCAGATCTTTGACGGAAGCTGGAGGAGCGCGGAATGAAGCTCTATATGCGTCAGCACGTCTTTACCATCGGCGACCGCTTCAACGTCTGGGACGAGGACGGGCATGACCGCTGGTTCGTAGAGCAGGAGCTGCTCACCTGGGGAAAGATACTGCGCGTCTATGACCTCTCTGGCCGGGAGGCGGCCAGCATCCATCAGGAGGTGCTGACGTTCCGCCCCCGCTTTACCGTGACCATCGGCGGGCAGGAATGTGCGCAGGTCGTCCAGCATTTCACCCTTTTCGTGCAGGAATACACCGTGGAAGGCCCGGACTGGCATATCGAGGGCGAGTTCCTTGCCCACGAGTTCACTGCATGGGACGGAGAGCGCCGCGCACTCTCCATCGAGAAGGAGTGGCTGACGTGGGGCGACTGCTACACGCTGGACATTCCGGAGCCGCGCGACGAGCTGCTGGCGCTGGCCGTGGTGCTCGCCATCGACAGCGCAAATCAGCGCTGAGCGCACAGCTTCCGCCGCAGACTGCGAAATATTGCGATGCTTTACAGCCCAAGGAGGCGCCGTCCGGCGCCTCCTTTTTCCTTCCCCCCTGCCCTCCGTTCGGAGCGGACGCGGCAGCATACATTCCTCAGCACGGCGGCGTGCATTGCCCTATTGACAAAAATAGTGCCGCCGCTTATAATATCGTATATTGATATCATAAAACGATATTGAAGGGAGGCCGCCGCTCATGCCCAAAAAGTCCATGGAGCTTCTGACGGAATCAATGTTCTACGTCCTGATGGCACTTCAAACCGGCCCCATGTGCGGCATAGACGCCGCCGAATTCATCGAGCGCCGCACCAGAGGCCGCGTACAGCTTGGCCCGGCCACGCTCTACACCATTCTTGCAAAATTCGAAAAGGAAAAATACATCTGCGAAACGAGCGTCGAGGGCCGCAAGCGCACCTATGCCGTCACGGCCAAGGGCATTGAAGCCTACCGCGCGGAGCTGGAGCGCCTGCGGCAGTGCATCATGGACGCGGAAGCGCCGGAGGAGGGATGAGCCGATGAAAAAAGCAGAAAAGCCGAAATATGTCCTGCGCCTGCCGCCCTGCCCGGACTATGACGTGGAAGGTACGGAGTGCTGGCTGACCGATCTGGCCCGCGAGGGCCTGCTGCTGAAAAAGGACGGTCTGTTTGCCGGTGTGGCCGTGTTCGAGCGCGCCGTGCCGCAGCGCGTCCAGTACCGGCTGGAGGCCGCGCAGAAGGACACGGGCCTGCTCGGCGACGGCTATGAGCCGGACCCGGAGCAGGTGGAGCTTTGCGCCCAATACGGCTGGGAATACGTTGCGCGGCGTGGCGAGTTCTACATCTACCGTTCGCACGATCCGGCTGCGCGGGAGCTGAATACCGATCCCGCCGTGCAGGCGCTGGCGCTCAAGGCCGTAAAATCGCGGAGCGTAAACGCGGCGATCTATGCTGCGCTGTGGATCCTTGTGTTTCTGCTTGCGCCGATCCTCAAGCGCGTCGGTCTGCTGCGCGCCATTCTGGAGCTTCGGACGCCGGTCTTTCTTCTCTTTGCGGCGCTGGCTGTCGGGGCCGTCGTCCGCTCCGTGCGGGAGCTGCGCGCTCTGCGGAAGCTTCAAAGGACGCTGGAGCAGGGCCGTCAGCCGGAGCGCCG
>FR887224.1:24525-32497 GCA_000436735.1 Firmicutes bacterium CAG:170
GCCGCGCTCATAATTGTCGGCTGCTGCCGCATAACTGAGCCTGCGCAGGATCATCACCCCTCCGATCTCGAGGGTCAGCTTCCGTTTGCCTCCATGCGGGACCTTGCCTCTGCGGACGGCACGGCTGTGACCGATTACCGGGAGAGCATGACGGGCATGGGCTTTAACCTTGTCGAGCTGCACTCCGACTGGCTCGCGCCGTCCATGATCGACTACCACGAGGTCGCGGACGTGACCCGCGCCGACGGCAGCGTTCTGCGCGGCGGGCTGTATATCGACTATTACGAGACGGCTTCGCCGTGGCTGGCGCGGCAGCTGCTGCGGGAATACCACGCCATTGCCCGCCGTGACCGCAGCTATATGCCGCTGGACGCGCCGGAGGTGGACGGCTGCACGCTGACCGCCTATGAGGGAACGCTCCACTTCCCCGTCGTCCTGATCCAGCGCGGAAACGTGTTCCTGTATGCATATTTCTACCAGTTCGACGATCCGGGCAGCTATATCCTGCCGCTGGACGAGTGGATCGGCATTCTGGCCCGGAGCTTACAGGATGCCTGAGTCAAAGCATGGAAATGTCCCCGGATACGCTGTATCCGAGGACATCTTTTTATTTTTTTGCAGCCTTCTGCGGCCCCATCATCTGCGAAGCCAGCAGCGCGACCAGCGGTACCGTCAGGATAATGCCGATGGAGCCTGCCAGTCCGCGGATCAGCTCGATCGCAATGGCGTCGGTGTTGAAGATCTGAATGAGCGGATAGTCAAAGATCTGGCACAGCAGCAGCAGATTCAGCGACGAGCCGGAAAACGCCAAAATCAGCGTGTTCGCCATCGTGCCCATCGCGTCCTTGCCGATGTTCATCCCCGAACGGAAGAGCTTGCCGATGTTCATCCCCGAACTTAAGAGCGCCTTGCGCGGCAGCGCAGGATTCAGCTCCCGCAGCTCCCAGCACGCGGAGGAAATGGACATGGCCACGTCCATGACCGCTCCGAGCGACGCGATCAGAATTCCGCTGACAAACAATCCGCTGATGTGGATATCGCGGTCCAGCGACCGCAGCACCAGCTCCTCCGCCTCCGACATATTGAAGCCGTTCAGCGGCGAGATCACGCAGAACAGCGCTGCAAACAGGCCCGCCGCCGCCACGCCGCCGACGCATCCGAGCGTCGCGCAGAGCGTCTTTTTGCTGATACCGGTCAGGAGCAGCAGCGAAGCGCCCGTCGTCAGCACAACGATCAGAATGGTGATCCAGACCGGATCTGCGCCACGCAGGATCATCGGCACCTGAATGAACCAGATACAGGCCAGCGTATACAGCAGGCCCGCCAGCGCCATCAGGCCCTTCTTCCGCCCGATCACGACCAGCAGCGCCGCAAACACGAGCGCAAGGCCCGCCAGCACCGGCGCGCGGTCATAGTTTGGCACGGACACGACATACGGCTGTCCGTCGTCGTCCACGTCCAGGCGGACAATGATCCGCGTGCCCTCACGGGCGTCCACATTGGTATAGATGGTCAGGTAGTTGATGGTTTCGAGCCGAACACCCTTCCATTCGCCGGTCAGGATCTCGACCTCGAGCTGCTGCTGTCCGATCCTGCGGCCCTCGGTCCAGTCCTGTGCCTCGCCGTCATCCTCCTGCACGTCCACAACGCGCGCGACGGCAAATTTCCGCTTCCGGGCCGCCGACGCCTCGCGGTCAGTCTCCGTCGCACAGAGAACAGCCGCCCATGAGATCAGCAGCAGCACCAGCAGCGCTCCGATCCCGATCTCCAGCCAGCGCCGCCTGCTCAGTTTTCTTTTCTTTTCTTCCATGAAAGCTCCTTTTGCATCCGCCGCCGCTGTCCGTGCGGACGGCAATTGAAACATCGCCCCACCGGCCGGAGCCGGTGGGGCGAAAACGCTTGGAAATCAGCCCTTCAGATACCGGTGAATGATCGCGGCGACCTGTGCGCGCGTTGCGTTGGACTTGGGCGAAAGCTTGTTGTTCGCACCCTTCAGCAGTCCTTCGTCAACCGCCCAGTTCATTGCGTCAACCGCGTAGCTGGAAACGGAGGCAGCGTCCTTGAAGCCGTCCAGATTGCCGGAAGCGGCTGCCGTGCTCCAGCCCTTGTACTGCGTGTAGCGGTACAGGATCGCAGCCAGCTGCTCACGCGTGACAGGATCGTTCGGGCCGAACTTGCCGTTGCCATAGCCCTTGACGATCTCCTTCTCCGCGGCCCATGCAACTGCCTCGGTGTACCATCTGCCGCTTTCCACGTCGTTGAAGTCGGAGCTGCGGTAGCCGGCGGGCTCGCCCTCGATGCGGTAGAGGATCTTGACGATCATCGCACGGGTGAGCGTCTCGTTGGGCGCGAATTCGCGCTTGCTGACGCCGTCCATGATGCCCTCGTTGTAGACATACTCCACATCCTTGTAGAACCAGTCGCCCTTGGTCACATCGTCGAAGCGCATCGAATCGCCGATGGCGTCAATGATGCCGGGGATCGCACCGGCAGCCATCCAGTGCGCGTAGAAGATCTTGTCGCCGCTGTCGGCAGCGGAGATCTCCGTCACGCGGATGTTGTTCGCCGTGAACCAGCCGAGGAAGATGTAGTTTCTTCTGGTCACATCGGTGGGCAGGACCGCGCCGACGCCCTCAATGTAAGCCGTCACGTTGCCGGAGTTGATCGTGCCGCCGTCCGTGACGAGGGTCACGCTCCAGATCTTGCTGTCGGACTTGCTGCAAACCACATCGTCGCGGTCGCGGATACGGATACGCGGATAGACCGGCGTGCCGTCGGACAGGACGAAGGTGTTGTCGTAGGAGGCCAGGCCGACTGCCTCGACCTGATTGCCGATGACTGCGTTCTGGACTTCCTTGTCCTTGGTGATGTAGCCGTCGATGAAGATACGGGTCTCATTGCCTGCGGCATCCTTGACCATGATGGTCTGGATCTTGCCCTCGGCCTCTTCGACTCTGGTGATGGTGCCCTTGACACGAACAAGCGTGCCGAGCACGGAGCCGTCATTGACCTGCGCAGCCGTGACATCCAGAGGAGCCGGAGCCTCGGCGTCCGCGATCTTTTCGATCTTGGTCACCGCGATCTGGCGCTCGCCCTGATAAGAGGAGGTCGTGCCGGTGATGCGGACCTTGTCGCCGATCTTGAAGTTGCCTGCGACCGGGAAGGCGTTGATACCGGCGGTGTTGTCCTGCACATAGATGCAGTCGAAGAACGCGGTATCCTTGTCATAGCCGGAGGCGTTGGAGGTCACGATGCCCTCGATGGTGTACTTGACACCCTCGTCCTTCTCTGCCTGCACGTCGGAGATCTTATCGATCTGCGTCTGGTTGAGCATGGACAGAAGGTTCTGGCAGATCTTGTAGTTGGAGTAGTTCTTCTCCGCGCCGTTGTCCGAAGCCTGATACTGGACCTCGAAGTTCGACATGAAGGCCGCGCCGGAAACGACGATCAGGCCCTTGCCCTCGAGCTGCTCGGACGCCATGACCATCAGGCGGTCGTCATTATCCGCGAAGGTGTACTTCGGGGTAGCTGCGCCGCCAAGGCCGTCCTTGTCAACGTCCACGGAGTAGGTCGTCGCGTGGCCATAGACCGCGGGGCTGACCGTCGCGGGCATCGTGGAGGTCGGGTTGCCGCTGGCGTCAACCGCATAGATGGAGGCGCCGCCGTAGTGGCTGAAGCGCTCGGTGTAGAGCTTGTCGAACGGATGCTCCGCGTCAAACTCCACGCCCTTCAGAAGCGGGTTGTCCATATTGTAGGCCGAGAAGTAGAGTCTCCACTTATCGACGCCGTCCGCTGCGGAGCGAACATCGTCATAGGTCGCGTCGTCGGAGATACGGAGGCTGGAGCCAAGGGCCGCCAGAACCTCGTTCTGCGTCGCAGCCATGTGCTTGATAGCCGGATTGTTCTGAATGACCGGGTAGTTCTCGTAGTTGTCGGACCAGCCGGCAAGCACGACCATGCCGCCATTCTCGTTGAACGCCTTGATCGCGTTCAGCTCTGCCTCGGAATAGGTTCTGGGATCCGTCTGCGCGTCCGCCAGACGACGGGACGGAGCCGTCAGGATCAGGCCCTTAAACTTGGCGTTGCCGCAGGCCGCGATCAGCTCCTCGCTGGTCTTGAGCATGACCGTGCGCACGGAATAGCCCGCAGCCAGCTCGCCGAAGTTGCCCATGGAATCCTTGTAGTTGCCCGCAACATACTCGTTGTAGTGGGATGCGTCGATGCCGATGTAGACGAGCTTACCAGCATCCAGAACGTCGAGCACAACGTCCTTCGTGAAGGTGTATTCCTTGCCGTCCTGCTCGATCACGGCGGTGATCTTGACCGTCATGACACGGGCCTTGGTCGGGGTATACTTGAACTCCACATCCTGCGTGCTGCTTGCAGCCAGCGCGATGGCGTCCGTCACAGTGCCGATCGTCTCATTGCCGATGGTATAGGTGATGGACTTGATCGTCGCGGGCTTGGCCTCGCTGTTGAAGAACGTGGTGGTGATGGTCAGCTCTTCGTCGGTGACCGGCGTAGAGGTGCCGCACTCAGCCTTGGAGATGCCGAGCTTGAGCGATTCGCCGACCCACACAGGAGCGGTCACGGCCAGATCGCCGTCGCCCTCGGTGACGCGGACGAAGTAATAGGTGTACTCGGGATCGAGCGTGACGCTGACGGAGCCCTTGGCGAGATCCGCGGCATTGTCCCAGGTATAGGCGACCTTGCCGGAGTTGGCGACCAGCTCGACCTTGGCGATGGAATCGGTACGGTCGGGATCGTTGAAGGAGACCTCAAAGCTCAGCTTTTCCGGAACGTCGATGATGGAGCCCATCATGTTGCCGTTGACGGTGTAGTCCAGCTCAAGGTTCTTGTCCTCGGTGGCGTACATGCGGCGGTTGCGGATCGCCTCATAGATGCCGTTCTCGGTGAAGTCGTCGGTCAGGACGACGTCGCGGGCGTCGTTGGCGTTGCCCCAACGGCCCTTGTGGTTATCCTGGTTGTTGGTCGGTGCGACGTGCCAGCCCTTGTCGAGCGCCATAATGTACTGCTCGTAGCTGGGATAGTAGCCGCCCGCGCCGATCTGGCCTTCACCGTTGCCGACTTCGACCATGTACATACGGGTGTCGATCACGGCATCCCAATAACCGAAGTCAATGAAGTTGCCGAAGGTCGTGCCCGGATGGTTGAACTGGCTCAGTGCGTTGGCGCCCTCGGACTGAGAAAGGAGCTTGTAGTAGGCCTGCAGGCCGGCGTCCTTGGTCTTGTTGTTGAGCGTCGAATTGTTGCGTGAAACGATGCCGGGGGTGTTGAAGGTATTGATATGGCCGGGGCCGCCGGACCACGTCATCTCAAAGCCCGCCATGGCGACCATGCTGCCCGCGTTTTCCGCGTTGAACGCAGCGACAGCGTCCTTGTAGCTCTTCCAGGTCTGCTGACTGGAAGCGGAGGCCAGGGACATGTCGTAGAGCGCACCCTCGGGGTTCGCGGCGCTGGTGGTGTCAAAATAGTTGGAGTGATCGGTGAACGCGACGAAGTCAACGTTCGCGGTATCCGGCAGATTCTTGACATAGCTCAGAGCGCTTTCCAGCGAGCCTGCGCCGTCGGAATACTGCGTATGGGAATGCAGCTGGCCGAAATAGCGCTGGAAGGTCGCCTCGCCGATGGTGAAGGACCACGTCTTGCTGGCTTCCTTGCCGTCCGCACGCTTGACCGTCACAGTCACGGTGACTCTGCCGTCCGCCAGAGCGGCAGCCGGGGTGTAGGTGACCTTGCCGTCCGCGTAGGACGCATTGACCGTCTCGTTGTTGACCGTCATGGTCACGGTGGGAGCTTCACCGGCGTTTGCGATCTCCGCAGAGATCACCGGCTTCTTTTCCGTGCCGGTCTGCGCGCCCTGCGCGGGCGTTACGTTGGAAATGACCGGCTCGTCGAGGATGTTGACGGTGTAGGACGCTCTGGCCTCGTTGCCCTTGACATCCTTGAACGCAAAGGTCAGGGTCATCTTGCTGCCGGCCTTGGCTGCTTCCTCAATGTCCGTATCAAAGACCGTGATATGGACACGGCCCTTGCCGGTGGTGAAGCCGTCCAGAACCTCCACGTCCGTGCCGCCCATTACGCCGCCGATCAGCTTGCCCTTTTCGTCGCGGATGCTGTACTCGATCCACGGATCGTCGATCGCATAGATTGTGTCGATCTCGAGGTCAAACTCGTAATTGCTGCCGACATAGGCCGGGAGCATGGTTTCGGGGAAGGTGATGGTGGGCTGCACGACGAGGCCGCCGTCCACATTCACGCCGTCCGCCACGGGATAGAAGAAGAAGGAGTAGAGTGTATAATCAAGCTCGCCAGTCTTGCTGTACATGCTGTAGGTCTTGAACGCGTCGGAGTAATACTCCAGCCACTGGCTGTGGCCGCTGAACTTCGCAACGCGGCTCTCCATCTCATAGCCGCCCACGCCGCCGGAGCAGGTGCGGACGAGCCAGTCGGCGTCATCAGTCGTGACGCCCTCTTCGGAGAAGTCCTTGCTGTAGAAGGCGTTGTTGCCGGTGCCGTTGGAGCAGAGGTAGCCGTAAGCCTCGCTGTAGAAGCGGAGATATTCGCCGTTCTGCTCGACGGTAAAGACGACCGCGCCGTTGGCCGGGACAGCCTTGCCGTTCTCGATCACAGCCGCAGCCTTTTCAATGGACTGCGTGTCGTTCTCTGCCGCCAGAACCGCCTGTGCGTTCTGGTTGTAGATCACGAACTTGTCGCCGGGCTTCGGCAGATCGCCGGAGGGCTGATCGGAGCCGTCGTCCACGACCAGATAGAACTGCTGCGCAAACAGGGCCTCGTCGCCGATCTTGCCGTAGCTGCTCCAGTTATTCTTATCCGCATACCACTCCAGATAGTTGCCGCGCACGGCATTCTGGATGTAGAAGCAGTTTTCCGTCGCCGCAGGTGTGACATTCCATGCGTCGTTGACCTTATCGAGCGGCGTGCTGGTATAGCCCGTATCCATGGAGAGCTTCTTGCCCTCGCTGGTGGAGAAGGTGTAGGTGCCGTCCTCGTTGACGCCGACCGTCCAGATGTCGGCCTTGGTATAGCCGGACAGCTTGCCGTCTGCCAGCGTCACGTCCGTACCCTTGTTATAGAAGCCGGAGTATTCCGTGGACAGGGCCTTCATGTTGGCCGGGTTGAAGACCACGACCGTATCGCCTGCGGACAGGCTGGTCACGATGCCGCTCTTGCGGACGCGGTAGAACGCCTGCGCAAACAGGGCCTCGTCGCCGATCTTGCCATAGCTGCTCCAGTTGTTCTTTTCAGCGAACCACTCCAGATAGCTGCTACGCCCGGTGTTCTGGATGTAGTAGCAGCCATCCGTTGCTGCCGGAAGCACGTTCCATGCGGTGTTCACCTTGTCGAGCGGGGTGCTGGAGAACTGCGTGTCCATGGAGAGCTTCTTGCCCTCGCTGGTGGAGAAGGTGTAGGTGCCGTCCTCGTTGACGCCGACCGTCCAGATGTCCGCATCCGTATAGCCGGTGAGCGTACCGTTCGTCAGCGTGACGTCCGTGCCCTTGTTATAGAAGCCGCTGTATTCGGTGGAAAGCGCCTTCATGTTGGCAGGGTTGTAAATAACGACCTGCTCGCCGTCCTTGAACAGCGCGCTGGGCGTCGGCTCGGGGCCGGGATCAGGCTCCGTGCTGGAGTCCACGACCAGATAGAGCTGCTGCTCAAAGGCGTCGCCCGTTCCGGTGTAGGCGCTCCAGGTACCAAACTTCTCCTGGAACTGCATACGGTACTTATCCGTGCGGCCGGTGTTGTCGATATAATAGGTCGCTTCCTTGCCGTCTACGGCGTTGAGCTTCCAGCTCTGGTTCACATCGTCCAGCGGGGTGCTGGTGAAGCCGGTACCCATGGAGAGCTTCTTGCCCTCGCCGGTCGAGAAGGTGTAGGTGCCGTCCTTGTTGACGCCAACCGTCCAGATGTCCGCATCCGTATAGCCGGT
>FR887225.1:0-1986 GCA_000436735.1 Firmicutes bacterium CAG:170
CGGTCGCGGCGCGGATGGAAAGCAGATACTGATCCGCCGCGGCCTGCGCGGCCTCCAGAACGCCGCTGATCTGGACGGCGGCCTCCGCGATGGAGCCGGCGTTTTCGATGTGCAGCTCCTTTTCGTCCAGCGCGGCCTGGAGCTTTTCAATCTGCGCGGCGTTCTGCTCATTCTGCTTCTGAAGCTCGTAGATGATGTCGATGAGCTCCATACGGCTCAGATGCTTCAATTCCTTGTCTGTCATGGCTTTGCACCAACCCTTTATATTCGGAGTCCAAGAACGGAAAACAGAGGCTGTATGACCGTCTGGTAGACCGTATTGAGCGTCCGGTCATCGCCGGAGAACTCTCCGCGCAGCACACGGACGGCTGCGTTGATGCTCCCGTCGATCATGTTTGCGACCAGAACGCCGCTGTCATGGCGCTCGGAGATGTGAAAGCGCTTGTCGAGCGCGTCCATGAACGCTTCGAGCGTCCGGTAGTTCGGAATGCTGCGCGCGGCGACGGCCTGCGTGTAGTATTCGGAATGGTAAAACGACCAGTAGAAGAGCGTCCGATCCGCGTCGGCGGTCAAGTAGCACCAATAGGCGGCCCAGAGCGCGCGGCAGTAGACGTCGATTTTTTCCAGCTCGTGTCGGTGGGGCGGATCGTTTTGCAGGAAGCCGGACAGAAGCGCGCCGATCTCCGCGTCGATGGCGAGGTAGCAGCTCGTAAGCAGGTCCTCTTTATTTTTATAGTGCTCATAAACCTTCGGTGCGGCGATGCCGGTCTCGGCGGAGAGCTTCGGAAAGCTGAAATTGGACATGCCGCCCGCCGCAACGAGCCGCCGGGTCCCCAACGTGATCTGTTCTTTGATTTTTTCCAGATTCCGGTTCTTCGTGCTGTTCTGCCTCTATTGCAGGATATGAAATTCCTAGGGTGTATTCTTCCAACTCCCAATGTGACCGGCAGCGAGGAATTTTTGCGTTGAGCAAGACATTTTTTCGCGGGAATACTGACGTATTTCAAGGAAAAATGGCGCAGCGCAGCGTGAAAAGGTCCGCTGTCCGGGTGCGTTGGGAGTTGGAAGAATACACCCTAAAGACCTTTAGGAAATGGCGTAAAAAAAGTCCGCGCCTCGCAGACATCGGAAGGGGATTTTTCAGAGCGGTTTTACCGGCGCGATCTCCCAAATGCTCCGGAAAAACGCATATCCAGCAAATTCTCTCAAATTCCGTGTCGTACTATAGCACTTTGCATAGAAAAATGCAAAAAAGCTCTGCTTTTGCGTAATTTTTATGGAAAAGCACGAAAACAAGGAAAGTACTGCGGAAAAAATGGAAGCAAAAAGGAAAAGAGGCGGGGCGACAACGCCCCGCCTCCGGCGGAAAATGCTTCAAAGACGGCTGTCCTCCGCCTCCGGGCAGAGCACGTCTTGATGCGAAAAAATACGGACGGACTCGCCGGTGAGCGGATGCGTGAACGCCAGCTCTGCGGCGCAGAGCTGCTGCGGCGCAATGCCGCACTGCGCGGAATAGGCGCGGGAGGCGTCGGTCGCGTACTGCGGGTCGCCGAGAATGGGCCAGCCGGAGGCAAGACAGTGCAGCCGCAGCTGGTGCGTGCGGCCGGTGATGGGATGCAGCGCCAGAAGGGCGGTGCGTTCCCAGCGCCGGAGAACGGAAAATTCGGTGACGGCCTGCTGGCCGCGCGCATCGACGATGCGCAGGAGGCTGCCGCCGCCGAGCTTGAATACGGGCAGGTCGATCGTGCCGCAGTCCGCGTCCGGCGCACCGTAAACGCAGGCGCGGTAGGTCTTGCGGATGCCGCCGCTCTGATGGAGCTGGCGGAATTTTTCGTGGACATAGGCGTTTTTCGCCAGCAGCACCACGCCGAAGGTGTCGCGGTCGAGTCGCGAGACGGGATGAATGCCGCAACGCTGGCCGGTTTTCTGATAGTAGGCCAGCAGGCCGTTTGCAAGCGTGCCGTCGTTGCGGCAGGGGGGGGGGGG
>FR887225.1:2022-22996 GCA_000436735.1 Firmicutes bacterium CAG:170
GCCCGGCGGGCTTGTCCAGCGCGATGAGCGCCTCGTCCTCGTAGAGAATGGAAAGCGGCATTTCTTCCGGCGAAAAGCCCTCGACCGTTTCCTCCAGCCGGACGGCGACCTCGTCGCCGGTGCGGACCGGGTGGCCCGTGTGCGCGGGCGCGCCGTTTACCAGCAGTGCGTTCTGCCATTTCAGCCGCGAGACCAGCGAGGAGGACATGGAAAGCTCCCGGCGCAGAAACGTATTCAGCTTTCCTTCGCGCGAAGCGGTGCAGCGCAGAAGCATAAGACGGCCTCCTAGGACGAATATTATAATGTATTGTACCGCACGCGGAGGCAATGCGCAATCAGAGATTTCCGGAAAGTCCGGCGTGATCCCAGAGCTGTTTGAGGAAGATCACGCCGATGGGGAACAGGATCATGCCCGCGACACCGGCGGCCCGGAAGCCGGTGTAGAGTGCCAGCAGCGTCAGCAGCGGATGCAGCCCGACCTGCTTTCCGACCAGACGCGGCTCAAGCGCCTGACGGCTCAGCGCCGCCACGCCGTATAAAACCAGAAGGCCGATGCCGCGCCGCAGATCGTTCTGCAAAAACTGCGTCAGGCTCCACGGGATCAGGATCGTTCCTGTGCCGAACACCGGCAGCGCGTCCACGAGCGCGACGATCAGCCCGAACAGGAGCGGATAGTCCACGCCGAGGATGGCTAGTCCTGCCGTCACCAGCAGGAACATCACACCCATGAGCTTGAACTGTGCGCGCAGCCAGCCTCCGAGCGATACCTTCAGATGCGTCAGCAGCTTTTCCAGCCGCGTCCGCCACTTCTCCGGCAGGCGGCTCCGGAGCGCATCGCGGATGGCCGGAAGATCGCCCGCGGACATGAAGCTGGCGAGAATGGAGGTGATGATAAACAGGACGATGCCCGGCGCTTTGCCGAAAAAGCCGGAGGCGAAGTCGAAGAGCCAGTCGTAGATCCGGCTGCCGAGGACGGAGCCGCTCTCAAAGAGGCTCTTGATGCCGGAGCGAAGCCCCGTTCCGATCCCGTCCGGCAGCTTTCCGGCAAGCTCCAGAAGCCGGGCTTCCAGATGGCTGAGCGGCCCGGCCAGCGACGCGGCCAGAGCCGGGAGCTTCCGCAGAAAGCCGCTCAGCTCCGTCAGAACGGCGCGCAGAAGGAAGAAAAGTCCGGCAAACAGCCCGCCGAAGATCACCAGCACGCACAAGAACGCGGCCAGTCCGCGCGGAAGCTGCGTCCGGCGCAGCAGCAGCGCGACCGGCTTCTGCACCAGCGCCGCGACGGCCAGACCGATGAGAAACGGCGCGAGCACAGGCAGGAGCACCGCCGCGAACAGCCACAGGCCCGCCGCACAGGCGGCGGCGATCAGCGCCCCGCGCCAGATTTTTTTCATATCCAAGGCATTCCCTCCGAAAAAAGCCGGAACCGACTTGAAATTTGCCGCCGAATCGTGTATAGTAACCACCATATAAGGACACATGCCTTTATATCAAGGACGGAAAGGAGCACATTCGATGGAAAAAACACCGAAGTACTACATTGTAGAGGCAGCGGCCCTGCCGGATATCTTCCGGAAGGTCGCGGAGGCCAAGCGCCTGCTGGAGACCGGAGAGACGGACAAGGTCAATGTGGCGACCCGTGCCGTCGGGATCAGCCGCAGCGCGTTTTATAAGTACCGCGATACGATCGCGCCGTTCCAGAACCTGATGGCCGGGCGCATCATCACCTTCCAGATGATGCTCAAGGACAAGGCTGGCGTCCTGTCGGCAATACTATCCATTTTTGCCAATAACGGCGCAAATATACTCACCATCAATCAGAGCATCCCGACCGGCGGCCGCGCGATGGTCACGATCTCCGCGGAGACGGGCAATCTGACTTGCTCGCTTGAGGAGCTGGTGCATACGATCAGCCAGACGCAGGGCGTGGTCAAGGCTGAGATGGTCGCGGGATAAGGAGGGCGCTATGCAGAGCTTTCAGTATTATATCAAAACGAACGTGGTTTTCGGCGAGGGAAGCGTTTGCCGCACGGCGGAGCTTGTGAAAAAGCACGGCGGAAGCCGCGTGCTGGTGGTCTACGGCGGCGGCAGCGCCAAGCGCAGCGGCCTTCTTGACCGGGTGTTTGCGCTGCTGGACGAGGCGCTGCTCCCGTATGACTCCATCGGCGGTGTGCAGCCCAATCCGCGCGTGGAGCTGGCCCGCGAGGGCGTAAAAAGGGCGGCCGAATTCCGCGCAGATCTGATCTTGGCCGTCGGCGGCGGCAGCGTGATCGACACGGCCAAGGCCATCGCCCACGGCGCGGCCAATCCGGAGACAGATATCTGGGAATTCTGGAAGCGCCGCGCGGTGCCGACACGCTCCACGCCGGTGGGCGTGATCCTGACCATCCCGGCGTCCGGAAGCGAAACGAGCGATTCCGCTGTGCTGACCAACGAGCAGGAGCAGGAAAAGCGCGGCCTCAACACCGACCTCAACCGTCCGGCGTTCGCCATCCTCGATCCGAAGCTGGCGATGACGCTCCCGCCGCGGCAGGTGTCCTGCGGCGTGACGGATATCCTGATGCACACGCTCGACCGGTACTTTACACCGGCGGACGACAACGAGCTGACCGATGCGCTGGCCGAGGCGCTGCTGCGCGTGGTCATCCGCAACGGCCCGAAGGTCGTTGAAAACGAAAACGATCTGCACGCCATGAGCGAGATCATGTGGTGCGGCAGCGTCTCACACAACGGCCTGACCGGCCTTGGCGCGCCGCGTGAATTCACCACGCATCAGCTCGGCCATGCGCTGAGCGAGAAATTCGACGCCATCCACGGAGAAACGCTTTCCGCCATGTGGGGCAGCTGGGCGCGGTATGTGTGGGAGACGAAGCCCGCGCGGTTTGCACGCTTTGCAAGAAACGTCTGGGACGTGGACGATGTGGACGCGGACGAGGCGGCGATGCTCGGCATCGAGGCGACGGAGAATTTCTTCCGGAGCCTGCATATGCCGGTGAGTCTCGGTGAGCTGAAGGACGTCGGCGTGCAGAGCGAGGAGGGCCTTCAGGAGCTGGCGCTGCGGTGCAGCTATCAGAAAACGAGGACCATCGGCAGCTTCCGCGTGCTCGGCTATGACGAAATGCTGGAAATTTACCGGCTTGCGAACCACTGAGGAAAAAATATGCAGAAGATCGCCATTGCGGGCTACGGAACGGTCGGCGGCGGTGTGGCGGAGATCCTTCGCCGCAATGCCGCGAAAATCGCCGAAAGCGCCGGAGAGCCTGTCGAACTCAAATACATTCTTGTCCGGAGAGATTTTCCCGGCGACCCGTTTGAAAAGGAAATGGTGCGGGACTTTTCCGTGATCGAGTCCGATCCGGAGGTCACGATCCTTGTCGAGACGATCGGCGGCTGCGGCGCGGCGCTGGAATACTGCATGCGCGCCCTGAAGGCGGGGAAAAGCGTCGTAACGGCCAACAAGCAGCTCGTCGCCGAGCATGGCGCGGCGCTCATGGAGCTTGCGCGGGAGTATGGCGCGGGCTTCCTGTTCGAGGCCTCCGTCGCGGGCGGCATCCCGGTGCTCCATCCGCTTTCGCGCTGTCTTGGCGCGAACGTGCTGGAGGAGGTCTCGGGCATCCTCAACGGCACGACCAACTATATCCTGACGCAGATGCTGGAA
Source organism: Firmicutes bacterium CAG:170 (assembly GCA_000436735.1). Taxonomy (GTDB): domain Bacteria; phylum Bacillota; class Clostridia; order Oscillospirales; family Oscillospiraceae; genus CAG-170. The sequence continues at coordinate 5,678 of FR887225.1, forward strand.
AACGGGCAGAGCTATGACGCCGCCCTGCGCGAGGCACAGCGGCTCGGATACGCGGAGGCGGATCCCGCCGCCGACGTGGAGGGCCTTGACGCCGGTCGTAAGATCTGTATTCTGGCCGGGCTTGCGTTCGGGAAAAACGTCGCGCCGGATCGGATATCCGTCGAAGGTATTACGAAAATTACGGCGCTCGACGCGGCCTTTGCCGCTGCGGGCGGTATGAAGCTCCGCCTGCTGGGAAGAGCCGTGCAAAGCGAAAACGGACTGTTTGTCTTTGTCTCACCGCATTTTGTCCCCGGAACGCAGCTTCTCGCGGGCATCGGCGGCGTCAACAATGCCGTGGAGATCTGCGGCAGCGAGGTCGGACGGGTCCAGTTCGCAGGCCCCGGCGCCGGACGCTATCCAACGGCCAGCGCGGTGCTGGGCGACGTGATCGAGCTTGCGGGAAATCCCGGCAGGCAGCGGTGCGCATGGAGCGCGGAGCCTGCGCGGCTGGCGCCGCTTGAGGATTTTAAAGCGCGCTGGTTTGTGCGCACAAAGGAACGGCGCGGCGCTGTGGAGGAAAGACTCGGCGCGGTGCGCTGGCTCCCGGCGCAGATGGGCTGGCAGGGCGGCTTTACGGAAAAGCTCCCGCGCCGTGCGCTTTCGGAAAGCGGACTGCGGCTCGAGGCGGTTTTCCCGGTCAGGGAATTATGATCCCGGAGGAATACTATGGCATTGATCGTACAGAAATTCGGCGGAAGCTCCGTCGCGGATGCGCAGCGGATCTTCCATGTCGCGGAAATCATTACAAAAACCTATCAGCAGGGGAATTCCGTCTGCGTCGTGCTGTCCGCGCAGGGCGATACGACCGACGATCTGATCGAAAAGGCACGGGAGATCAACCCGGACGCATCCCGGCGCGAAATGGACATGCTCCTGAGCTGCGGCGAACAGATGTCCATTGCCCTCATGGCAATGGCAATCGAAAAGCTTGGCTTCCCGGTCGTTTCGCTTTGCGCATGGCAGATCGGTATGGCGACGGATTCCAACCACTCCGCCGCGCACATCACCAAGGTAGACTGTGAGCGCGTAAAGGAAGAGCTGGATCGCAAGCGCATCGTCCTTGTTGCGGGCTTTCAGGGTGTGGACCGCACCGGCGACATCACCACGCTCGGGCGCGGCGGCTCAGACACGACGGCTGTTGCGCTGGCCGTTGCGCTTCAGGCAGACCTCTGCCAGATCTACACAGACGTGGACGGCGTCTATACCAGCGACCCGCGCATCGTTCCCGAAGCGCGGAAGCTATCGGAGATCACCTATGACGAAATGCTGGAGCTTGCCTCCATGGGCGCGCAGGTGCTCCACAACCGCTCCGTCGAGCTTGCCAAGAGCTACGGCGTTCAGCTCGAGGTGCTCTCCAGCTTTACCGGCAATCCCGGCACCATCGTCAAGGAGGTAGTCAAAAAAGTGGAAAAAACCTATATTACCGGCGTCGCGCAGGATAAAAAGATCGCCCGCTTCGCTCTGGTCGGTCTGGAGGATGTTCCGGGCGTCGCCTATAAGCTCTTCAATCTGCTCGCCAAGGACAAGATCAACGTCGATATGATCATTCAGTCGCTCGGCCACGACGAGCGCAAGGACATTATCTTCACCGTCGCCGACAAGGATTCCATGGCCTGCGCCCGTCTGCTCGATGAAAACAAGGACGTCCTGAAATATGACCACATGGATATCAACACCGGCGTCTCCAAGGTCTCCATCGTCGGCGCCGGTATGCTCGAAAACGCGGGCGTCGCCGCCAAAATGTTTGAAGCCCTCTATCAGGCCCATATCAACATCCACATGATCTCCACCAGCGAGATCAAGGTGTCTGTCCTGATCGATAAGGAGGATTCCGACAGGGCGGTGAGAGTTATTCACAACATTTTCTTCCAGTAAACCTCCGCAGCGGATCTTTTCCGGCAATACTGCGTTGCTGCGGACTCGACGTACACACGGTACGCCTTCGCCCTTGCGCCTTGTCTTGCCGGAAAATCTCCCGCTGCGGGCAGCGGCTTTTCCGAGTATACGGTGCTGCTTCGTATTCGATGTGTACGCGGTACGCCTTCGTCCTTGCGCCTTGTCTTGCCGGAAAATCTCCCGCTGCGGGCAGCGGCTTTTCCGAGTATACGGCGTGGCGAACGCCGCGTCATAAAGCTGTGACCCCTCGTCATATGGTATGACGAGGGGGTCGTTTTCATGAAAAAGCGATACGCACTGGCCTTTCTGCTGACTGCGCTGGCCGGGACGGCACTGCATTTTGCCTACGACTGGTGTCCGTCGCCGCTCGTGGGACTGTTTGCGCCGGTGAACGAAAGCGTCTGGGAGCATCTCAAGCTCCTGTTCTGGCCGTTTCTGGCGGCGGGCTTCGCGCTGACCCGCGGGCAGGCGGAAAAGCCTGCGGCATGGAGCGGCTTCCTGCTGGCGGAGCTGGGAATGCCGGTCTTTCTGATCGGGATCTATTACACGCTTCATGCGGGCTTCGGCGTGCAGAGCGTGTACGTGGACATCGGACTGTATTATCTGACGCTCGGACTGGGCTTCGCGGCGGCCCTCCGCGTGAACAGGAGCGGGCGGCTCGGGTGGTTGGCCGGTGTGCTCGTGATCCTGACGGGACTTTACGGCGCGGCGCTGATCCTGTTTACGCTTGCGCCGCCGGAGCTTCCGATCTTCATGGCGGTTTCGTGACTTTTTGCGATTTTTGTGCTTGACAACGGGATATCTGCGTGCTAAAATGCTCGAAGAGAAAACAAAGCAGGAGCAGCAGCGCCTCACCCCCAGCATTGGCGAAGGGGTCCATAATGTACAGTCTCGGTATGAGTATGTCATTGTGTGCGGGTGCTTTGCGGCATCCGCACTTTGCATTTGGGGGTGCTTTATCATCGGTAAATTAGATCATCAGATCAACGAGGAGATCCGCGATAAGGAGCTTCGCGTGATCGGAGCCAATGGCGACCAACTTGGTATCATGTCGTCTGCCGACGCGCTCGCGCTGGCGGAGGAGAAGGAGCTTGACCTTGTCAAGATCGCGCCGAACGCCGTTCCGCCGGTCTGCAAGATCATGGACTACGGAAAATTCCGCTTCGAGCAGCTGAAGAAGGAAAAGGAAGCCAAGAAGAATCAGCGCGTGGTCGAGGTCAAGGAGATCCGTATGTCTCCCAGCATCGATACCAATGACCTCAATACGAAGGTCAAGAACGCCATGAAGTTCCTGAACGATGGCAACCGAGTCAAAGTCACCGTCCGCTTCCGCGGCCGCGAAATGGCGCACACGTCGCTTGGCGAGGTGCTGCTCAAGCAGTTCGGAGAGAGCTGCGCCGAGGTCGCAACGGTCGAAAAAGGAGCAAAGCTCGAGGGACGCAATATGTCCATGTTCCTGAGTCCCAAAAACTCAAAATAAACGTAAGCAAGAATCGGAAGGAGAACTACTATGCCCAAGCTGAAATCCCATAGCGGCGCGAAGAAAAGATTCAACCTGACCAAGAACGGCAAGGTCAAGAGAGCGCACGCATTCAAGAGCCATATCCTCACCAAGAAGACGACCAAGCGTACCCGTAACCTTCGCAAGAACGGCTATGCCGACGTCACTGTGGAAGATATCGTGAAAAAGATGATCCCCTACAAATAATAGGGATCGACGACACATAGGAGGATTAAAAAATGGCAAGAGTTAAAGGCGCAATGATGACGCGCAAGAGAAGAAATAAAGTTCTGAAGCTGGCGAAGTCTTACTGGGGCTCCAAGTCCCGTCACTTCAAGATGGCCAAGCAGGCTGTCTTTAAGTCCGGCGTTTACGCATATGCAGGCCGCAAGCAGAAGAAGCGCGAGTTCCGCAACCTGTGGATCACCCGTATCTCCGCGGCTGTCGCTCCCTACGGCATCAACTATTCCCGTTTCATGTACGGCCTGAAGAAGTCCGGCATCGAGATGAACCGCAAGGCTCTGTCCGAGCTGGCCATCACCGATCCCGAGGCGTTCAAGATCCTCGTCGAGACCGCGAAGAAGGCTCTGTAATTTATAGCGAACATAAGCGGCCGCAGGCGATGCCTGCGGCCGTTCAATATTTTCCGCAGCCCCGTCGGAGCGATCCGGCGGGGCTGAGAAATGGATGAAAACCTTTATGATACGCTCAAGCTCCCGTCCACGGCTGTGGGCGGGAGCTTCTGCATACGAATATGTATCGGCAGCTTATTCCTTGACGGTGCCGTCGGCGTTGAAAACGGGGAGCTTTTCGAGATAGATGATGTCGCTGCGATCCTGCGCGTCACCCTCGGCCAGAACAGCCATGCGTCCGGCTACGGTGCCGCCGGCCTCCGCGACCAGCTCCTCCATCGCCTTGAGCGATTCGCCGGTGGAGATCACGTCGTCCACGATCAGGATCCTCTTGCCGCGAATGAGCGCCGCCTCCTCACCGCCGAGATAAAGATCCTGCTCATGCTGGGTGGTGATGGAGTGGACGGTCACATGGATGGCGTCGGTCAGATAGACCTTGAGGCCCTTGCGGGCGATGAAGTAGGTCTTTGCGCCGCTCTGACGGGCCATTTCGTGGATCAGGGGGATGCTCTTGGCCTCAGCGGTGAGCAGATAGTCGTAATCCTTCGGCGCGCGCGCCAGAAGCTCGCGCGCACAGGCAACGGTCAGCTCCGCGTCGCCGAACATGATAAAAGCGCCGATGTAGAAATTGTCCGAAACCCTGCACAGGGGAAGCTCACGTTCCAGACCGGCGATGTTCATTTTATATTTCATGATTCCTCGTCTCCTTATGCCGGTCAGACCGGCGAATATCCATATGTTTTTATTATAAATGTTGATGGAGGAAAAGTCAATCACAGACCCCGCGCGGAGGGCGCTTTTGCGTGAGATCTGTCGGAAGAAAAATTTTTTTACATGGGCTGCAACCAACGGCGGATTTTTCCGTCTTATAGAGCAGAACACAAAAGGAGGCACACAGGATGAAAAAAGCCATCGCGCTGGCGCTGGCGGCAGCGCTGCTCACCGGGCTTGCAATCTCCGCAGTGCTCCGGCAGAGGACGCCGCGGCCGGAGCGGCTGACGGCGCAGCCCACTTCCAGGGAGATGGTGGAGCTGGTGCGGACGCTGCGCGGGAAATCTTAATTATTCTGAATTTCCGAAGCTGCCGCTTCCATTTTTCTGGTCCGTATGGTATGATTCCATCGTAAAAAAGTATCCAAACTTCATTTCAGGAGGAAAATAGAATGACGAAGAGAATTCTGGCGCTCCTGCTGGCGGTCTGTATGCTGGCAGGCGTCATGGCCGGCTGCAATAAGACGAATGCAGACCCCAGCAAGCCGGACAGCAGTGATTCAAACAATGGCGGCGGCACTCAGAAGCCCGATTCCCAGACGAGTGACGCGACAAAGCAGACCAGCGCGAAATACGTCTATACGACGGATTACGTCAATCTGACGCTGGAACTGGCGGAGGACGAGAGCCTCAATTACCTCAACACGCTCTGCGTGTCCGGGAACTACCTCTATGTCACGGCGGACATCTCCAAGGGCGTCCCCGGCGGCACCGAGGGCGGCGATGACGACATGGGCATAGCACCGCTGGATGACGGCTTTGCAGCCAATGCCGAGGGCGGCGACATGACGCTGGTCGGCGGCGAAGAGGCTCCCATTGAGATGCCGGTCGTCGGCGACGAGGTCGCAAGTCAGCCTGCCGATACCGAAACGGACGGCGAAGAGCCGGCCACGGAAGAGCCGGCTGAGGAGCCTGCACCCGACGAGCCGACGATTGAGCCGTCTGATCCCGGCGAGTGGTACACCTCGGAGACACGCTTGTATCAGGTCGATCTGGCGACCGGTGTCGCGACGCAGTTTGCCGGTTACACCACGCCGGAGATCCCGGAGGGCTATCAGGGCTATACCAACATCAATCAGATACTGACAGGCGCGGATGGCACGATCTGGATCTATGACACGATGAACTGCTACCACTACAACCTTCCGGAGGACTTCGATCCTGAGACGGAGAACGAGTGGGACTACTATGAGGACGGCCCCTCGACGTACCGCCTCCAGCTTTACGGCGCGGACGGCACGCTGAAGCAGACCATCGACCTGTCCCCGGAGAATGGCGACGAGAGCGGAAACTCCAAGAATTTTGCCTTTGTGGATGGAAAGAGCCAGCTCTATTTCTACGACTGGAACACCAATGAGGTGACGATCGAGAATGCAGACGGCAAGATCCTCAAGACACTGGAGGTTGGCGACAATGGCGGCTATATCTCCAACTTCTGCGGCAAAGCCGCGCTCCAGAGCTATACGGATACCGGCACGGAGCTTCGACTGATCGACCCGGATACGTTCGAGCTGAGCGACCCGATCGAGACCCCCGCGAACGCATGGACCTTCCTTGCCTCCTATGACGAGGCCTACGACTATTATTTCCTGCTCAACGGCGACGTCTACGGCTACAAGCAGAAGGAGCAGGTCAGCGAACAGGTCGTCTCCTGGATGGACTGCGATATCAACTCTGACAATATCTGGGGTACATATGCGCTGGAGGACGGCCGCATCCTCGGCATCCTCAATGAGAGCGGCAATGACATGATGCTCGACGGTGCGATCAGCGGCGTTGCCAGAGCGGAAGCGGCCACAAATGCGGCAAGCGGCTACTCGCTGGTGTTCCTCACAAAGACGGACGCTGCGAACGTCAAGCCCAAGACGGTGCTGACCATGGCCTGCATGAATGTTCCATGGGAGCTCAAGAGCCGCATCGTTGAGTTCAACAAGTTGAGCGAGGATTACCGCATCATCATCAAGGATTACAGCCAGTACGCCACGAACGATGACTACTATGCCGGCCTGACCAAGCTCAACACGGAGATCATTTCCGGACAGATCCCGGATATCTTCTATACGGCCAACATGCCAATCACACAGTACGCCGGACAGGGCATTCTGGAGGATCTGAGGCCGTACATCGACAAGGACAGTGAGCTGAGCGGCGATGCGCTCATGACGCATGTTCTGGACGCGGCAAGCATGGACGGACACCTGTATCAGGCGTTCAGCGCCTTCAGTATTCAGACGGCCATCGGCCTGACGAAGATCGTCGGCGACTATGACGAGTGGACGCTTGCCAATATTAAGGACGCCATGACGAAGCTTCAGCCAGAAGCGACGGTGTTCGACGTGTACTACACCCGCGACAGTATGCTCCAGAACTGCCTGTCCCGCAGCTACAGCTCGTTCGTCAACCGGGTGACCGGTGAGTGTAATTTTGACGGCCAGGACTTCCGCGACCTGCTGGAGTTCATTAACTCGTTCCCGGTCGATTACGACTACAGCAATTACGACTATAACAAGAATCCCGGCGGCGCAGAATCGATGAAGCGCGGCTTGCAGCTGCTGATGGACGCGGGCGTTTTTTCGCTCGACTCCTTCCTCTACACGCTCGCTTCCTTCGGCGGCGAGGAGGTCTCCTACGTCGGCTATCCGAGCACGACAGGCAACAATAATGTTTTCTCCCTTTATGACGGCCTGTGCATTTCCTCGACCTGCGCGGACAAGGATGGCGCATGGCAGTTCGTGCGGACGCTTTTCACCAAGGAGTATCAGGAGGAGAACAGCTACTACGGCCTGCCGACCAACGCGGCGGTATTCAACGAGCAGATCAAGAATCTCATGACGATCGAATACCAGACCGATGCGGACGGCAATCCGCTCCTCGACGAGAACGGCGAGAAGCTCGTCAACCCGAAGGCAAGCTACTGGTTTGACGAGAACAACCAGTATACCATTGATGTTATGACGCAGGAGCAGCTCGATCAGATCATGGCACTCTACAGCAGTACAGAGCTGGTCAGCCAGAACGACGAGGAGGTCATGAACATCATCAAGGGCGAGACGGAGGCCTACTTCGCAGGCTCCAAGACCCTCGACGATACTGTTCGCCTGATCCAGAACCGCGTCAGCCTGTACGTGGCCGAGCAGAAGTAATTCAAGATCAGAAAGCAGCCCCGGCGCTCACTTGAGCGCCGGGGCGTTCTGTTTGCGTGCGAAAAGGAAGCGTCAGTTGACAAGGCCACACATGCTTGCGGGTCGGCTTAGGGTGTATTCTTCCAACTCCCAACGCACCCGGACAGCGGGGTTTTTCACGCTGCACTGCGTCATTTTTCCTTGAAATACGTCACGCCCGCCAACGAGGATAACGATGCCTGACGTCGTTTTGCCTCGTGAAAAACCGTGTGTGCCCTTGCCAGCTGACGCAAGGAAAGACTCCCACTGGATGTATCCAGCGGGAGCCTTTTGATGTCCCTTGTGCGGAACGTCCATCGGCGCTCCGCTTTTCGGTTGGTCATTCAGGAAGCCTTGACGGTGAAGTCCACGGTGGTGGAGAGCTTGCGGTTGAAGTAGATCGAGAGCGTGTACTTGCCGGGTGTCTGCGGTGTGCGCGGGAAGGAGCCGGTACACTTCTTATTTGTCCACATATCCTTCCAGACGGCGCTGGATTCCTCCAGATCGACGACCTTTCCGTCGGAGTTGTTGTGGATCACGGCCAGAATGCTGACCGAGCCGTCGTTCGACGGGATATCGGAGGTCGCCTCCAGAACGTAGGCGATCTTTTCCGAGGTGCTGAACTCGGTGCGGGCCGCGCCGAGATTCTGGATCGTCCAGTCCTCCTTATCCGGGCAGAGGAAGAGGCCTGGGTAGACGCTGAGGCTGTGCTTTTCGGCCTCCTGCGTGGAGAAGCCCAGCGTGGAGGGATAGCCCTCGAGCTTTTCGCCGCTGACAAGCGCCAGCGTCACGGTGTACGACGCATTCGGGATCAGCGTGTCCGACGGGAAAACATAGGATGCCGTGTCTGTCTCTACGCTGACCGGCTCCGCACTGTCAACACCGTCGAGCTGATAGGTGATGCGCCATTTGTTCTCCGCCGGATCGACCTTACATGTCCAGTCCAGCCGGATGCTGCCCGTTTCCTCGTCGAGTGCAGCCTCAAAGGAGGTCAGCTCCGTCGTGCGCGGCGAGACGGTCGCCGTACAGCTCTGAAGCATGTTGGGCGCGGAGATCGTAACGGTATAGTCCTCGCCGGACACCAGATCTTCAAAGGTGGCGGTCGGCGCGGTGACGACCTGTGTCTCGGAATAGTCGTTGGGGCCGGTGAGCGTGACGGTCCAGCTTTCCGGCGCGTCGCCCTCGTAGTTCCAGGACAGAACGACGGAGGAACTGGAGGTGGCGATGGCGAGGCTGCCGACGATATCAACAGTCGGAACGGTCGAGTAGGACGCGGTCAGGACGCCGCGAAGACGCGTGCCCTCCGGCTCCTGAAGCTCGAAGGTGTATTCCTTGCCGGATTGCAGATTTGCAATGGTGGTGGAATGACCGGAGAAGGTGGCTGTGATAGGCTCTACGCCGTCGGCGTAATAGCTTACCGACCAGATGCCGGGATCCGGGCCGTTGAGCGTCAGATTCAGCTCGACCTGTGAGATGGAGACACCCGTTGCATCGAAGCTCAGAATGTTGGTCTCGGGAACGGTCGTGGCGCGGAGCGTATAGGTGCCTGTCAGCCGTTCGCCGTTGGCAGGCTCGGCAGTGATGGTGTATTCCGTGCCGGGCGTCAGCTCCGTGAAGAGGACGTCCTGTCCGGCGGTGTAGCCGGCGCGCGTCGTGTTGCCGTAGGCATCGGAGCAGACAAGGCTGAACGTGCCGGACTTTTCATTGGTATCGACCTTTACGGAGATGGCGTTCGTATCGCGGGTGACAACGGAAATGTTGTTGATGTGCAGGGTGGCAGGGCTATAGATCAGGAAATACCATGCCGCCGCGCCAAGCGCCAGCAGCAATACAATGACGGCCGTGATGATGGGCCACTTTTTCTTCGGCTTACGGCGCTTGCGCGTCTTGGAGGACTCTCCCTCCGGGAGCTTGTCGGTCTCCTCCTGCGGCTCGAGCGAGTTGAGCAGCGCGCCGGGCGCTTCGTCGATGTTCTGGTGAACGGACTCGATGATGGAGCTGAGCATATCGGTGTCGGGGGAGAAATTCTGCTTGAAATCCTCGGGAAGGGCCTCAGCATCGGCAAACTGCACCGGCTCGACCTCTTCCTCGGTCTCCGTTGTGTCGATCGGCTCGGGATCGGCGACGATGGGCGGGACGATCAGCGTATCCGTCAGCTGATTGCGCTTCATGTAGTCCACGAGCGCCTGCCGGAATTCATCCGGCGTCTTGTACCGGTCCTCCGGCTTGAACGCGCAGGCCTTGAGAATGATCTCTGCCATCTCGTAGTCGGCGTACATCGGCGCGGGAAGCGCCTCGCCTGTGACGCGGAGCTTGTCCGCCGCGCGCGGCGTGGTCTTTTCATCCTCGAACGGGCCATGGTTGCCATTGAAAATGCGGTAGAGGATCAGACCGGTCGAATAGATGTCGGTCGTGGGATCGATGGTGCCGACCAGCTCGAAAAGCTCCGGCGCAGAGTAGGAGCTGAGCATGTGCTCCGGCATGGAGCAGTATTTCAGCTCGTCGATCTTCGCAATGCCGAGGTCGCCGAGAACGAAATGCCCCTGCGCATTGAGATAGATGTTGGACGGCTTGACGTCGCGGTGGATCAGACCCGCCGCGCGCAGATCGACCAGCGCATTGCAGAGATCCATGCCGAGATTGACGGCAGTGAGCTGCGTCATGGCGTTGTCGTTCAGGTATTCGACAAGCGTTTTGCGCTGCTCCGCCAGAAGATAGACGTCATAGCCGACGGCGTCCTCCTTCGGCTCGATCTGGTAGCTGCGGTAAGCCGCCAGATTGGGGCTGCTGGAAAGCGACTCGAGCGTTTCCAGCTCCTTTTGATAATCCGCTACGACCTGCTCATAATATTTCTGGGCCTCCTCGGCAGACGCGGCGGCACCGGTATAGATCAGTGCGTCTACCTGCGTCTGGGATTCCGGGACGGAAATATGCTTGAGAATGTAAATCTGGCCGCTCTTTGTGCTCCGCATGGTATATACGGAGGTGCCGCCGCGGGTACTGATGCACTGCACGACCTCCATGTTGGACAGCAGTGGGGAAATGAGCTTGAGTTGGGCCAAATAGTTCGCCTCCTTGCCTGCGCGCGGTCTCCGCCGCGCGGCGTGTGGCACAGGCCGTCTCCCGGAGGGTAAACGGCCTGAGCCTATGATGCTTCTTATTTTAGGACATTTTTAAGAAAAATGCAATACGATATATTGTGTTATCCACTTGGAAAATGGGGAATTCTGTGATATGATAAATTAGATTTGTCAGCAGACGGTCGCTTTGACGCCCCGGAAGCCTTTCCGGGTGCGCAGGTTTCAGATATGGAGGTTATCAAATGGATCTGAGGGTCTGTGAATATTGCGGAATGGAGTACAGCGCGGATGCGTCGGTCTGCCCGATCTGCGGGCGGCCGGCGACGCCGGGAGCCGCAGTGCATCCGGCGGAGACCGTGGTGGATACGGGCGCGCGTACCGCGCCGAAGAAGGGCGGCAAATTTGCCGCGAAGAAGGGAAGCGGCGGAAAGAAAGCCGCGCCTGTGCAGAAGCCGGCGGAGCCGGGCGGAAATATCTACGCGATCCCGAAGTGGATGATGGCCGCGATCTGCGTGATCCTCGGGCTGGCGGTCGCGGCGGGCGCGGTGTTCGCGCTGTACCAGATCGGATACCTTGATCAGAGCTTTGTTTCACTCAAATTCCAGGACGAGAGCACAGCACCGATCCCGAAGGAGACGGAGGAGCAGCCGCAGAAAACGCCGGAGCAGCGCTACACCAACGAGGAGGACTATCACGCGGACCCGGTCGAGGAGGAGCAGAAGGATCTGAGCGTTCCGTGTACTGGCGTGTCGCTGGACAAGACCGCGATCACGTTCCAGGAGACGGAGCAGTTCTCCAATGTCGTCGTCCGGACAGAGCCTGCCGGATGCACGGAGGAGATCACGTTCACGTCTGCCGATGAAAGCGTTGCGACCGTGAATCAGCAGGGCAAGATCGTTGCGGTCAACGGCGGCTCGACGGAGATCACCGCGACCTGCGGCGCGTATTCGGCGGTATGCCTTGTGACCTGCGATTTCGCCCGCACCGAGGATGAAAACGAGGCGGACGCGCAGCTGCCGGCGCTCAGCAGCGACGACATGACCTTCACCTATCCCGGCGAGCAGGCCACGCTTCTGGTCAGCAACGTGCCGGAGGAGGCGGAGATCCTGTTCTCCAGCGCGGATGAAGGTATTGCGACGGTCTCGTCCAGCGGCGTCATTACCGCGATGAGCAGCGGCACCACCACGGTCACGGTTCAGACGATGGGCCAGACGCTGGAATGCGTCGTCCGGTGCAGCCTGAACGGTGCGGGTGCGGACGGCGAGGAGACGGGCTGCACGCTCAGCAACTATGACGTTACGATGGGCTATAAGGGTGAATATTTCCGCCTGACGCTCAAGGATCCCGAGGGCAAGACCATCACGGGCCTTGTCTGGACATCCGGAGACACCAGCGTCTGCACGGTCGATGAAAAGGGCGTCGTGACGTATGTGGCGAAGGGCACAACTGTCGTCAGTACGACCTATGAGGGAACGACCTACGAATGCATCGTGCGGTGCATCGTCCGGTAAGGCAGAATACAAAGGAAAAACGATCAACGCCGGGGCGCTCCGAAGGGAACGCCTCGGCGGTTTTGTATACGGCGGAGCCGCTCAGAGACGGCTTGCCAATCTGTCAAGGCGCTTTCGAAACGCGAACGCGGGAGTGGATCGCTCCACTCCCGCGCGGTGTTTTTCTGTTCCGAAAACGGATCAGAGCTTATTTGTCATACATTTCGACCAGCTTGAGCAGATGCTCATAGCGCTCCTTGGCGTTCTCTTCGTTCTTGGCGAACAGGACGGTGGCACGCTCCGGGAATTCGCGGGTCAGACGGCTGTAACGGGCCTCGTTCATCAGGAATTCCTGATAGCCGCCGGCGGGAGCCTTGGAGTCCAGCGTGAACTTCTTCTCCGCAGCCGGGTTGAAGCGGAACATGTTCCAGTAACCGCAATCGACGGCCTTCTTCATTTCCTTCTGGCAGTTCTGCATGCCGCCCTTGATGGAGTGCATCTCGCACGGTGCATAGCCGATGATGAGGGACGGGCCATGATAAGCCTCGGCCTCCTGGATGGCCTTCAGCGTCTGCGCGGCGTTGGCGCCCATGGCGACCTGTGCGACGTAGACATAGCCGTAGGACATGGCGATCTCCGCCAGAGACTTGGACTTGATCTCCTTACCGGCTGCCGCAAACTGTGCGACCTGACCGATGTTGGAAGCCTTGGAGGCCTGTCCGCCGGTGTTGGAGTAGACCTCGGTGTCGAATACGAAGATGTTGATATCCTGACCGGAAGCGAGAACATGATCCACGCCGCCGAAGCCGATATCGTATGCCCAGCCGTCGCCGCCGAAGATCCAGACGGACTTCTTGCTGAGGTATTCCTTCTTTGCGAGAATCTCTGCACCCAGCTTGCAGGCAGCGCAGTCGCAGTACTTTTCGCCCTTGGCCTTGAGCTCGGCAGCGTGCTCGGCAAACTGCGGGACCTGTGCCAGCTCGTCAACGGTCGCGACGTTCTCTTCCAGAGCGGCGACGTAAGCCTTGGTGGCTTCGGCGTTGGCGTTCAGATCGTCAACCGTGTCGAGGTACTTCTGTGCGGCGGCCTTGAGGTCGGCGTTCGTCCACTCGACGGCGAGCAGCTCCTTGGTCTTTTCGATCAGGCTGTCGCGGATCGCCTTCTGACCGAGATACATACCGAAGCCGTGCTCGGCGTTGTCCTCGAACAGGGAGTTGCACCATGCCGGGCCGTGGCCTTCGGCGTTCGTGCAGTACGGAGAGGTCGCGCCGGGGTTGCCCCAGATGGACGAGCAGCCGGTGGCGTTGGAAATATACATCTTGTCGCCGAACAGCTGGGTGACGAGGCGGGCGTAGCTGGTCTCGGCGCAGCCTGCGCAGGAGCCGGAGAACTCAAGCAGCGGCTTGCGGAACTGGCTGCCCTTGACGTCGGCGGTCTGAAGCTCGGGCTTGTCGGTGACCTTTGCAACGCAGTAATCGAAAACATCCTGCTGCGCAAGCTCTTCTTCCTGCGGAACCATCTTGATGGCCTGCACCTTCTCGGGGCAGACGCTGACGCAGACGCCGCAGCCCATGCAGTCGAGCGGAGAAATGGCCATCGTGAACTGATAGACGCCCTTGCCCTTGCCGGCCTTGACCGGAACGATCTTGGCGGCTGCCGGTGCGTTCTTGGCCTCTTCCTCGGTCAGAGCGAAGGGACGGATGGTCGCGTGCGGGCAGACATAAGCGCAGTTGTTGCACTGGATACACTTGCTGGAATCCCATGTCGGGACTGCGACGGCGACACCGCGCTTCTCGTAAGCGGCTGCGCCCAGCTCGAACTGGCCGTCCACATGGTCCATGAACGTGGAGACGGGCAGGCTGTCGCCATCCATCTTGCCGACCGGGAAGAGGATGTTCTTGACCTGCTTGACAAGCTCGGGCTTGCCCTCAAGCTTGTGATCGACGACCACGTCCTCGGCGTTCGCCCAATCGGCGGGAACATCGATCTTGACGTAGGCGGTCGCGCCGGCGTCGATGGCCTTGTGGTTCATCTCAACGACGTCCATGCCCTTCTTGGCGTAGGACTGCGTTGCCTTTTCCTTCATGTACTGAATGGCGTCCTCTTCGGGCAGAACCTTTGCCAGAGAGAAGAACGCGGACTGAAGGATGGTGTTGGTGCGCTTGCCCATGCCGATGGACTGGGCAAGGTCGATGGCGTTGATGGTGTAGAGCTGGATGTTGTTCTTGGCAATGTAGCGCTTGGAGGCGGCGTCCAGATGATGGGCAAGCTCCTCCGGCGTCCACTGGCAGTTGATCATGAACACGCCGCCGGGCTTGACGTCACGGACGATCGGGAAGCCCTTGGTGATGTAGGACGGGTTGTGGCAGGCGACGAAGTCGGCCTTGTTGATGTAGTACGGGCTCTTGATGGGCTTGTCGCCGAAGCGCAGATGGCTGATGGTGACGCCGCCGGTCTTCTTGGAGTCGTACTGGAAGTACGCCTGAACGTTCTTGTTGGTGTGGTCGCCGATGATCTTGATGGAGTTCTTGTTCGCGCCGACGGTGCCGTCGCCGCCCAGACCCCAGAACTTGCACTCGATGGTGCCTTCGGCTGCGGTGTTCGGGCAGTTCTTGTCCTCTTCGAGGGACAGGTGGGTGACATCGTCCACGATGCCGATGGTGAACTGATGCTTCGGCTCGTCCTTGGTCAGCTCCTTATAAACGGCAAAGACGGATGCGGGAGGCGTATCCTTCGAACCCAGACCGTAACGGCCGCCGATGATGGTCGCCTTGACGCCGGCGTTGGCAAGCGCGGTGACAACGTCCATGTAGAGCGGCTCGCCCAGAGCACCCGGCTCCTTGGTGCGGTCGAGAACGGCAATCTTCTTGGCGGTAGCCGGGATGGCTGCAACCAGCTTGTCGCCGCAGAACGGACGGTACAGACGGCACTTGACCAGGCCGACCTTTTCGCCGTGCGCGTTCATGTAGTCGATGACTTCCTCTGCCACGTCGCAGATGGAGCCCATGGCGATGATGACGCGGTCAGCGTCGGGAGCGCCGTAGTAGTTGAAGAGCTGATAGTCGGTGCCGAGCTTTTCGTTGACCTTGCCCATGTACTTCTCAACGATGGCGGGCAGAGCGTCATAGAACTTGTTGCAGGCCTCACGGTGCTGGAAGAAGATATCGCCGTTTTCGTGGCTGCCGCGGGCAACAGGACGCTCGGGGTTCATGGAGTGCTTGCGGAACGCCTCGACAGCGTCCATATCGCACATTTCCTTGAGATCCTCGTAATCCCAGACAGCGACCTTCTGGATCTCGTGAGAGGTACGGAAGCCGTCGAAGAAGTTCAGGAACGGGACCTTGCCTTCGATCGCGGCCAGATGCGCGACGGGGGACAGATCCATGACCTCCTGCGGGTTGGTCTCGCAGAGCATTGCGAAGCCGGTCTGACGGCAGGCCATAACGTCGGAGTGATCGCCGAAGATGTTCAGCGCGTGGGTGGAAACGGTACGGGCGGAAACATGGAACACGCAGGGAAGCTGCTCAGCCGCGATCTTATACATGTTCGGGATCATCAGCAGCAGGCCCTGGGAGGCCGTGTAGGTGGTGGTCAGAGCGCCGGCGCCCAGAGAGCCGTGGACAGTACCGGCCGCACCGGCCTCGGACTGCATTTCCACGACCTTGACGGTGGAGCCGAAGATGTTCTTCAGTCCGGCCGCAGACCACTGGTCAACAAGGTCGGCCATGGGAGACGACGGCGTAATGGGGTAGATGCCGGCGACTTCGGTAAACGCATAGGATACGTGCGCCGCGGCATTGTTGCCGTCCATCGTTTTGAACTTACGAGCCAATTTCAATTACCTCCTAATAGTAATTATATAATTGTACCGCATAATCATAACACACTTTTTTGTCAAAGTAAATGAGAAATCCTGTACGCAGCACAGAAAAACCGGAAATATCGACTGTAAATTTGAGGGAAACTCGGAATGCAGCCGCCTTGAGAATTTCCTGTTGGTTTTTTGCCGGAAATGCGGTATGATAGAACTGGAAGAAGAAAACGAAGCGGTACCGCTGCGCGGCGAGGCCGTCTCTGCCGAGGCGCGCGGTATCGAAAAACGGAAGAGGAGGCGCCGCTATGCTCAGTCATGTGCGTTCCATGGGACTGCTCGGGATCGAGGGCTATGAGGTCTCGGTGGAGTGCTTCATCACGAACGGACTGCCGGCTTTTGATGTGGTCGGGCTTCCGGACGCAGCGGTCAAGGAATCGCGTGAGCGCGTGCGCGCCGCGATCAAAAACTGCGGCTTCAAATTCCCGGTCAGCCGGATCACGCTGAATCTGGCTCCGGCCGGAACGAAAAAGAGCGGCACGCTCTACGACCTGCCGATCCTGCTGGGAATTCTGGCGGCATCGGAGCTGGTGAAGCTGCCGAAAACGCCCTGCGCGTTTCTGGGAGAGCTGAGCTTACAGGGTGAGCTGCGGCCGGTGAGCGGCGTGCTGCCGATGGCGCTGGCTGCGAAGGACTGCGGCGTGAAGGAGCTGTATGTGCCGGAGGAGAACGCTGCCGAAGCGACGCTGGCAGGCGGCCTGACGGTCTATGGCGTCCGCTCTGTGCGGCAGCTGATCGCGCATTTGCAGGGGACGGAGCGCATGGAGCCGGCCGCGCCGTGGGAGGCGGAGAGCCTCCGGCCGGAGCTGCCGGATTTCCGGGATGTGAAGGGGCAGGAAAACGTCAAGCGCGCGCTGGAGATCGCGGCGGCGGGCG
>FR887225.1:23053-24497 GCA_000436735.1 Firmicutes bacterium CAG:170
CGGCTCCGGCAAGAGTATGCTGGCAAAGCGCCTGCCGTCCATCCTGCCGGACATGACGCGCGAGGAGGCGCTGGAGGTCACGAAGATCTATTCCGTGATGGGGATGCTCCGGAGCGGTGAGCCGCTGGTGCAGACGCGGCCCTTCCGCAGCCCGCACCACACCGTTTCTGCCGTCTCGCTGGCGGGCGGCGGCTCGAATCCGAAGCCGGGCGAGATCTCGCTGGCGCACCGGGGCGTCCTGTTTCTCGACGAATTCCCGGAGTTTCACCGCGATACGCTTGAGGTGCTGCGGCAGCCCATTGAGGACGGAGCCGTGACGATCTCGCGCGTGCAGGGGTCGGTGACGTATCCGTGCCGGTTTATGCTGGTCTGCGCGATGAATCCGTGCAAATGCGGTTGGTACGGCGACCCGAGCGGGCGGTGTACCTGCTCGCAGGCGTCGGTCGATCAGTACCTCGGACGGATCTCCGGCCCGATGCTCGACCGCATCGATCTGATCGTCGAGGTCCCGGCCGTGCATTTTGAGGAGCTGAGCCGCCGGACGACGGCGGAGCCGTCCTGCGAGATCAAAAAGCGCGTCGAGGCGGCGCGCGCCATCCAGCGCGAGCGCTTCGGGGCGGATTCCACGCGCTGCAACGCGCAGATGGAGCCGGCAGACCTGCGCGCGAGCTGTGCGCTCGACGAGGCCTGCACGAGTCTGATGAAAACGGCCTTTGAGCGCCTCGGCATGACGGCGCGGAGCTATGACCGGGTGCTGCGCGTGGCGCGCACCATCGCAGACCTTGACGGGTCGGCGGACATCCAGCCGCAGCACATCGCCGAGGCCGTGCAGTACCGCACGTTCCGGTTCGGAAACCAGTGAGCGGGGACGGCTGCGGCCGTCCGGATACACATTATTGTGATTTATTTTATTTACAGATAGGAAATTGCCATGAAAGAAATGTTTTTGCTGAAGCTTGGCGAGATCGTGCTCAAGGGCGCAAACCGCCGCACGTTTGAAGAAGCGCTCAAGAAAAATGTGCGCCGCACCGTGTCGCATTTCGGCGCGTTCAAGGTCTACATCATGCAGTCCACGGTCTACGTGGAGCCGCAGGCGGACGACTGCGACCTCGACGGTGCGTGGGAGGCGTGCGGACATGTGTTCGGCGTCAGCTCGATGTGCCGCTGCCGCGCGTGTGAAAAGAATCTCGACGCCATCTATCAGGCGGTCGTGGACTATCTCGGCGACGAGCTGAGTGTACAGAAGAGCTTCAAGGTTGAGTCCAAGCGCTCGGACAAGTCCTTCCCGCTCAACTCCATCCAGATCTCGCAGGAGATCGGCGGCAGGCTCGCCGAGGCGTTTCCGCAGGTCGCGGTGGACGTTCACACGCCGGCCTATGTTGTGAACGTCGAGGTGCGCGATTTTGCCGCGTACATCCACGGCCCGGCGGTCCCGGGCGCGGGC
>FR887225.1:24578-32992 GCA_000436735.1 Firmicutes bacterium CAG:170
GACTCGCCGGTCGCGGGCTACATGATCGCAAAGCGCGGCGTGGAGCTGGAGTGCATCCACTTCTTCTCCTATCCGTATACCTCCGAGCGCGCGAAGGAAAAGGTACTGGAGCTGGCGAAGCTCATGACGCGCTACTGCGGCCGGATGACGGTCGATGTGGTCGGCTTTACGGAAATCCAGGAGGCCATCCGCGACCACTGCCGCGAGGAGTATTTCACCATTATCATGCGCCGCTTCATGATGCGCATTTCCGAGGCCATCGCCCGCGACCACGGTGCGAAGTGCCTTGTGACCGGCGAAAACCTCGGTCAGGTGGCCAGCCAGACCATGGATGCGATGGCCGTGACCGGCGCGGTCGTCCACATGCCCATCTTCCATCCGCTGATCGGTATGGACAAGGAGGAGATCGTGACCATCGCGCGGAAAATCGGCACGCTGGATACGTCGATCCTGCCGTATGAGGATTGCTGCACGGTCTTTACGCCGAAGCATCCCAAGACGAAGCCGTCCCTTGGCCCGGTCGAGGCGGAGGAGGCCAAGCTCGACGTCGAGGGCCTGATCGCCCGCGCGATCGAGAATACGGAGAAGATCCAGGTGCGCTGGTATGAAAACTGAGGAATTGGCTGCGGACGTTCTGCGCATACTGGCACAGAGAGGGATGACGCTTGCAACGGCGGAATCTTGCACGGGAGGGCTGGTCGGAAAGCTCCTGACGGATATTCCGGGAAGTTCCGCCGTCTACATGGGCGGCGTGATCTCCTATACGAACGGCGTCAAGCAGCGCCTGCTCGGCGTCTCGGAGGAGACGCTGCGCGCGTACACGGCGGTCTCGCGCCAGACGGCGACGGAGATGGCAAAAGGTGCGCGGGAGGCTGTATGTGCGGACGTGGGCGTTTCCGTGACCGGCCTTGCAGGCCCGGACGGAGACGGCACAGGCCGTCCGATCGGGCTTGTCTATATCGGGCTGGACATGAACGGCTTTTCCTACAATCAGGAGCTGCATCTGGCCGGAAGCCGCGCGCAGATCCGCGAGGATGCGGCGCGGGCGATTTTCGAGATGCTGCTGACGTATCTGTGAGCGCCGGACAGAGCGGGATGCACATTTCCGGGCGCAACGGCTCCGCAGCTTGTGGAGAAACAGGAGAAACTGCGGACGGAAATTGACTTCCGGCAAAAAATCAGTATAATGAGGACAACCGGCTGACGCAGCCGGGAAAATCAGGCAAAGAGGTATTGCAAAATGAAAAAAATGAGAATCACGGCGCTGATCCTCGCTGCGTGCATGCTGCTGGCACTGTTGGCGGGCTGCTCGAAGCAGGAGAATTCCGCCGATACGCAGGACGAGGTCACGCTGCCGATGACCGAAGAGCAAGAGCCCGTTGTGGACGGGCCGGAAATTCCCGACGATGATGAAGGGCCCGTGACCGTGACCGACATGTCCGGGCGCGAGATCACGCTCGAGCAGCCCGCCGACCGCATCGTGGCGCTGGCGGCGGCTGACTGTGAGATCCTTTACGCGATCGGAGCGGGCGACCGGCTGGTCGGACGCGGCGAATACTGCGACTATCCGGCGGAGGTCGCGGACGTGACTTCTGTGCAGTCCGGCGACGCAACGAATTACGAGCAGATTTTGGAGCTTGGGCCGCAGGTGCTGCTGATGCCGAAGATGGGCCAGACCGAGGAGCAGATCCAGTTCCTCGCGGACGCGGGCATTCAGGTCGTCGTCAGCGACGCGCAGGACATCGACGGCGTTTACGAGGCCATCCGCATGATCGGCAAGCTGGCCGGCAAGAGCGGCAGAGCGGAGCAGCTCTGCGAAAGCATGCAGGCGGCCTTTGCCGAGGTCTCCGGCAAGGTCCCCGCCGACGGCGAGGAAAAGACGGTCTACTTTGAGGTCTCTCCGCTGGCATACGGCCTGTGGACGGCCGGAAGCGGCACGTTCATGGACGAGATCGCGCAGATGCTCGGACTGAAGAATGCGTTTGCGGACGTGGAAGGCTGGGCGGAGATCTCCGAGGAGCAGGTGCTTGAACGCGATCCGGACTATATCGTCACTATCACCATGTACTACGGCGAAGGCCCCACGCCGGTCGAGGAGATCGAATCCCGCGCGGGCTGGGAGAATGTGGCGGCGGTCAAGAACGGCAAGATCCTGAATCTTCAGAATGACGAGCTGTCCCGTCCCGGCCCGAGACTGGCCGACGGCGCAAAGGCTCTTTACGATTTTGTTTACGGCGAATAAGAAAGAACGAAGGGGGAACGCAGGTTCCCCCTTTCGGCAGTGATGGAGCAAAAAATGAAGGCACGGCCCGAACGACTTTCCCTTTTACAATATCTGCTTCTGACGGCGGCGCTGCTGGCGGCGATGTGTCTCTGCGTCTGTCTTGGAAGCGTCAATATTCCGCTGCGTGAGACGCTGGCCGCATTTGGCGCGGCACTGCGACAGGGCGCGGCGCCGGAGGGCGTTTCCGTACCCATCATTTTGCGTGTGCGCGTGCCGCGCGTCCTGTGCGTCGCACTCAGCGGGGCCGGACTTTCGCTGGCGGGCGCCTGTATGCAGGGACTGCTGCGCAATCCGCTGGCCGACGGCTCGACGCTCGGCGTCTCGTCCGGCGCAGCGCTGGGAGCGGTGATCGCCATTGCGTTCGGACTGAATTTCCCGTCGCTGCCGTTTGCGGGGACGACGGTCATGGCGGTGCTGTTTGCATTTGGCTCGCTGGCGCTCATTCTGGCGCTGGCGTACAGGCTCGACTACTCGCTCTCGACCAATACGATCATCCTGATCGGCGTGATCTACTCCATGTTCGTTTCCAGCGCCATGAGCGTCCTTGTGACGTTCGCTTCGGACAAACTTAAGAGCATCACCTTCTGGACGATGGGCTCGTTTCAAGGCTCTACCTACGGAAACGCGGCGCTGCTGGCGGCGGCGCTGGCCGTCTGCGGGACGATTTTGTGCCTGCACGCGCGGGAGCTGAACGCCTTTGCCATCGGCGAGGACAACGCGCGGAACATCGGCGTGAATGTGCGCCGGGCGAAGCTCACGGTGCTCATTGCCGTTTCGGTGCTGATCGGTGTCTGCGTTTCGGTCGGCGGAACGATCGGCTTTGTCGGACTTGTGACGCCGCACATGGTGCGGATGCTCTCCGGCCCGAATCATAAGCGGCTGCTTCCGGCATCGATGCCTTCCGGCGCGACGTTCCTGCTGCTGGCGGGCCTCGNNNCGACGTTCCTGCTACTGGCGGACCTCGCGGCGCGGACGGTGCTGCGGCCGCGGGAGCTGCCCATCGGCGTGGTCACGAGCCTGATCGGCGCGGTCGTATTCATCTTCATTTTCTATCAGACGGGGAAGGAGCGCTGAGATGCTGGAGGTTCGGGAGCTTACCGTGCGGTACGGAGCGCTTACCATCGTGGACGGACTCAGCTTCTGCGTCCGGGAGGGCGAATGGCTGATGATCGTCGGCCCGAACGGCGCGGGGAAATCCACGGCGCTCGGCGCGGTGACGCAGGCCGTCCCCTACACGGGAAGCGTGCTGCTGGACGGCGAGGATGTGAAAAAAATGAAGCCTGCGCAGCGGGCAAGGAAAATGGGCGTGCTGATGCAGAAAAATTTCGCGGGCTACGCCTTTACGGTAGAGGAGGTCGTGCGGCTGGGCCGCTATGCCTACGCGCCCGGCGTGCTCTCCGGACACGGTGCGGAGGATACGGAGGCAGTGGAGGAGGCTTTGAAGCGCACCGGCCTGACGGCGCAGCGCGGACAGTCTGTGCTGACACTCTCGGGCGGCGAGCTGCAAAGGACGTTTCTCGCGCAGGTGCTGGCGCAGAGGCCGCGGCTCCTGCTGCTCGACGAGCCGACGAACCATCTGGATCTGGTCTACCAGAAGCAGGTCTTTGAGCTGGTCGGTGAATGGCTCCGGACGCCCGGAAGGGCGGTCGTGTCAGTGGTACACGATCTGTCGCTGGCGAAGGCGTTCGGAACGCGGGCGCTGCTGCTCGATCACGGAAAAACAGCCGCCATGGGGCCGGTCGGAGAGGTGCTCTGCCCGGAAAAGCTCGACGGCGTATACAATATGGACGTTTCCGCGTGGATGCGGAAAATGCTGGGGCAATGGGAGTAAGCATGGATTTTGAGGCACTGAACAAAAAAATACTGCCGCCCGACGCGCAGGCGGAGAAGGCGGCCTGGGCGCACTGGGACGGCATTGCAAAGCCGCTGCGCGGATTGGGGCGGCTGGAGGAGGCGGTCGTGCGCATCGCGGCGCTGACCGGAAGTGAAGAGGTGGAGCTTGGAAAGCGCGCCGTTCTGGTGCTCTGTGCCGACAACGGCGTGGTGGCGGAGGGCGTGACGCAGACGGACGCCTCCGTGACCGCGACGATGGCGGGCGAGATCGCAAAGCACCGTTCCTCGGTCTGCCGGATGGCGGCCCGGGCCGGAGCGGACGTGTTTGCCATCGACATCGGCATGAACCGGCGCGTCGAGGGCGTGCGGGACTGCCACACGGCGGACGGCACGCAGAATATGACGAAGGGGCCTGCCATGACGCGCGCACAGGCAGAGCAGGCCATTCAGACCGGCATGGAGCTGGCGCACGAATGCCGCGACGCCGGATACCGGCTGCTTGCGACCGGAGAAATGGGCATCGGCAACACCACGACCTCCAGCGCCGTGACCGCCGTTCTGCTCGGGCTTCCCATCGAGGAGGTGACGGGACGCGGCGCGGGCCTTTCTAACGAGGGGCTGATCCGCAAGCTCGACGCCATCCACCGCGCGATCGAGGTGAACCGCCCGGACGCGGCCGACCCGATGGACGTTCTGTGCAAGCTGGGCGGCTTTGACATCGCGGGCATGACGGGAATTTTCCTCGGCGGCGCGCTGTACCGCGTGCCGGTGCTGATCGACGGACTCATCAGCTCCGTCGCGGCGCTCCTTGCGGCGAGACTCTGCCCGAACGCGCGGTGCGCGATGCTGGCAAGCCACTGCTCGGCGGAGCCTGCGGCAAGGCAGATCCTACAGGAGCTGGGCGTTCACGCCGTCCTTGACGCGGGGCTGAAGCTCGGCGAAGGAACGGGTGCGGTGTGCATGATGCCGCTGCTCGACATGGCGCTGGCGGTCTACCGCGATTCGGCGGGCTTTGCCGACGCGGGTGTGGGACAGTACACCGTCCAGAAGGGCGACCGGCGATGATGATCCTGCTGACGGGCGGCTCCGGCTGCGGGAAAAGCTCCTTTGCGGAGCGGCTCTGCATGGAAATGCCGCTGCCGCGCTATTATATCGCGGCGATGAAGCCTTATGGCGAGGGCGGCATGGAGAAGGTCGAGCGGCACCGGAAAATGCGGGCCGGAAAGGGCTTTGAGACCTTCGAATGCTACACGGAAATGGAAAAGCTGACGCTTCCGGCACGCGGGACGACGCTGCTGGAATGCGTCTGCAACTTGACGGCGAATGAAATGTTTGACGAGACGGGAAATGTCTGCGACCCGTATGCGCGGGTGCTGGCCGGGGTGGAAAATCTGCGTGGACAGAGCGAAACGCTCATTGTTGTGACGAACGACGTCGGAAGCGACGCGGAGCGCTACAGCCCGGAGACGCGGGCGTATGTCGAGGTGCTCGGGCGCATCAACGCGGCGCTGGCGGACATGGCGGACACGGTCTGCGAGTTGGTCTGCGGCATCCCGATCGTTTTGAAAGGAGCGCTCCCGGAATGAAGGATGTTCTGCGCTCGGCGGCGATGGCGTTTTTGATGTTTTCCGTCATACCCATGCCGCGCGTCGAGTGGAAAAAGGAAAATATGCGGTATATGCTCTGCTGCCTGCCGCTGGTCGGCGCGGTGATCGCGGGCGCGCTGTATGTGTGGATGCTCCTCAGCCGGGAGCTTGGCTTCGGAAGGGGGCTGTATGCGGCGGGAATGACGCTGCTGCCGGTGCTCCTTTCGGGCGGGATCCACCTCGACGGCTTCTGCGACACGGCGGACGCGCTTTCGAGCCACGCCGCGCCGGAGCGCAAGCGCGAGATCCTCAAGGATTCACACACCGGCGCGTTTGCGATCCTGTATGCGGCGGGATGGTTCACGGCGTATTTCGCGCTCTGCACGGAGATAGAGCTATGCGGACGCGCGGCGCTGTTCCTCGGCGTTTTGCAGGTGCTTTCCCGCGCACTCGGCGCGTTTGCATCCGTCGTCCTGCCCGGCTCCGGACAGCCGGGGCTGCTGGCGGCGTTCCGGGATGCGGCGGAGAAAAAAGCTGCGTGGCTTCTCGGCATATGGCTGGCGGCCTGCACGGCGGGACTGTGCGCGCTGTCGCTGCCGGGAGGCATTGCGGCGGCGCTGATCGCGGCGGGCTGCTTCTTCGGCCTGCGGCGGATGGCAGCGCGGGAGTTCGGCGGCATGTCGGGTGACCTTGCGGGCTACATCATCACGCTCAGTCAGCTGCTGATGCTTCTGGGTTACGTTTTTGCGGAAAGGATGGCGGAGGTATGGTTCTGATCGTCGGCGGAGAAGGCTCCGGAAAGCGGAGCTTCGCCCAAACGCTCGGGTTTGCGCCGGAGGAAATGGCGGACGGCGTTCTGGATGAACGGCCGGTCGTTTTCCATGTGGAGAAAATGGTTTTTGCGGATGTGAAGGGCGCGCCGGAGCTGCTGGAGCCGCTCTGCGAAAAGCGGGCCGTGCTTTGCTGCGAGGTCGGAAGCGGCGTCATTCCCATCGACTATGAGACGCGCCTCGGGCGCGAGGCCGTCGGACGGCTCTGCGTCCGGCTCGCGCAGCGCGCGGAATGCGTGGTGCGGATGGTCTGCGGCATTCCGACGGTGATAAAGGGGGAGCTGCCATGCAGATCTATCTGATCCGGCACGGCCAGACGGCCGGAAACGCGCTGCGGCGCTATATCGGCAGCACCGATCAGCCGCTGACGCCGGAGGGCGCGGAGGGCGCGAAGGCGGCCGGTGCGCGGCGCAGCGTCCGGAGCGTTTTTGTGACGCCGCTCGTGCGGACGCAGCAGACGGCGCGCATCCTCTTCCCGGATGCGGAGCAGACGGTCGTCCCGGCACTGCGGGAGATGGATTTCGGGGATTTTGAGGACCGGAGCTTTGAGGATATGAAGGACGACCCGGCGTACCGCGCGTGGGTCGATGGGGGCTGTCTGGCTCCGTGCCCGAACGGAGAATCGGTGCTTGAATTTTCAGACCGGGTCTATGCCGGCTTTCTGGAGTGCGTCCGCTCGCTGCCGGAGGAAACGCGGCGGGCCGTTTTCGTGGTACACGGCGGGACGATCATGGCGCTCATGTCGCGCCTCGCAAGGCCGGAGATCGCCTATTTCGACGCCTTCGCGGCGAACTGCGGCGGGTATGCATGCAGGCTCTCTGTGGAGGAGGGAAAGCCGGTTCTGCTGGATGCGCGGCGCTTTGAGCGCCTGCCGGAGGAGCTTTCATGAAGGTACAATTCAATCTGACAACAAGCGCGTGCGACCTTGACCGTTTTGAGGACCGCGCGGCGCTGGAAGCGCTGATGCGGGGCTTTGACGGCGTGGAGCTGATGTGCTTTGAGGAGGATACGCGCGGGATCGTGCCGGAGGAGCGCGTGACCGGCGTGCATATGAACTGCCTGACGTACTGGCTCGATTTCTGGCGAGGCGACATGGACGCCTGCCTGCGCGAGCTGGATACGATGGAAAACGTGCGCCGGATGTATGGCGGAGAGACGCGGCAGGCGCTTCTGGAGCACTACCGGAGAGACCTTGAGAACGCAAAAAAATACGGCGCGGAATATGTCGTGTTTCACGCGGCGGACGCCGGAATTGAACAGACGCTGACCGGGCGCGGCGGATACGCCGACCGCGAAGTGATTGACGGCGTATGCGAGTTTCTCAACGAGCTGATGGACGGCGTGACGGACGGCCCGGCGCTGCTGCTGGAAAACCTGTGGGAGAGCGGGCTGACCATGACCGAGCCGGAGCTGACTGCGCGGCTGATGGACGGCGTCGAGTACAAAAACAAGGGCATCATGCTCGACACGGGACACCTCATGCACACGAATACCGCGCTGCACACGCAGGCGGAGGCACTTCGGTACATCCAGGATATGCTCGACCGGCACGGGGCACTGTGCCGCTTCATCCGGGGAATCCATCTCAATCAGTCGGTCACGGGGGCATATATGCGTCGCGTAGCAAAAAATCCGCCGGTGCTGGCTTCGGACTATGCGGGGCGGTCGTACCAGCTGTTTGAGTATGTGTTCCGGATCGACCAGCATAAGCCGTTCACCTGTCCGGGCGTGCGCGCGCTGATCGAGCGGGTCGGGCCGGAATATCTGACCTTCGAGTTCATTTCCAACGACCTTCCGCAGCTGCGGCGGATGCTGCACCGGCAGCAGAACGCGCTGGCCGCAGAGGGAATGCCGCGCTTTGCCGGATAGGATGCGGAAAAA
>FR887225.1:33096-39424 GCA_000436735.1 Firmicutes bacterium CAG:170
CGAGCTTTTCCCACGGAAGATCCAGCTCGGGGCGGCCGAAGTGGCCGTAGGCCGCGACCTGCTGATAGATCGGGCGGCGCAGGTCGAGCGTCTGGATGATGGAGGCCGGACGGAGGTCGAAGCACTTGCGTACCAGCTCGCCGAGATGCCAGTCGCTGAGCTTGCCGGTGCCGAAGGTATCGACCAGCACGGAGACAGGCTCCGCCACGCCGATGGCGTAGGCCAGCTCCAGCTGGCACTTGGAGGCGAGGCCGGCTGCGACGATGTTCTTGGCGATGTAGCGCGCCATATAGGCCGCGCTGCGGTCAACCTTGGTCGGGTCCTTGCCGGAGAAGGCGCCGCCGCCGTGGGCCGCGTAGCCGCCGTAGGTATCGACGATGATCTTGCGGCCGGTCAGGCCGGAGTCGCCGACGGGGCCGCCGATGACAAAGCGGCCGGTCGGGTTGACGAGGAAGCGCGTGTTCGCATCGAGCAGGCGGGAGGGCAGATTCGGCTTGATGACCTCTTCGATCACGGCCTCGCGCAGATCGGAGATGGAAACGTCGGCGGAATGCTGCGTGGAGACGACGACGGTGTCGATGCGCTCGACGGAGCCATCCTCTGCGTACTGGACGGAGACCTGGCTCTTGCCGTCCGGACGGAGCCACGGCAGCTTGCCGTTCTTACGTTCGGCAGTCAGCGCGCGGGTCAGGTTGTGCGCGTAGGAGATGGGGGCGGGCATCAGCTCCTTCGTTTCGTTGCAGGCAAAGCCGAACATCATGCCCTGATCGCCAGCACCGGTCTGGGCCGCGTCGTCGTAGGAGGTGTCCACGCCCATGGCGATATCGGCGGACTGCTTGTCGATGGCGGTCAGGACAGAGCAGCTGCGGCCGTCGAAGCCGCATTCGGCGTTGTCATAGCCGATGCGGGTGATGGTATTGCGCGCAATGCCCGCGATGTCCACATAGCAGCTCGTGGTGATTTCGCCCATGACCAGAACGAGGCCGGTCGTGGTCGCGCATTCACAGGCGACGCGCGCCTGCGGGTCCTGCGCCAGAATGGCGTCCAGAACGCCGTCGGAGATCTGGTCGCAGATCTTGTCGGGATGTCCTTCGGTCACGGATTCCGAGGTGAAAATTCTCTTGTGTTCGTTCATAATACTCTCCTTCCGGAGCGCAGCGCGCTCCCTTTTGCCGGGAAATGAAAAAATGCGCTTTGCGGCAGGCAAAGCGCATCGGATTTCGATTTCCTCATCTTTCGATCACTTCGCCGGATTTGGCACCTTGCAGATGCAGGTTGCCGGACTTCATAGGGCCGTTCCCTCAGTCGCTCTTGATAAGGCGTGTTCAATTGCTGCGGCATTTTGCCGCTGATTGTATTATTACAGAGAAAAACGGCTTTGTCAAGACGGAATACGTTTATTTTTCCGGAAAATCTGTCCATACTTAAAAAGCGGGCCGCGTTGGAGAGAATTCACAATTTGTCTGTAGACTTTGCGGCGCGGGTCTGATAGGATAAAACGGAGATCGGAGGGAATGAAATGAATGAGCTTCGCAAGCGCTTTGAGCGCTTTTTTCTGAAAAACAGAGATAAGGGCATCCCGAATCTGATGCTGGTCATTGCCATAGGCAATCTGGCGGTCTATGTGTTCTCGCTGATCGACCCCAGCAACCTTGTCTACAGCTACCTCTGCTTCAGCCGCGCCGCGATCCTGAAGGGGCAGGTCTGGCGGCTCGTTACCTATGTGTTCACCTATCTGCTGGATACGCGCGGATGGTCGTTCTTTCTCAGCCTTGTGTCGCTGTTCTGCTTCTATCAGTTTGGAAGAATTCTGGAGCAGTATTGGGGCCGGTTCAAATTCAACCTCTATTATCTGACCGGCGTTGTGCTGATGGACCTTGCGGCGCTGCTCCTCGGCGGACAGGCCACGACGGAATATCTGAACATCAGCCTCTTCCTCGCGGTGGCGACCATCGCGCCGGAGGCGAAGGTCATGCTCTATTTCATTATTCCCATTAAGATGAAATATATGGCGTGGGTCTATCTCGGCTTCACGGCGCTGAGCGTGGTGAGCACCTATCTGTCCAACCCGTATTCGCTGGCATGGCTGTTCCCGCTGCTGGCGCTGCTCAACTACTTCCTTTTCTTCGGCAGCGACATCCGGAACGTGTTCACGACCAGCCCGAGACGGAAGGCGCCCCGCCAGCCGCACGCACGTCCCAATCCGAACTGGGCGAACGGCTATCAGAGCAAGACCGGCGAACGGCCCTATCGGCACAAATGCACCGTCTGCGGCCGGACGGATACGGAATATCCGAATCTGGAGTTCCGGTACTGCTCGAAATGCAAGGGCTATTACTGCTACTGCATCGATCACATCAACAATCACGTCCATATCCAATAACGCAGAGAAAATTCCCCGGCATGACGCGGTCATGCCGGGGATATTTGTCTGTCAGAGCAGAATCGGCTGGAGCTGTTCACCGCGGAGCGCGGCCTCGACCGTCTGCGGGAGCAGAGAGAAATCTGCGACGACGGAGCGCGGCTTTTTGTGCGGCGCGTCCTGACGCATGGGAACGAAGTAGTGGTGCCGGCGGGTGAGAAGCCTGCCGATGCTTTCCGCGTTCGCGGCCAGCGCGTCGTTGGAGGAAACGGCGAGAATGACGGGACGCTCATTGCGCAGATGCGCCTTGACGGCCAGCGTGACCGGCGTATCCGCGATGCCGCAGGCGAGCTTGGCGAGCGTATTGCCAGTGGCGGGGGCGACGATCAGCGCGTCGAGCAGCTTCTTCGGCCCGATCGGCTCGACCTGCTCGATCGTGTCCCACACATCATGGCCGCAGATCGATTCCAGACGGCTGCGGAAGTGCGCCGCCGTCCCGAAACGGGTATCGGTCGAGGCGCTGGCCGGGGACAGGATCGGGATAATATCCGGGTACTGCGCCTTGAGCGCTTCCAGAGCGGTCAGGACGGGATCGAAGGTACAGAAGGACCCGCACATGGCGAAGCCCAGCGTAATGTTTTCCATAAATGCCTCCTTTTGGGGTCACGGAGTGAGGGTGCGGAGAATATGTTCCTTCAAAAGCTTTGCCGCGGACGCCGGGGCGACCCGGCCCGGAAGGCCCGGCGCGGTCAGATAGACGGGACGCTCCGGCGGCGTCAGGCCGGGCGCGAGACCGCCCGGCGCGGAGGCCAGATCGACGATCAGGCAGTCCGGACGCAGCGCGGCGATATGTTCCTCCAGAAGGACGGACGCGGGGACGGTATTGAACACGCAGTCGTACTGCCGCAGGCCGCGAAAATAGACGCCGGTGCGGTCGCTTTGCAGTCCGAGCGCCTCGGCAAGCGCGCAGTCCTCCGGGCGGCGGGCGCTGACCGTGACCTCTGCGCACAGACCGCGCAGGCGCAGACTGAGCGCCTTTCCGATCTTTCCGAAGCCGATCACAAGACAGCGGCTCCCGGAAAGCGTGATGGGCAGGCGTTCCATGGCAAGCTGGATCGCGCCCTCCGCCGTCGGGACGGCGTTTCCGGCGGCAAGCGCCGGGGAGAGCGTATAGTCGGAGAGCTGGACGGGGTACTGCGCAAGGGCCTCTGCGGCGGAGGCGAACGGCCCGCCGAATACGAATGTTCCGGGCCGGAGCGATTCCAGGACCGGAATGAGCGGGAGCGGCTGCGGGTCGGCGCGGATCCAGCCGTCCTTTGTCAGCGCAGGCATGGGAAGCGCCAGCGCCTGCGCGCTTTTTACGGTCTGCTGGAGGCTGGAAAAGGTGTTTTCCAGCTCCGGCACCTGATAGACGGCGACCTCGAAGCCGCATTGGCGCAGCTCCTCCGCCAGCCAGCGCTGCCGGAGGTCGCCGCCGAGTATACTGATGCGTCTGAGCATGACATCCCTTCTTTCCTGCGCCATTGTATGCCGGAGGCACGCGGAATGGGAAAAAGAAAACCGCTCCTTTGGAGCGGTAAAGAGAATCGGGTATGTATCTGTCTGTATGAAAGGAAGCGGGCTTCCTTACCCGACGAACCACTGCGTCCAGTAGCCGCCGTCGGCGACGTAGCCGACGCCAAGCTCCGTATAGGACGCGGAGAGGATGTTGGCGCAGTGCCCCTCGGAGTTCATCCATGCGCTTACGACGGCCTCAGGCGTGGAATAGCCCATGGCGATGTTCTCTCCGGCGTGGCTATAGGTGATGCCGAAGGACTTCATCATATCGAAGGGCGAGCCGTAGTTGGGGCTGGTGTGACTGAAATAGCCGCTGTCGTGCATGTCCTGCGACTTGACGCGGGCGTATTGGCAGAGGTCTGCACGGATCGAAAGCGCAGGCAGGCCATAGGAGGCGCGCTCGGCATTGACGAGCCGGACGACCACCTGCTCATAGGCCAGAACGCCGGGCGCGCTGCCGGGATCGTCCGGCTGCTCGGGCGTTTCGGGGATGTCGGGCTTTTCGGGTGTTTCCGGAGCGTCAGGCTCTTCGGGCGTTTCGGGAGTGCCGGGCTGCGCCGGCGTATCCGGCGTTTCGGACGGGCAGGACGGCTGCACGCAGGACGGGATCCAGCACCACAGGCGCGTGCCGCAGAAGCTCTCAGAGAAGTCGGCTGCGGAGACCGGGACGGCTGCGCAGGCGAAAACGACCAGCGCTGTCAGAAGTGTGATGATTTTTCTTTTCATTGGTATTACCTCCTTGCTTTTCGTTTTACGCCAGAGGTTGGCAGATTGCAAGCTGTAAATCCTCCCAAAACGTGCAACGATTTCCCGGAAAAGATGCAACGAATTCCGGAAACGCTTGTTTTTGACGGTGGAGCTGTGATATAATGACGGAAAATCAGGCTGCCGCAGGAAGATATTTCCGCGCACTGCGCGGACTGCGGCAGATCCGGAAAGGCAAGGTGCTGTTTATGGAGGGACACGGCTTCATCCGCGATATGCTGGACGTCAAGCTTTTGATCCTGTTCGTCGCATCCAAGGCGGCTTACCCGATGAGCCTGCAGAAGATATATGAACTGTGCTTTCAGGACGACCGACTGAGCTACTTTGATCTCAGCGTGGCCGTGCCGCAGATGGTGGACTCCGGCCATCTGGCGGAGATCGAAAAGGATCGCTTCGTCATTACCCAGAAGGGAAGAGAAGCAGAGGCCGTTACCGAGGACGGCATCGCCTACCCGGTCATGCAGCGGGCAAAAGCAGCCGTGGAACGCTTTAACAAGGAGGAAAAGATCGATCAGTTCATCAACACGGAGATCGTGCCGAAGGATGGGGGCGACTACTCGGTCGTGCTGGAGCTGAACGACGAGACCGGGGCGATCATGCGGCTGGAGCTGATGGCGCCGACGCAGCAGCAGGCCCGCGCACTGGCAAAGGCCTTCCGCACGAGAGCTGACCAGATCTATCAGGGGATCCTGAGCGGACTGCTGGAAAAGAAGCAGCCGGAAAACGATGCGAACTTATGAACAGGCTGCGCGCATTCTCACGCAATGGATGGGAGAGCATCAGCTCACGGCGGCGGAATTTGCCAGAGAGGTCGGAATGGACGCGGGGATCCTGCGCTCGATCCTGAACGGAAAGAAGAAAAGCATCAGCATCCGGAATCTCATGCAGATCGCAAAATTGCTCGGAGTCAGCCTGCAGCAGCTGATGGATATGCTCGGATGAACGCATTCACAGAAAGTTTACCGCTCCGGCAGCTGCGCTTGTTGCATCGGAGGCAAAAAAGTGTTATACTATGCGCAGAGGGAAACCTCTGAAACAGGTCCAATACGAAAGGAGCGGCGAATATGAGATTTCAGTATACCGAAAAGAAAGTAAGCCTTCCGGAAAACGTCCACAAATATGCCGAGAAAAAGGTCATGAAGCTGGAACGGTTCTTCGGAGACGACGCGGACGCTCTTGTTACCTTCAGCGTGGAAAAAAACCGTAATAACGTGGAGATCACGGTCCATGCAGCCAACACCTACTTCCGCGCAAGCGAAAGCACTTCCGATATGTTTGCATCCATCGACGCGGCTGTGGCGACCATCGAGCGCCAGATCCGCAAGAATAAGACCCGCCTCGCAAGACGCCTGCGCCAGGACGCCTTCACGCGCGAGCCGGACGTGACCTCGTTTGCACCGGAGGAGCCGGAGGAGGGCGCGTTTGTGATCGTCCGCAACAAGAAGTTCAACATGAAGCCCATGACCCGTGAGGAGGCCATCCTTCAAATGAATCTGCTGGAGCACAGCTTCTTTGCTTTCCGTGACGAGGATAACAACGGCGCTTTTGCAGTCGTTTACAAGCGTACCGACGGAGGCTACGGCCTGATCGAGGACGCCGAATAACAGCATTTTGACATAGAGATCCGGAGCGGACGCCGTCAGG
>FR887226.1:0-877 GCA_000436735.1 Firmicutes bacterium CAG:170
GGGCGCATCGTCCTGAAGCGGGACGGGCACGCGGTCTGCGCCGCCGAGGGCGAACTTCAATTTACGGAATTCGGCGTCAGCGGCCCGGCGGCATTTGAGCTGTCCCGCGCCGTTTCGACCGGAGACGGCGAGCAGACGCTGCTCATCGATTTCTGCCGGGATATGCCGGAGACGGAGCTGACGGCGCTTCTTTCGGAGCGCTGCGCGCGCTTCCCGAAGCTTGCGGCGGAGGAACTGCTGACGGGGCTTTTGCAGTCGCGGCTTGGAAAAACGCTCGTCCGCAGGGCGGGACTGGACGCGGAGAAGCCGCTGGAGGCGGGGGCGGGAGGGGGGCGGCGGGGGGGGGGTGTGCCGGCCGCGGAGCGGCTGGCCGTCGGCAGGCTCGTCAAATGCTGCGCCGTGGAGGCCGTCGGCGTCCTCGGCATGGACAGCGCACAGGTCACGGCGGGCGGCATCCGAACGGCGCAGTTCCGCGCCGATACGCTCGAAAGCCGCGTCGCGCCGGGCATTTTTGCCTGCGGCGAGGTGCTGGATATCGATGGCGACTGCGGCGGCTATAATCTGCAATGGGCATGGTCGTCCGGCACGGTCGCCGGGCGGCTCGGAAAAACGGGAGAAGAGACTTTATGATTCGAATTCGGGATATTTCCCTTGCACCCGGACACGACAGCGCGGAGCTTGTCCGCGCGGCGGCGCGTCAGCTCCGCATCCGGGAGACGGAGATCAAGCAGCTGGATATCCGGCGGCGCTCGGTCGATGCGCGGAAGAAAAACGATGTGCGGCTGGTCTATACGATCGATGTGCTGGTGAAGGGCCGCGAGGATAAAATTCTGAAAATGGCACACTGCCCGAAGGCAGCCGTCGCGTCGGACTATAC
>FR887226.1:1000-12920 GCA_000436735.1 Firmicutes bacterium CAG:170
GATGGCGGGCCTGCGGCCCATCGTGCTCGAACGCGGGCTGGACGCCGCGCAGAGAAAGGCGAAGGTAGAGGCGTTCTGGGCGGGCGGCGAGCTGGACCCGGAATGCAACGTGCAGTTCGGAGAGGGCGGTGCGGGAACATTTTCCGACGGAAAGCTCAACACGGGCACGAAAAATGAACGCATCGGCTGGGTGCTGGAGCAGTTTGCCGAGGCGGGTGCCGGTGCGGAGATCTTATTTGACGCCAAGCCCCACATCGGGACGGACGTTTTGGTGACGGTCGTGCAGAATCTGCGCGAAAAGATCCTGCACTACGGCGGCGAGGTGCGCTTCGGCACAAGGCTGACGGGCCTGCGGATGGAAAACAGCCGTCTTGCGGCGGTGCGCGCGGTGCAGAACGGCGAAGAGACGGAGCTTCCGTGTACGCAGCTGCTCCTTGCGATCGGTCACAGCGCGCGCGACACGTTCGAGATGCTGCACGCGGCGGGGATCCCGATGGAGCCGAAGCCCTTTTCGATGGGCGTGCGCATCGAGCACCCGCAGCGGCTGATCGACGAGAGCCAGTACGGCCCCTTCGCGGGCCGTCCCGGCCTTCCGGCGGCGGATTACAAGCTGAATGTCCATCTGCCGGACGGGGGTTCGGCATACACGTTCTGCATGTGTCCCGGCGGACAGGTGGTGGCCTCCGCGTCGGAGACGGGCGGTGTTGTGACGAACGGCATGAGCAATGCGGCCCGCGACGGCGAAAATGCCAATGCGGCGCTGCTCGTGACGCTGAATCCGGAGGATTTCCCGGACAAATCGACGCTTGGCGGCATGTACTGGCAGCGGGAGCTGGAGCGGGCGGCCTTCCGCGCGGGCGGCGAAAATTACCATGCGCCTGCGCAGCTTGTGGGCGATTTTCTGGCGCACAGGCCCTCGGAAGGCGCCGGAGCGGTCGCGCCGACCTATCGGCCGGGCGTCCGGTACTGCGATCTGCATGACGTTCTGCCGGAGCGCATCACGTCCGTTCTCGAACGGGCGCTGCCGGAGCTGGACAGGAGGCTGCACGGCTTTGCGCGCGCGGACGCAGTCATGACCGCGCCGGAGACGCGAAGCTCCTCGCCGGTGCGCATCGTCCGAGGCGCGAACCGCCAGTCCGCCGCGGCGGGGCTTTATCCCTGCGGCGAGGGCGCGGGTTATGCGGGCGGCATCATGTCGGCGGCGGTGGACGGGATGCTGAGCGCGGAGGCGCTCATCGCGGCGCTGAAATAAGAAACAAAGGGGAAGAAGTCTGTGACTTCTTCCCCTTAGTTGTTTTGATAGACGGCTTATTCGTCCACGGAAAAGGCGTAGACGGTCGTGCTGTCAAAGGCTTCGCCCGCGCGCAGGATGCAGCTGGGCCAATCGGGATGGTGGATGCAGTCGGGATAATGCTGCGTTTCCAGACAGAACGCGGCGCGGTGGCCGTAGACCTGTCCGTTTTTGCCGCTGACCGGCCCCATGCCGTTGGCGGTGTAGAGCTGAACGCCGGGCTGATCGGTCGTGACCTGCATGACGATGCCGCTTTCCGGCGATCTTGCGGTGACGGCGGGAATGCTGCCGTCGAGGATGAAGTTCGCGTCGTAGCCGCGGCTGGCGCGGACGCAGTCCTCGTCGTTGTCGGCGTCCTGGCCGATGGCCTTGAAGCGCCGGAAATCCATCGCCGTACCGGAGACGGGCCGGATCTCGCCCGTCGGCAGGCAGACGTCGTCGTTGGGCGTGAAGAGATCGGCGTGGATCTTCAGCAGCTGCTTCTGCACGTCGCCCTTGCCGTTGAGGTTAAAATAGCTGTGATTCGTGAGATTCAGGATCGTGTCCTGATCGGTCTCGGCATGGTAATGGATGCAGAAGCTGTCGCCCTTCCAGCAGAAGCGCACCGAGAGTGTGAGTGTGCCGGGATAGCCCTCCTCGCCGTCGGGTGAGACGCGCGAAAATACGAGGCCGTCGGCCTCCTCGTGCGCATCCCAGACGTATTTGTCAAAGCCGCGCAGGCCGCCGTGCAGATGGTTCACGCCGTTGTTTTTTGCAAGGGGATAGCTTTTGCCGTTCAGCTCGAACGACGCGCCGCCGATGCGGTTGGCAAAGCGGCCGATGGTTGCGCCGAGGTAGCCGGGCGTTTTGACATAGCCCTCCAGCGTGTCATAGCCGAGCACCACGTCGGTCAGTACGCCGTACCGGTCCGGCACCTGAAGGCTGCGGATGGTTGCGCCGTAGTCCAGCAGCTCCGCGCGCAGGCCGTGTTCGTTTTCCATCGTCCAGCAGTGTACTGCCGTTCCGTTTTCAAGTGCCCCAAAGGGACGCTTTGTAAGCTTCATATCGGAAATCTCCAATCTTATCTGCATTGTGCCGCAGACGCAACGCCTGCGGCGCTTTTATCATAGCACAGAATCCTTCGCGCGCCAAGTCTTTGCGGAAAAAGCGGATGCTGCGGAATGTTAAATAAATTTAAGATAACACCGCAGTATACGGGAAGACAAACAGAGTGTGGAATGTTTTTGAAAGAAAAAGCTGCCCGATTAGGATAATACAGCCAAAAGTACGAAAATTGTTATTGCATTTTTGTAAAATTTAAGTTAAAATAACGAAACCGCAAAGGAAGGCCGCGCAAATACGCGGCCGCACAGGAATAGTCGGGAAGCTGCCGCGTAGGATGAAGGAAGAACGCGGACGCTTCCCGGACTGCATTCCGGGAAAGCGGTGCGGAAGGAGGAGTGGAATGCCGCAGTTTCAGCAATCCATCGAATCGGCGCAGCCCGTCGCGGCAGTGATTATCTCCGTGGCGCTGATGCTGTTTGCGGGCTTTGCGCTCACGCGCATCACAAAGTTGCTTCGTCTGCCGAACGTGACGGCCTATATTCTCGCGGGTATTCTGATCGGCCCGTACTGCCTGAACCTTGTTCCGCAGCGCATCATTGACGGGACGGATTTCTTGTCCGACATCGCGCTGGCGTTCATCGCGTTTTCGACCGGTGAGTTCTTCAAGCTCTCCGTTCTGAAAAAGAGCGGCATGAGGGTCGTGTGGATCACGCTGTTCGAGGCCGTTCTGGCCTCGGCCTTTGTCTTTATTCTGACATATTTTGTGCTTCGGCTCGAGCTGGCGTTTTCCGTCGTGCTGGCGGCGCTGGCCTCGGCGACAGCGCCTGCTTCCACGATGATGACCATCCGTCAGACCGGCGCGAAGGGCGACTTTGTCGATACGCTGTTGCAGGTCGTGGCGCTGGACGACGTGGTGGGGCTGGTGCTCTACTCCGTGGCGATCTCCGTCGCGCTGGCAAGCCTCGGCGGCGCGGGCGGCTTCTCGTTTGAGACGCTGGTGAAGCCGGTGCTGCTGAATCTGGCAGCGCTGGCGCTGGGCGGGGTGTTCGGCCTGTTCATGAAGCTGCTGATGCCGGAGCGCCGCTCGACCGACAACAAGCTCATTATCTCCGTGGCGCTTCTGTTCGCGTTCTGCGGCGTATGTGCGCTGATCGATGTTTCGCCGCTGCTCGGGTGCATGGCGATGGGCACGGTGTATACGAACGTCGCCGAAAACGACAAGCTTTTCAAGCAGCTCGGCTATTTCAGCCCGCCGATCCTGCTGCTGTTTTTCGTCCGTTCGGGCATGAATTTCAAGCTCGACGCGCTCTTTTCCGCGTCCGGCAGCCTGAACGGCGTGCCGCTGATCGCGGTCGGCGTGGGCTATTTCCTCGTCCGTATCCTCGGCAAATACGTTGGCGCGTGGCTTGGCTGCGCAGCGGTCAAAAAGGATCGGCTCGTCCGCAACTATCTGGGACTCGCACTCATTCCGCAGGCGGGCGTGGCCATCGGCCTCGCTGCGCTTGGCGCGCGGACGCTCGGCGGCGTGATGGGAAGCGACCTCGAGACGATCATCCTCGCCTCGAGCGTGCTCTACGAGCTGCTTGGGCCGGGCTGCGCGAAGCTGGCGCTGTATCTGTCGAAATCTTATTCGACGAGGCTCGAGGACGTTGCGGTCGTCGCGGAAACGACGGAGACCGGCGAAAGGAAATCCGACGTGCAGCTCCTGATCGAGCGCATCCAGAAGATCCGGTCGGAGCTTCCGGCGCAGCCGCGTGAGGAAATGAGCGAGGAGGAGGCCGCCTTTATGGAGGCGGCGGAGGAACAGCTGGCGCAGACACAGGCGCAGCGCCGGCATTTTTATCTCAGGAGGTAACGGAGAATGAATCAGGATGTGATCGCGGGCCTGCTTGGCCCATGGAGCGCGGAGCTTGGCCTCGGCGCGATCTTGCTGCGCGCGGCGCTGAGCGTGCTGTTTTCCGCGGTGATCGGCTGCGAACGCTCCAGCAAGCGGCATTCCGCCGGTCTGCGTACCTTTATTCTGGTCAGCATCACCGGGACGGCGGCCATGCTGACCGACCGGCTTTTGATGGAGCTGGCGGGCGTGCCGGTGCCGGTGCTCTCGGCGGCGGCGGTCATCGGCATGGCGACCATCAGCGGCAATTCCATCCTTTTCAGCTCCAAGAATCAGATCAAGGGCCTTACGACCTCGGCGGGCCTGTGGTGCTGCGGACTGATCGGGATGGCGCTTGGCGCGGGGCTGTATACGCTGTCGCTCGTGCTGTTTCTGGTGCTGCTTTGCAGCATGTCGGGACTTCCGGTGCTGGAAAAGCACCTCAAGGACCGCTCGAATCATTTTGAAGTGCATCTGGAGCTGAAAAACAAGGGCGACCTTGCCGAGTTCGTGGCGACCATCCGCGCGCTGGGCATCCGCATCGACGATATCGAGTCGAACCCGGCCTACGTCGGCTCGGGGCTGAGTGTGTTTTCGGTGTCCTTTACCGTGACCAGCGCGGAGCTGAAGCAGTACAAGAAGCACGAGGAGATCATTGAGGCGCTCCGTTCGCTGGAATATGTCTACTACATCGAGGAGATGAACTGACCGCGCCGCCTGCACACAGGGCGCGCAGACAGTTTTCGGAACGGCCCTGACCGCAGGCTGCGGTCAGGGCCTTTGCACATGGCGAGAACTGCGGCGGCATTTTCGATTTTTTTACGGAAAAAGTGTGCATTCCGTCTTGAAAGTGCCGCAGGCGCGTGCTGAACGAAGGACACTTATGAAGCGTCGCAGAGATGCGGCGTTTCCAAAGACAGATGGTTAGGAGCATCTAACCGTGATTTGCACGCTGGTTAGATAAAACTAACTGCGAGTTGCATTCCGGTGTGTGCGGCCTATGCTGCCGAAGCATGGGCGGAAGCGCCCGGAGCGCCTCGCCGGACGCAAAAATTCTGGACCGCGGCTGCGGCGGAGGCGCGAACATCCGCAGGCTCCTGAAAAAGTATCCGCAGAGCATCGTCAAGGGCGTCGATTACTCCGCTGCCAGCGTGGAAAAGGCGCGGAGGCTCAACCGGGATGCGATCGCGGACGAGCGCTGCGCCGTGTGGCAGGGAAGCGTGGCAAAAATGATCTTCGCGGCCTCGTGGTTCGACGCGGTCACGGCGTTCGAGACGGGCTGCTTCTGGCCGGAGCTGAGGCAGAGCTTCCGCGAGGTTTTGCGCGTTTTGAAGCCGGGCGGCACGTTTTTGATCTGCAACGAGTGCGGCGGCGACAACGAAAAGGACGAAAAATGGACGGAGCGGATCGAAGGCATGACGATCTACAAGGATACCGAGCTGAAGGCGGCACTGGAGCAGAGCGGCTTCCGTGACGTGCAGATCCACAAAAATCAAAGGGGCTGGCTCTGTGTGCTTGCCCGGAAATGAGGGTGCATGAGCTGCGCGGTCCACCTCGACTATCAGGGAGGCACGATGCTGACCGGCGGCGTCGGCAACATCATCGGCACGCTCTTCGGCGTTCTGTCCCTGAACACGATCAAGAGCATCGTTTCGTCACTCGGTCTTGACGAGGCGTGGTGGACAAATATCACCGTTGCTGCTATGATATGTCTGTTCCTGGTCGTGCAGAGCCTTGTGCTCTCGCGCAAGAACAAAAATGAAAACTGAGGTGCAGGCATGAAAAACTATTTTCTCGGCATTGAGCTCGGCTCGACCCGCATCAAGGCCGTTCTGCTCGACGAAGCGCACAAGATCGTAAAGAGCGGCGACGATACCTGGAAAAGCAGTCTGGAAAACGGCGTCTGGACATACCACATGGACGAGGTGCAGACAGGCCTTCGCGCCGCAGTTCAAAATCTCGGCGAGCTGCCGGGTGAGATTTCCGCCATGGGCGTCTCCGGCATGATGCACGGCTATCTCGCCTTTGATAAGGACTGGAACCTGCTGGCGCCGTTCCGGACATGGCAGAACACCATGACCGGCGAGGCCGCCGAGGCGCTGAGCGCTGAATTCGGCTTCAATGTTCCGCAGCGCTGGTCGATCGCGCACCTGTATCAGGCCGTCCTGAACGGCGAAGAGCATGTGAAAAGCATCGCGCATATCACGACGCTTGCTGGCTACGTCCACTATCTGCTGACGGGCGAGAACGTCCTCGGCATCGGCGAAGCCTCCGGCATGTTTCCCATCGACAGCGAGGCGCTCAGCTATGACGCGGCGATGCTCGACAAATTCGACGCGCTGATTCAAAAATACGACTTTTCATGGAGCATCCGCGGCATTCTCCCGAAGGTTCTGACTGCCGGAGCGGCGGCCGGGACGCTGACAGAAGCCGGAGTCACATATCTTGGCGGGCTTCTGCCCGCAGGCATTCCGCTCTGCCCGCCGGAGGGCGACGCGGGCACCGGCATGGCGGCAACGAACGCCGTCGCACCGCGCACGGGCAACGTCTCGGCCGGCACATCCATTTTCGCCATGGTCGTGCTCGAAAAGCCCCTGTCGAAGGTCTATCCCGAGATCGACATGGTCACGACGCCGACCGGCAAGCCCGTTGCAATGGTTCACTGCAACAACTGCACGAACGACATGAACGCATGGGTCTCTCTTCTCGGCGAGACCGCGAAGCTTTTCGGCGCGGACGTGTCTACCGGCGAGCTGTTCACGAGGCTCTATCAGAAGAGCCTTGAGGGCGAGGCCGACTGCTCCGGCGTCCTGACGTACAACTACATGGCGGGCGAGGGCGTCACGCATCTCGACGAAGGAAGACCCATGGTCGTCCGCAGACCCGAAAGCAGGCTGACGCTTGCAAATTTCCTGCGCTCGCAGCTCTACGCTACAATGGCAACGCTCAAGATCGGCATGGACATTCTGGCGGGGGAGCATGTCGCCATCGACAGTCTGACCGGCCACGGCGGCCTGTTCAAGACCCCGGCCGTCGGACAGAAATACATGGCCGCGGCCTGCCGCGCACCGGTCACCTGCATGGAATCGGCAGGCGAGGGCGGCCCCTATGGTATGGCGCTGCTGGCGTCGTACATGGTGCAGAAGGCGCCCGCGCAGACGCTGGAGCAGTATCTGGAGACGGAGGTCTTTGCGGATGTCAAACGCATGACGCTGGCTCCCGATTCCGAGGACGCGGCGGGCTTTGACCACTATCTGACGCAGTACCGCGCGGCGCTTGCTGCTGAGCAGGCTGCGGTTGCGGCATTTTAAGAAGGTTACATCATGAAACAGTATGAATTCTGGTTTATTGTCGGCTCGCAGACGCTCTATGGCGAGAAGGTTCTGGCAACGGTCGCAAGCCGCGCCGAGGAAATGGCGCAGAGGCTGTCCGCCGTCCTTCCGTATCCCCTCAAGTATAAGGTCACGGCCAAATCGAGCGCCGAGGTCACGTAGGTCGTAAAGGAAGCAAACTTTGACGATTCCTGCGCCGGCATCGTGAC
Organism: Firmicutes bacterium CAG:170; assembly: GCA_000436735.1. Taxonomy (GTDB): domain Bacteria; phylum Bacillota; class Clostridia; order Oscillospirales; family Oscillospiraceae; genus CAG-170. The sequence goes on from FR887226.1 coordinate 8,750, forward strand.
GTGGTGCCATACGTTCAGCCCGCCTAAAATGTGGATCAATGGTCTGAACCTTCTGCAAAAGCCGTGGCTGCACTTTGCCACGCAGTATAACCGCGAGATCCCAAACGAAGAGATCGACATGGACTTCATGAACCTTAATCAGGCTGCACACGGCGACCGCGAGCACGGCTTCATCGGAGCCAGACTCCGCAAGCCGCGCAAGATCATCGCCGGTTACTGGCAGGACGAGGACGTGCAGGCCCGCATCGGCAGCTGGATGAAGGCCGCCATCGGCGTGGCAGTGTCCAAGGACATGAAGGTCATGCGTTTCGGCGACAATATGCGCATGGGGCAATGTCTCCGGAATCGACCGCGAGAGCGGCTTGGTCGTCATCAAGCCCTCCGGTGTGCCGTATGACGGCATGACGGCGGAGGATATGGTCGTCGTTGATCTGGACGGAAACGTCGTCGAGGGCAAATGGAAGCCGTCGAGCGACACGCCGACACATCTGGTGCTCTATAAGGCGTTCCCGGAATGCGGCGGCATCGTTCACACGCACAGCCGCTGGGCGACGAGCTTCGCGCAGGCGGGCGTCGGCGTCGCGTCGCTTGGTACGACGCAGGGCGACTACTTCTACGTAGAGATTCCCTGTACGCGCGAAATGACCCCGGAAGAAATTGCGGGCGAATAGGAAAAGGAGACCGGCAACGTGATCGTCGAGACGTTCACGGGCAAGGATCCGGCGGCGATTCCAGCCGTCCTCGTCCACAGCCACGGCCCGTTCACATGGGGCAAGAATCCGGCGGAGGCCGTCCATAATGCGGCCGTTCTGGAAGAGGTCGCGTTCATGAACTTCCATTCGCTGCAATTGGATCCAAAGCAGACGCGGATGCAGCAGGAGCTGCTGGACAAGCACTATCTCCGCAAGCACGGCAAGAACGCCTATTACGGACAGACTGCGAAATAATCCGATAAAGCACAGAAAATCCCGGCGCACCTTAGATCTGGCAGCGCGCCGGGAAATTTTTATGGGATGCGGTCGGGAAATGCCTGCGCCGCGCGTTCAGCGCCCAGTGCGATCATAGCCGAGCGCACGCCGGAGCACCGGCGCAATCAGACAGGCGAGCACGCCGCCGATGGCGGCGGTGACGAGCTGCGGCCAGGTGAACGAGGCGGTGACGGCGCTCAGCTTCGCTGCCGGAACGATGACTGGTGCAACCAGCCGGACGAGCACGGCGTAAAGAACGGCGAATTTGGCCAGCGCAGCCAGCGCCATGCAGCCGAATGCGCCGATCGTCTGCTTTTTTTGCAGGCATTTGCCGACGAGCAGGCCGAACAGCACCGCGTAGACGGCGTTGCCCAGCGCGACACACGGAACCAGCGGGAAAAAAGCCGGGCCGATGCCGAGCAGATACGCGCAGAACGGCGAGACGAGCGCGACGGTCACGCCCGACCAGATGCCGCCGAGGAGCGCCGCGACGGCCAGCACCAGATTGACGCACGAGCCGGTCACGAGCTGGCCGAGGCTTCTGGTGAGAAGCTGAAACGCGATCAAAAGTGCGAGGCAGACGGCTGTCTGCGCGATCCAGGTCGTTTTTTTCATGAAAACCCCTCCATACTTGCATTCTGCCCATATTATAGCTATACTGTCCAGGAATAACGTTGCATTTGCAACGAAACGGAGGGATCCATATGCTGACATCTGCGGAACGTGTCTGCCTGCTGGAAAACCGGCTCTTTCGGGGCTTTTTGCCTGCGGAGCTGGACGGGCTGCTGGAGAGTCTGTCGGCCAGTGCGGTCAGCCTGCCGGGAAACTGCGTCCTTTGGAGCATGGGAGACCGGGTCGAGCGCGCCGGGGTCGTGCTGTCCGGGCGCGTGGAGGCGTGGCGCTACACGGCGGACGGACAGGCGTGCCTTTCCGCCGTGCATGAGGCGGGCGGCCTCTTCGGCGATGTGCTGATGTCTGCGCGTACCGTTGGTAGTCCGGTGGAGCTGCGCACGGCTCGGCAGTCGCGCGTTCTGTTTCTTTCGCTGGACGCGCTGCTTCAATGCTGCGCGAGAGACGGCGGACAGAAATGCACGCGGCTCCTGTCCAATCTGCTGGAGGAAATCTCAGAAAAATACTGGGCGCAGGAAAAGCGCGTGCGCCTGCTGTCCATCCCGGACGGCAGGACCCGTCTGGAGCGCTATCTGACGGAGGAGGCGCAAAAGACCGGCGCGGTCATCTGCGCGGGCGTTACGCGCGAACGGATGGCGCAATACCTCGGCATGAACCGGAGCGCGCTTTCGCGCCTGCTTGGCGCGATGCAGCGGGAGGGCCGGGTCGAGCTGCACCGGGGCTGGCTCCGGCTTCTGGCGCAGGACGCGCCGGAAAATGAATAGACGCGGGCAGGGGAGTGCCGCAGCCTCAATGCAGCTCCATGACATGGTCCGAGCAGGTCTGCGCTACCTCTGTATCTGCAAAATAGCGATGCTTCTTCGCAAGCAGGGCGCAAATGACCTCCAATGCCTCACGGAAGGCGGCTTCCTGCTCCGGAGGGAAGTCGGGGGTGCTGTAAAATTCCCGTTCGAATGCAAATCGGTCATAGCCCTCGTCGATCTCCTTCACTGAGCGTGCAGTTTCAAACTGTTCGCGCAGATACCGGATATATCTGCGCCACCACTCCCGGTAAAACGGAAGCACCATGCCGTTCCACTCTCGAGAATTGAGTTATCCCGAGGGAGCCGGTCACCATACTGCTCTTTGCTTGAGGTAGGGCGCTTTTTCTGGGCATTACATTATCAAACCTCCGAATAATAAATTTGCGGCGGCCGGAAGAAACCAACCGGTCGCCGCCTTGCGGTTATTGTTGAATGTGCTTATCGGCTTCACGCAGCTGAACGAAAAATAGACGCAAATTGCAAGTGCAAGTTGGACACCTGCACGGTAGAAATTATAGCATTTTTCAAAGTTAAAGCGCATATCCACATGAACGGAACCGCCCTGAACAGTCAGAAGGCGAAACATTCTGAAAGGCGTGTTGAATCGCATTGGGAAGAGCATCCGACGACCTTGCCTTGAATTTGCGCAACAGAGCCTTTACCTTTGACCAGAGTTTTTCAATAGGATTCAGGTCAGGGCTATACGGCGGAAGATAAATGTATCGAACACCAGAACTGTCCAATAAATCTTTCACTGCCTTTGCATGGTGCGACTTCATATTATCCATCACGAGGACAGAATCGCAGTTCAGATGGGGCAACAGATCCTCCTTCAGATACTGCTTGAAATGTTCTACTGTTGTTCCACCTGAGAAAGTCGTGTAGTGGAATGTCCCGTCCAACTGGATGGATGACAGAATCGTTGTATTCTTTGGCTTGGAAAGCGGAGTAGAGTCAACGGCTCGACTTCCGCCAAGCGAATAGGCATATCGTCTTGTCATGTCGGTATTGCAGCCGCTTTCATCCAGAAACACAAGGTCACTTTCCTTGAATCCAGACATAAGGCCGTTCCAGTTTTTCCTCTTCCTTGCCACATCGGGGACGCTCCCGTTCACTGGCATGAAGAGACTTTTTCTTCCGGCGGTATCCTGCTTTCTGAAGAAAACGCCAGACTGTATCAATGCTGACAGACAAATTCAACGTTTCAATGATCTCCAGACAAGTGATATCCGGCTGTTTCTCCAGAAGTGAAAGGATGCGCTGATGATCTGCATCGGACAATTTGGGCTTCTTTCCACGCAGATTCGTCTGAGTTTCGTAGCTTCCTGTCTCGTTCCGACGCTTCAGCAAACGGTAGATCGAACAGGTGTTTACTGAAAAGCACTTTGCCAGTTCTTTTACGCTAACACCTTTGTCGTATGCTTCTAAGATCAATTTTCGAGCTTCGTTGTGCAGCATAGTTCTCACCTTCTCTGCCTCTGTTATACCACTTTTTCTCAAAAGTGAAAGCGTTCTGCTGTATTATTGAAAATTGCTATAATTCGAGGTATTTATGAACGAAGAAGAATTAAAAAAATCCTTTTCCGCGCAGCGAAAAATTGTGCAGGAAAAGAAAAAATCATGCTTGACAAAAGAGTACTTTATGGATATAATAACTCCCGCGATGGACAGTTAGCTCAGCTGGTATGAGCACATGCTTGACGTGCATGGGGTCACAGGTTCGAGTCCTGTACTGTCCACCATCTAGTAGAACCAAAAAAGATATCTACG
>FR887227.1:0-1814 GCA_000436735.1 Firmicutes bacterium CAG:170
GGGGCGCTGCTCGTCCGGCTGCTGCGCAGCCGGTATGCGGAAAAAGCGGTTGCTTTTCCGGCGGCGGAACAGTAAAATAAAAGCAGCGCCGGAGCCTCCGGCAAAAGGCGGCAGAAAATTGCCGCTGCTGGGGTGTATCTGAAAACTGCCAACGCGCCCGGACAGCGGGCCTTCTTGCGCGGAGCCGCGCCATTTTTCTTGAAATACGACAGTATTCCTGCAAAAATGTCTTGCTCTGTGCGAAGATTCTTCGCTGCGGTCACTTCGCCAGTTTTCAGATACACCCTAAGAAAAACAAAGGAAAAGCGCGGCTTCGCGCTTGCAATGAGCTTATGACAGATCAATTACACCGCATCCTGACGCGGGTGCAGAAGCCCGCGCGCTATGTCGGCGGCGAATACAATCAGGTCGTCAAGAAAAAGTCGGACGTGGACGTCCGGGTCGCGTTCTGCTTCCCGGATACCTATGAGATCGGCATGTCCAATATTGGAATGCGCATCCTCTACGGCGTTATGAACGAGATGCCGGGCGTCTGGTGTGAGCGCGTGTTCGCTCCGTGGGGCGATATGGAGCAGGCGATGCGCGAAAATGCCATCCCGCTTTACGCACTGGAAAGCAAGGACCCCGTGTGCTGCTTCGACATGATCGCGTTCACGCTGGGCTACGAGATGTGCTACTCGAACGTCCTCAATATGCTTGAGCTTGCGGGCGTGCCGCTGCTGGCAAGTGAGCGCGCCGGCTTGGAAAACATCGTTTTTGCGGGCGGCGTCTGCGCCGTGAATCCGGAACCGCTGGCGGATTTCATCGACTTTTTCTCGCTCGGAGAGGGTGAGGAGAGCACGGTCGAGATCGTTTCGTGCTATCAGACGGCCAAAAAGGCGGGCTGGAGCAAGGCGGAATTCCTGAAGGCCGTTTCCAGAATCGAGGGCGTTTACGTCCCGTCGTTCTATGAACATACCTATCACGAGGACGGCACACTTGCGGCGATCACACCGCTGGACGGCGCGCCGGAGCGCGTGACCAAGCGCATCATGCAGGACATGGACCGGGCCTACTGGCCGGAGAAGCAGATCGTCCCCTCGACGGAGATCGTCCATGACCGCGCCAATTTGGAGGTGTTCCGCGGCTGCATCCGTGGCTGCCGCTTCTGTCAGGCTGGCTTCTGCTACCGGCCCGTGCGCAGCAAGCACGCGGACGTGCTTTATGAGCAGGCTGTGCAGGCATTGGAGGATTCTGGCAGCAGCGAGATCACGATGGCGAGCCTTTCGACCTCCGACTATAAGTATCTGCCGGAGCTGGCGGATAAGCTGCTGGATTACTGCCAGCCGCGCAAGATCAATGTTTCGCTTCCGTCGCTCCGCGCGGACAATTTCTCGCGGGAGCTGATGCTCAAGGTGCAGAAGGTGCGCAAGAGCGGCCTTACCTTTGCGCCGGAGGCCGGAACGCAGCGCCTGCGCGACGCCATCAATAAAAACGTCACCGAGGAAGAAATTTTGCAGACCTGCGCCACGGCGTTTTCCGGAGGCTGGAACAGCGTGAAGCTCTACTTCATGCTGGGTCTGCCGACGGAAACGGACGAGGACGTGGTCGGGATCGCCGATCTGGCGCACAAGATCCTGCACGTCTGGCGCGAAACGGCCAGCAACAAAAAGCGCGGTTTGTCCATCAATCTGGCGACGGCATATTTCGTCCCCAAGCCCTTTACGCCGTTCCAGTGGGAGGCGCAGATCACGCCGGAAGAATATCTGAGGCGGGTGCATCTGCTGCAAAGCGAGCTGCGCTCGCGGAGCATCGACTACCGCTATCACGAATCC
>FR887227.1:1891-7237 GCA_000436735.1 Firmicutes bacterium CAG:170
GTCCCAGTCTTCCGCGAGGCTGTCCTCCTTGGCGCGCGGCTCGACGGATGGGACGAATATTTCCGTTACGATCTGTGGATGCAGGCGTTCCAGAGCTGCGGCGTCGATCCGGCCCACTATACGACGCGCGGCTTCGGAGAGGATGAAATTCTGCCGTGGCGGACGATCGACGTCGGCGTCAGCGAGAAATTCCTCTGGAGGGAACGGGAGAAGGCCTATGCCTCGGAAACAACGCCCGACTGCCGCACGAAATGCGGCGGCTGCGGTGCAAACCGTCTGAGCGAACGGGGGAAGTGCGATGAATAGATTGCTGTTTGAAAAGACCGGCGACGCCGTGTATATTTCGCACCTTGACCTTATGCGCATTTTTCAGCGCGCATTCCGCCGCGCGGATATCATGATCTGGCATTCGCAGGGCTTCAGTCCGCGGGCCTATGTGTCGATCGCCATGCCGCTTTCCGTCGGCGCGTCGAGCCGGTGCGAAATTCTGGACTTCGAGGTAGAGGACGGCTCGGTCGATCTGGCGACGCTGCCGGAAAAGCTAAACCGGACGATGCCCGAGGGCGTGCGCGTCCGGAAGGCTTATGAGTCTGACCGCAAGATCAAGCACCTGAAATATTTGCAGGCCGTCATCCGGCTGGAATACGACAATGGCGTGCCGGAGGGCGCGGAGGCGGAGATCGCCGCACTGTTCGCCGGGGAGCATGTGGTCGTCCATAAGCGCACCAAGCGCGGCGAAACGGATCTGGACATCCGGCCGCTTATCACACAGCTGGAGCTGCGCCGCGTTTCCGCGCAGGAGCTGGAGCTGGACTGCGTCGTTACGGCGATGGATCCCGCGCTCAATCCGCAGCTGCTGGCCACCGCGATCGAAACCCACCTGCCCGCGATGAAGCCGGATTTTTCCGTTGTCCACCGCGTTGAGGTTTTCGACGCCGAAATGCAGCCGTTCCGGTAAACAGAAAGAGCAACAGCCCGCCGCAGAAATAAAGCGGGGAGCATAAAATGGATACCCCTCCGTATGTACTGAATCATACGGAGGGGTGTTTATATCTATATGGAAGCTTTTTCGTAGTAATTCATAGTAAATGCTTTTCCGCTCCGGTAGTCTATTGCCTCTTCGGAATGCGAAAATCGGAATCCTGTTGATCGAGCCAGCTTGTTGTAGGGGGCATTTTCCGCCCAACAGGAATAAATGAATTTCTGTGCTTTGAGTTCTTCAAATGCCTGATGGAGCAGTGCGCATAGAATCTGCTTGCCATAACCCTTTCCGGTGTATGATGGTCCGACGGCAATACCAGAATCTTCAAAAATGCCTTTGCTCGTTTCTTTCATACCAGCGTATCCAATGGGCGTTTTGCTCGCTTTTTCGTACACGATGTATGCGGTTGGATTTACTTCCTGAAATGCAAGGTAGTTGTGGGTCATTTCATATCCTGCTTCTTTTGTCTGCGCGGCTGTCCACATCGTATATCTGGCAGTCCCTTCGTGTTTCCAAACATTCTCATACATGACCTTCCAGTCAGCAATGCGGCCCTTGTCCAAAAGCAGATCCTTTGTTTCTATCATACTTCCTCCTTTGACAAATTCAATTTTCCCTTCAAGCGCATCTCGTTTCTTTGAACAATGAAAGTATATCACAAAAATATAGAAATTTTAACCATAGACATAAGAATTCTCCAGAGCTCTTTATCTGGTGCGTTTATGCAGGATACCATGCAAAATGAATTTGTAAATCTTAATAAATTCAAATATTGCGAAATTTAATTCATAAAATAAAAGATATTATAGAAATATGAATTTCTAAAATAAAATACTTGCAATTTTGAAGGCGGCGGCTATAATAGGAAAAAAGAGGCGCGGCGGACGCGGCGCCGGAAGGAGCGGGAACGATGGAGAGAAAAAACGGCGGGACGATGGGGCTGCTGGCGCAGCAGCTGGAAAAGGTCTACGGGATCGGCGAGGAATACTATCGCGGCGAGGTCAAGCGCGGCCTGCGCAACAGCGACGGCACCGGCGTCCTGATCGGCGTGACGAAGGTCGGCAGCGTGCAGGGCTACCTGATGCAGGACGGACAGAGAATTCCGACGCCGGGCCATCTTTACTATCGGGGCATCGATCTCAACGACATCGTGGAGGCGCACCGGGCAAGCGGCACCTTCGGCTATGAGGAGGTGGCGTATCTGCTTCTGATGGGCAGCCTCCCGGCGCACGGTGAGCTGGCGCGGTTCAAGGAGCTGATGAATCGTGCGCGCAAGCTTCCGGACGGCTTTACGGAGAGCATGATCCTCCGCCGTCCGAGCCAGAACATCATGAACGAGCTGGCCAGAAGCGTGCTGGCACTCTATTCCTACGACGACGACCCGGACGATACGGGGACGGAAAATCTGCTGGCGCAGTCCATCCGCCTGATCGGCTCCTTCCCGGCCATCGTGGCGAACGCCTACGCCATCAAGCGGCACTATTTTGAGGGCGAATCCCTGCACATCCACTATCCCGAGGACAAGCTTTCCACGGCGGAAAATTTCCTGCGCATGATCCGGCCGGACAAGCAGTTTACCGAGGACGAGGCGCATTTGCTGGACATGATGCTGATGCTTCACGCGGAGCACGGCGGCGGCAACAACTCGACCTTCGTCTGCCGCGCGATCTCCTCCAGCATGACGGACACCTACAGCGCCATCGCGGGTGCGGTCGGTTCGCTCAAGGGTCCGCTGCACGGCGGCGCGAACGCCAAGGTGATGGAGATGCTCCACTATGTGCGCGAAAACACCGATCCGGCGGACGACGGCTCCGTGACCGATTATCTCAACCGTCTGCTGGACCGCGAGGCGGGCGACCACTCCGGCAAGCTCTACGGTCTGGGACACGCGGTCTATACGATGTCAGACCCGCGCGCGGTGATGCTCAAGAAATACGCCCGGAGCATGGCGGAGAAAAAGGGCTTCACGGCGGATTTTGAGCTGCTGGAAAAGATCGAGACGCTTGGGATCCGGCTGCTTCAGGAGCGCAGACGCTCGGACACGCCGATGTGCGCCAACGTCGATCTCTATTCCGGCCTTGTGTATACGATGCTTGGCATACCGGAGGAGCTGTTTACGCCGCTGTTTGCCTCCGCGAGAATTTCCGGCTGGTGCGCAAACCGGATCGAAGAGATACTGACCGGAAAGCGCATCATGCGTCCGGCCTACCGCGCCGTCACCATCCGGGGCGAATACGTTCCCATTGAGGCGCGCACGCCGCAGTTGCTGCCGGAGGCGTAATCGGAGACCGGCGGCACGATTTGTGCCGAATGCTGAAAGTATGGGAAGAAGCCGGGACGGATTTGTTGGGATTCCCGATTGACTTTGCTGATTTAAAGCAGTATGATGTGAGCGTAAGAAATCAAGCGGTTTTTTTACCGAAGCCGCGCCGCAGGGGAAGGAGAGACGACCATGACTCGCAGAGAAAACACCAATTGCAGCCGCTGCGCCGAAGGTCTGTCTGCATACTCCTATTATTACTTTATGAAGGTCTGCTTTGCAGGCCTTTATTTTGCATCCCGAAAGCATACGGTTCGGATAGAGCAGCCCGAGGATCGTTTTTGATCTGTCTTTGGAAATTGCGGGGCGCTGTCCGAAGGGACGGCGCCCCGTTGTTTTATTCCGGCACCTCCGCGTATCCGGTCCTGCCAATGCAAATGCAAAACCAATCATGCAAAGGAGAAAAACATCATGAAAAAGAAAATTCTTGCGATCATTCTTGCAGCGGCCATGCTGCTGACGCTGGCGGCCTGCGCGTCCACGGCTGCGCCGTCGGAAAATCAGGGCCCATCTGCGGAAACGCCCGTTTCCGGCGAGACGGCTGAGGGCAAGACCTATGTTGTCGGTATCTGTCAGCTCGCCCAGCACGTCGCGCTCGACGCGGCTACGCAGGGCTTCAAGGATGCACTGGTGGAGGAGCTTGGCGACGCGGTGACGTTTGAAGAGCAGAACGCCTCCGGCGATATTCCCACCTGCAGCACGATCTGCACCGGCTTTGCCGCCTCCAACGTCGATCTGATCCTTGCAAATGCGACGCCTGCGCTTCAAGCGGCCGTCTCCGCGACGCAGACCATCCCCATCCTCGGCACGGCCGTCACGGAATACGGCGTGGCGCTGGACATTGAGGACTTCAACGGCACCGTCGGCGGCAACGTCTCCGGCACCTCCGATCTGGCTCCGCTCGACCAGCAGGCGCAGATGCTTCTTGAACTGGTCCCGGATGCAAAAACGGCCGGCATTCTTTACTGCTCCGCAGAACCGAACTCCGTCTATCAGTCGGACGTCGTCAAGCAGTACCTTGAGAACGCAGGCTTGACGGTCAATGTCTACACCTTCGCGGACTCCAACGATGTTTCCTCCGTTACGGCGACGGCCTGTGCGGAGTGCGACGCGCTCTACATCCCGACCGACAATACCGCTGCCTCCTGCACCGAGGCGATCAACAACGTCGCGGAGCCTGCCGGTATTCCCATCGTTACCGGTGAGGAAGGCCTCTGCAAGGGCTGCGGCATCGCAACGCTTTCCATCAGCTACTACGATCTCGGCGTGACCACCGGCAAGATGGCCGCGAAGATCCTGACCGGCGAGGCCGATATCTCCGAAATGCCCATCGAATACTTCCAGAATCCTGTGAAGAAGTACGCCGCAGAGCGCTGCGCGGCGCTTGGCATTGAGATCCCCTCTGATTACGTTGCCATTGAAGGCTGAGACGTTCTCCGGTCAGAAATAATACTTTGAAATGAGGCTTCCGACATGGACCTATCCGCTTACTTCGCTTCTCTGAATCTTCTGAATCTGCTTTCACGAATGCCTGCTGCGGTGGCACAGGGCCTGATCTGGGGCCTGATGGCGCTGGGCGTGTTCGTCACGTTCCGCCTGCTCGACATCGCCGATCTGACGGTGGACGGCTCGTTTGCGACGGGCGGCGCGGTCACGGTCATGCTCCTGCTGGCCGGATGGCCGGCATGGGCGGCGCTGCTGGCAGCCATTCTGGCGGGCGTGCTGACGGGCCTGTGCACAGGCTGGCTGCACACGAAGCTGGGCATTCCGGCCATTCTGGCGGGTATCCTGACGCAGTTTTCCCTGTATTCCATCAACCTGCGCATCATGGCCGGAAAGGCCAACCAGACGGCCAGCATCAAGAAATTCGGAATGTTTTGGGACGCGGAGAGCGGCGGAAGGGGCCTGCTCGTGTCCTCGCTGCACATCCCGCAGGCCATCGCAGTCGGCGCAGTGCTGGCGGCGCTGGTGATCGGACTGTTCTACTGGTATTTCGGAACGGAGCAGGGCAGCGCCCTCCGCGCGACCGGCTCCAATCCCGCCA
>FR887227.1:7253-8127 GCA_000436735.1 Firmicutes bacterium CAG:170
CAAACCCCGCCATGAGCCGCGCACAGGGCATCCACATCGAGACGATGAAGGTGATCGGCCTCGGCCTGTCCAACGGCATGGTCGCGCTTGCAGGCGGACTTATGACGCAGTATCAGGGCACGGCGGACGTGAACATGGGCCGCGGCGCCATCGTCATTGGCCTTGCCGCCATCATTATCGGCGAGGTGCTCTGTGACGCGATCTTCAAAAAAGGCTGCAATTTTGCCGTCCGTCTGGCGTTTGTGGTGCTTGGCGGCGTGATCTACTACGCCGTCATGGTCATTATCCTCTGGCTCCGGCTCGATCCGAACGACCTGAAGCTCTTCACCGCCATTATCGTTGCGATTTTCCTTGCCGTGCCGCATTTGCAGGCGCAGGCCAAAAGCTCCTTCTCCCACGCGAAGAAGATGAGCCAACAGGGAAGGAGTAAGAGATCATGCTGAAGCTCGAACATATTGCAAAAACCTTCAATCCGGGCACCATCAATGAAAAGCACGCCATCCGCGACCTGAGCCTTGAGCTGGCCGACGGCGATTTCGTCACGGTCATCGGCGGCAACGGTGCGGGCAAATCCACGCTGCTGAACGCCGTTGCGGGCGTCTGGCCGGTGGATGCCGGCTCGATCTTCATCGGCGGCGAGGACGTCACCGGAATGCCGGAGTATAAACGCGCGCAGTTCATCGGCCGCGTTTTTCAGGACCCCATGATGGGCACCGCGCCGAATATGCAGATCGAAGAAAACCTGGCGCTGGCAAACCGGCGCGGCAAGAGGCGCGGGCTTCGCTGGGGCGTGACGCAGACAGAGCGGGAGAATTACCGCCAGCTGCTTACGGGCCTTGGCCTTGGGCTGGAAAAGCGCATGACCGCCAAGGGC
>FR887227.1:8248-9618 GCA_000436735.1 Firmicutes bacterium CAG:170
CGCCCTCGACCCGGCGACGGCGGCGAAGGTGCTGGAGCTGTCGGACAAGATCATTCAGGAGCACCACTTGACGGCCATGATGATCACGCACAATATGACCGACGCCATCCGCCACGGCAACCGCCTGATTATGATGGATCGCGGACGGATCGTGCTGGATATCTCCGGCGAGGAGAAGAAACGCCTGACAAAGGCGGACCTTCTTGCGCGCTTTGCGGAAAAGGCAGGCGTGCAGGAGGAAACGGACGAAGTCCTGCTGTCCTGAGGCGGGCTGTGTCAGAAACGAAAAACGGATAACCGCACTTGCGCCTCCCGCCGTTCCGCTCGGAACGCGGGAGGCTTTCGTTGTCTGCGGTACGGCAGGATACAGGATATGGGGCTTGCATTGCGGGCGCAAAGCTGATATAATAGAACAAAGGTTCGAAGGAGGCGAAGCGATGCTGAGCAAAAATGTTCCGGTGCAGATGATCGCGCACTGCGGTGCGGACGGCTCGATGCAGCCGCTGCGCTTCCGGTTCGAGGACGCGGAGCATGTGCTCCATACAGTCCGGATCAGCGAGGTGCTCGACAGCCGGAGGGTGGAATACGTCGGGATCGAGGCGTTTCTGTTCGTCTGCAAGGCTGTGACGGAGGGGGCGGAGCGGCTGTTTGAGCTGCGCTACACCGTCCGCAGCCATCGCTGGTCGCTGGTGCGGGAGATCTACTGATGGCGGAACGGATCGTATTTCATATCGATGTCAACAGCGCGTTCTTGTCGTGGACGGCAGCGCACCGGATGTGCGTTCTGGGGGACGGCTTCGACCTGCGGACGGTGCCGTCGGTCGTGGCGGGCGACAAAAAATCGCGCCACAGCATCATTCTGGCCAAGAGCGGCCCGGCGAAGAAATTCGGCATCCAGACCGGCGAGCCGCTGGGAAAGGCGATGGAAAAATGTCCGAATCTGGTCGTGGTCGAGCCGGATTACGAGCTTTACGTCACAGCCTCGAGAAGCCTGATCGCCATGCTGCGCGAATATTCACCGCTTGTGGAGCAGTTTTCCATCGACGAGGCGTGGATCGACATGACCGGTACGACGGGACTTTACGGCCCACCGGTGCTGGCGGCGGACCGGCTGCGGGAGCGCATTCACAGAGAGCTTGGCTTCACGGTCAACATCGGCATTTCCTGCAACAAGCTGCTGGCGAAAATGGCGGGGGATTTTGAAAAGCCGGACAAAACGCATACGCTTTTTCCGGCGGAGATCCCGGCAAAGCTCTGGCCGCTGCCGGTGCGGGAGCTGTTCATGGTCGGCCGTGCGACGGAAAAAAGGCTGAAGCTGATGGGCATTCGCACGATTGGCGAGCTGGCGAATACCGACCCGGCATTCCTGC
>FR887227.1:9680-13740 GCA_000436735.1 Firmicutes bacterium CAG:170
GCAGTTTGCCAACGGGCGCGACGCCGGACTTGTCCGGCAGGAGGCGGAGGCCAACAAGGGCTACGGAAACTCCTTCACCACACCGCGCGACGTGACGGAGATGGATTACGGGCGACAGGTGCTGCTGTCGCTGTGCGAGACGGTCGGGATGCGCCTGCGGCGCGACGGGCAGGCAGGCGCGTGCATGACGGTGCATCTGCGCTCGAGCAGCTTTGAAAACTGGTCGCGGCAGCGGCAGATGGCCAGCGCGACGAACGTGACGGCGGAGCTTTACCGGCAGGCGTGTCAGGTGTTTTCGCAGATGTGGGACGGAAAAACGTCCCTGCGCCAGCTAGGCGTGCAGATCACGCAGCTGTCGGACGGACGCTTCCGACAGTACAGCCTTTTTGACGAGGGCGATTACGACCGGCTGGAAAAGCTGGATACGGCGGTGGACGCCATCCGGGAAAAATTCGGAGAAAAGGCGATCGTCCGCGCGACGTTCCTCTCCGGCGAGACGGAGAGCATGGCGGGCGGCCTTTCCAAGGAGCGAAGGACCGGCGTGACCAAGCCGGTCTGAGCGCGCCGCCGAAGCTTGACATTCGTTCAGAAGAAAAAGAACACAAAAACGCTGTGCGTATAAACAGACGAAATGCTGCCTTGGGGCACCCTCCGTAAGGAAGATGCCCCAACTGCTTTACATTTGACTCCTTTTCGGATTGTGTTGTCACAATCCGATGCTCGCTATCCCTATGGACTCGGTGACGTATGCTTCGTATTATTTGTTTATAACTTCTTTGTACCAAGTTGGAACGGGTTTTGTCATATTATCATACCAACTTAGTACATCTTTTGCTTGATTTACCATTACTTGAATTTCGCTCTGACCAAAAGGAATTGCCCAAGGCACAGAAGATAAAGTATTACTGCTGATATAAAGTGCGAGCAACTCCCAAAACTGAACCGGCACATCATTATCGAAGTACCCGTTTACCATTCCGGTTGCAAATAAAGGAGAAGCTTGAGCACACCACACAATGCGGTTAAATTCTTCCCACGGATCTCCAAAGTCATTTCTGTTAAAATCAATAATGTAAAGTTGCTTATCATTCCCTATCATCATATTGCCGATATGATAATCTCCGTGCTGATAAGTTCGAGGGCGACCGATGAGTAAATATCTGTGAGCATTAATGTAATCAATGAAGGCTTGCCCATTTTCGTACTTGATAGGACATTCTTCATACATTTTGATTTTGCGGTCTGCTTTACGATTAAAGTAAATTTCCCAATCTTCTATTCCTTTGGGAGCTGGGATTTTGTGAATCTCCTTCAGTATTCTTCCCGCTTCAAAACCATAAGAATATTGTTCTTCGCATGTTAAATTATGTACATTTTCTTCTACATCAACGCCATCTATCCAAGTTTGAATAGAATAAACTCCTTCATCAGATGTACCGAACTCTAAAGGTTTGCACATTGGCACACCGAGAGTTGCTACCTGACTCATAAGTTCATATTCACTTTTCTTTCTGTCATACTGTTCAATCGGAGAAACACGAAGCAAAAATCTTTTTCCTTGTTCGTCAGTAAGACAGTATTTTTTATCTTCTGACCAACCTTTATCTATTAGTTGCTTTGTAATAAACTTATGTTGTGGCACAGTCTTTCCCTCCTTCAGATAGCAAATAGTTATTTGCTATCTGAAAATTATTATATCATAAAATGATTTTTCCGCAAACCAGTCATTTTGACGACTTACAAAAGCAAAAAGGGAAATGACTTCCTTGCGGAGTGTTTCCCTTATGGCGGCATTTTCTGTTTTCCGGCGGCAACAGGCCGCGAAGGAAATGCATCGGAATTATTTTCCCCTCGGGAGTTGACAAACGGCCGTATCTGCGCTATTATCGACATATGACGAAAACAAAACGACGCCCGGGCCGCATTTCCGGACGCCAAACGCGGAATACTGAGAGAAACGGTCTCGGAAAGGGAAGCGGGAAAACATGAAGCAAAGATTCAATGTGACGGGAATGACCTGCTCGGCTTGCAGCGCACGTGTGGAGCGCGTGACGAGCCAGCTGGCGGGCGTGCGGAAGGCGGAGGTCAATCTGCTGGCCGGACGCATGGATGTGGAGTACGATGAAAATGTGCTCACGCCGCAGGCGATCATCGACGCAGTGACGCGCGAGGGCTACGGTGCGGAGCTTGCGGATCTGCACCATCCGTCCCGGAAAAATGCGGAGCAGGAGAAGCGGCTGAAAAACATGCAGACCCGCATCTGGGTCTCGGCGGTCTTCCTGCTGCTTTTGATGTATGTCTCGATGGGGCACATGATCGGCCTGCCGATGCCGCACATTTTCCACGACGGGATGCGCGGCTTCCTGATCCTGGCCGCGACGGAGTTTGTGTTCCTGCTGCCGATCCTGATCGTGAACCGCGCGTTCTTCACGAGCGGCTTTGCGAAGCTGTTCCACGGTGCGCCCAATATGGATACGCTCGTTGCGATCGGCTCCGCTGCCGGTGTGATCTACAGCTTCTATGCCATTGCCACGGGCGAGACGATGGGCCTGTATTTCGAATCCTCCGGTATGATCCTGACGCTGGTCACGCTCGGCAAATACTTTGAGACGCGCGCCAAGGGCAAGACCGGTCAGGCCATCGAAAAGCTGATGGATCTGTCCCCCAAAACAGCCTATGTCGAGCGCGACGGTAAGGAGGTCGAGCTTCCGGTCGAGGAGGTCACGGCGGGCGATATCGTCGCGGTGCGTCCCGGCGGACGGATCCCGGTGGACGGCGTTGTGATCTCGGGCAGCTCCGCCGTAGACGAGAGCGCTTTGACCGGCGAAAGCATGCCGGTAGAGAAGAAGGCGGGCGACAAGGTCGCCGCCGCGACCATCAATAAGACCGGCTACCTCCGCTTCCGCGCGGAGAAGGTCGGCGAGGACACGACGCTGGCGCAGATCATCCGGCTGGTCGAGGAGGCGGGCGGCTCCAAGGCGCCCATCGCGCGGCTTGCGGATAAGATCGCGGGCGTGTTCGTGCCGGTCGTGATGTGCATCGCGCTCGCGGCGACGGTCGTCTGGCTGCTGCTTGGAAAGACGGTGGACTACGCGCTTAGCGTCGGCATTTCGGTGCTGGTCATTTCCTGCCCGTGCGCGCTGGGACTGGCGACGCCGGTGGCGATCATGGTCGGTACGGGCCGCGGCGCGGAGCTGGGCGTGCTCTTCAAGTCGGCGGAATCGCTGGAGGAGCTGCATAAGATCAACACCGTCGTCATGGACAAGACCGGTACGCTGACCGAGGGAAAGCCGGTCGTGACCGATCTGCGGCCGAATGGACTTTCGGAAAAGGAGCTGCTGACGCTGGCAGCCGGACTGGAAAAGCAGTCGGAGCATCCGCTGGCGGAGGCGATCGTCCGTAGGGCGGACGAGGAAAAGCTCACTGCGCCAGAGGCGGTGAATTTCCGTTCCGTGCCCGGAAAGGGCGTGGAGGCGGAGCTTGACGGCGTGAAATACTGCGCCGGAAACCGGGCCTTCCTCACGGAGTACGGGGTCGCGGTCGAAACGGCGGAGACGTTCGCAGAGGAGGGCAAAACACCGCTCTATTTTGCGGCGGCGGACGGCCGCTTCCTCGGAACCATCGCCGTTGCGGACGTGGAGAAAAAGACCTCGCGGCAGGCCGTGGAGGCGCTCCGCGCGCGGCATATGGAGGTCGTGCTCCTGACCGGCGACAATGAGCGGACGGCGAATGTCATCGCAAAGCGGCTGGGCATCACGCGCGTGATCTCCGGTGTGCTTCCGGCGGACAAGGAAAAGACGATCCGCACGCTTCAGGAGGAGGGCAGGATCGTGGCGATGGTCGGCGACGGCATCAACGACGCGCCCGCGCTCATGCGGGCGGATGTCGGCGTGGCCATCGGCGCAGGCACGGACATCGCCATGGAGTCGGCGGACGTGGTGCTGATGCGCTCGGACCCGATGGACGTGGTGCGGGCAGTCGATCTCAGCCGCGCGGTCATTCGGAATATCAAGGAAAACCTGTTCTGGGCGTTCTTCTATAATACGCTCGGCATTCCGGT
>FR887227.1:13847-15668 GCA_000436735.1 Firmicutes bacterium CAG:170
CAGCTCCGTGTTCGTCGTGACGAGCGCGCTGCGCCTGCGCTTTTTCAAGCCGAAAAATGCCGTCGCCGATGGGCAGACGGAGGAAAAAACAACGATCCAGTCAAATGAGGAGGAGCAGACAATGAAAACAGTTCTTCAGGTAGAGGGTATGATGTGCGGCCACTGCAAGGCCCATGTGGAAAAAGCGCTTCTGGCAGTCCCAGGCGTCGAGAGTGCCGAGGCTGATCTGGACGCCAAGACCGCGACGGTCATGGGCAATGCCGACCGCACAGCGCTGATCGCGGCGGTCAAGGAAGCCGGATACGAAGCGAAATAAGCAAGACCGTTAAAATGCAGAAAAGCTCCTGTACCCTTGGGGTACAGGAGCTTTGCATCTGAAAAAGAAGATGCGAACGCTCAGAGCCTTGCAACACCGCTCCTTCTGGCGGCCTCGGCGACGGCCCTTGCAACGGCGGGGCCGACGCGCGGGTCGAAGGCGGCGGGGATGATATAGTCCTCGTTCAGCTCCTCGTCGGAGATAAGCTCCGCCAGCGCATGCGCGGCGGCGATGTTCATTTCGTCGTTGATATCGCTGGCGCGGACGTCAAATGTGCCGCGGAAGATACCGGGGAAGGCCAGAACGTTGTTGATCTGGTTGGGATAATCGCTGCGGCCGGTGGAGACGACCTTTGCACCGCCTGCTTTGGCGTCCTCCGGGAAAATTTCCGGCGTCGGGTTGGCGCAGGCAAAGACGATGGCGTCCCGGTTCATCGTCCGCACCATCTCGGTCGTGACGGTGCCTGGCGCGGAAACGCCGATGAACACATCCGCGCCGACGAGCTGCTCAGCGAGCGTGCCGGGTTTACGTTCGAGGTTCGTGACCTCGGCCATTTCCTGCTTGATCCAGTTGAGGCCCTCGCGGCCCTTATAAATAGCGCCCTTGCGGTCGCACATCGTGATATTCCGGTAGCCTGCCGAAAGCAGCAGCTTGACGATGGCAATGGCCGCCGCGCCCGCGCCGGAGGTCACGACCTTCACGGCCTCCTTCTTCTTGCCGACGACCTTCAGTGCGTTCGTAAGACCGGCCAGCGTGATGACCGCCGTGCCGTGCTGGTCGTCGTGGAAAACGGGGATATCGCATTTTTCCTTGAGCTTGCGTTCAATTTCAAAGCAGCGCGGCGCGGAAATATCCTCCAGATTGATGCCGCCGAAGCTGCCGGAGATGAGATAGACTGCGTTCACAAATTCGTCCACATCGTGCGTTTTTACGCAGAGCGGGAAGGCATCCACGTCGCCGAAGGACTTGAACAGAACGCATTTTCCCTCCATAACGGGCATTCCGGCCTCCGGGCCGATGTCCCCAAGGCCGAGGACGGCGCTGCCGTCGGTGATGACGGCACAGAGATTCCAGCGGCGCGTCAGCTCGTAGCTTTTGTTCACGTCCTTCTGGATCTCCAGACACGGCTGGGCTACGCCAGGCGTGTAGGCGAGGGAGAGATCGTCCTTGGTTGCAACGGGAACGGTCGCATTGACTTCGATTTTGCCCTTCCACTGCGCGTGCAGCCGAAGGGACTCTTTTGCATAATCCATAGTAACCTGCTTTCTTTTCGGCTCTGAGACATGCGGCACGTCGAACGGGTCGCATGGTCAGGGTAATTGTGGCCGCCGTTTCTGGGGGGACCCGGCGGAATGATCTGTGGGACACACTGAACGGATCCGGCCAGAACCATGAGCTGTAATCAGCTTACCCTGCAACAGCATAAACGATTCTGCCCGCCGCGTCAAGTACAGACTGCGTGAAAAAGTCGGAAGTCCTGCAGATAGGAAAAGCCCCGGCAGGAA
>FR887228.1:0-9320 GCA_000436735.1 Firmicutes bacterium CAG:170
TCTCCGGCTGCGCACGCCCAGCTGAAAAGCGGCGCGGCGCTTTCGAGGATGCAGAGCTGCGACGGCTTTGTTTTGCCATATTCGATTCGGATATTGTATGGTTTCATGGATCAGAGTTCTCCCTTTTCCGGCGCTCAGCCCTTGACGGCGCCCAGCATAATGCCCTTGACGAAGTATTTCTGGATAAACGGATAGACCAGCATCAGAGGGACGGTGGATACGACGATGACGGAATATTTCAGCGTCTGCGCCGTTTTCAGCTTCTGGATGACGGCCTCCATCTCCATGCCGCTGGAGGCCATGTCGATCTTGCCCGTGATGAGCACATCGCGCAGGATGGTTTGCAGCGGCATCAGCTCCTTGTCCTTGAGGAAGATCAGGGCGCTGAAATAGTCGTTCCAGTGGCCGATGGCATAGTACAGCACCAGCACGGCCAGCGTCGGCTTGACCAGCGGCAGGATCACGCGCCAGAGCATCTGGGCGGTGTTCGCGCCGTCGAGCAGTGCCGCCTCCTCCAGACTCTTCGGGACACCGTACATGAAGAAGCTGCGCAGGATCAGCACGTTATAGATGGAGATCGCGCTTGGGACGATCATGGCGAGCGGCGAATTGTAGAGGCCGAGGTTTTTGACCTGCAAATACAGCGGGATCAAGCCGCCGGAGAAATACATGGTGAACACGAACAGGACGGTCAGCACCTTGCGCGGAAGAAAATCCGAGCGCGAGAGAGGATAGGCGGCGCAGATGGTCATGACGAGGTTCAGCGCGGTGCCGACGACGGTGTAGAGAATGGAGTTGAGATATCCGCGCAGGATATCCTGATATTCAAGGATCAGCTTATAGCCGCCGAGATGGAAGCCCTTCGGAAGCAGGAGCACCTGACCGGCCTGCACGAGATTCGGGTCGGAGAAGGACGCGATCAGCACGAACCAGAGCGGCCATGCGTAAAGCAGGAAGGTCAGCGCCATCAGGACGCCGTTGACGCCGTAGAAAACGCGGTCGGCGCGGGAGTTGCGGATCCCGCGGTGCGGGCGTATGGATCGATTTTTCATGCCGCGCCTCCTTACCAGATGCTGTAGCCGGCGAGCTTCTTGGCCACGCGGTTTGCGACCAGAAGGAGCACCATGCTGACGAGCGAATTAAACAGGCCGACTGCGGTCGAGAAGCCGTAGTCGCTGTTGATCAGTCCGATTTTATAAACGTAGGTGGAAAGCACCTCCGAGGTGGAGGTATTGAGCGAGTTCTGCATCAGCAGGACCTTTTCGTAGCCGACGTTGATGACGTTGCCAAGGCTCATGATGAACAGAACGAGAACCGTCGGCCGAAGCTCGGCCAGATCGATGTGCCAGATGCGGCGCCAGATGGAAGCGCCGTCCACGATGGCCGCCTCGTGGATCTGCGGATCCACGCCGGAAAGCGCGGCGATGTAAATGACGGAGCTGTAGCCGAGGCCCTGCCATACGCCGCTCCAGGTGTAGACACTCCGGAAGAGCTTGCCGGAGGACAAAAACGGGATGGCCTCCAGACCAAGCCGCTGAAGAAGCGCGTTGATCAGGCCGCTGTCGCCGAGAAAGATGGCCAGCATACCGACCAGCACGACGTTGGAGATGAAATACGGCAGGTAGGTCACCATTTGCAGCGTTTTCTTCCAGCGCTTGTGGCGGACGTAGTTGATAAGGACGGAGAAAAGGATCGGAACGACCGTGCCGACGACGAGACTGTAGAGGCTGATGGCCATGGTGTTCCAGATCAGCGTCCAGAAATTATAGCCCTTGAAGAAGCGGGAGAAATTTTTGAGGCCGACCCAGGGACTGCCCCAGATGCCCTTTTTGATCATGTATTTTTTGAAGGCCAGCTGGATACCGGCCATCGGTACATACGAAAACAGAAGATAATACGCCAGCACCGGCAGAACCATGACATAGAGGATCCAGTTCTTCCGGATATCCGCGAGCAGACGTTGGCCGAAGCTCGGCCGGTCAAGGCGCGGCGCTCTGGCGGCGTCCGGCGCCGCTTTGGGACTGCGCATGTTTCGCACACCTGCCTTTCTGATGCATCGCACGATGCTTCCGGACGAACGCCCGGATGGGGCCCGCCCGGAAGCATTGTGAAGAAGTGTGAAATTAGGGGACTAGGAAGGTATCAGACGGGCTCAGCCCTCGAGATAGCGGGTGTACGCAGCCTGGTCGATCTCATGCAGGCGGGAGGCGCCCATGGCGTCCATGTTGGACAGGTACTCGTCCCATGTGGCGTCCAGATCGAGCTGGCCGGTGATGACCTGCGCCATGTACTCATAGTAGTAGCTGGTGATGGTCGTGATGAGGTCGGCGCGCTCGGCAAGTTCGTCCTCGGTCCAGTTCAGAGTGGGATACGGTTCCGCAGCGTACTCCAGAAGGGCCTTGCGCTGTTCGTAAAGGAAGAGCTCCTCGGGGTTGGTGTTGCCCTCGTCAAACAGCTTTGCCTTTGCAAGGGGCGCGGGATACCAGCCGAACATACAGGCCTTGTTGCGGACACTGGTGATGTCGCCGCCCCATTCGCCGTCGGTGATCCACTCATACATGCCGTTGTCGTCCAGAGAGAAGGTCACGCCCGCGACACCCATGCGGCCAAGGATGGCGCCCTCTTCGCAGTAGAAGTAGTCCGCCCACTGGCAGATCAGTTCGGGGTTCGTGCACTTGTCGGTGATGCACAGAGCGCCATAGCCAAGGCCGTTGCCGGAGGGCATGGTGTGCTTGCCGTTGAAGGGGTTGAGGCCGACGTACTCCTCGTCACGCTCCGTGCCGACGTGCTGATATGCGCCGTAGGTCGGGATGGTGCCGAGCGTGTCGCTGGTCGCGCCGATGGCGTTCAGATCGTCCCAGCTTGCGGTGAAGCAGTCCTGGTTGATGAGCTTCTCGGTGTAGACCTGCGCCCAGAAGGCAAGGAAGTCGTGGTAGACATCGGAGGTCGGGACAAAGACGGCGTTTCCGTTGTCATACATGCTGTAGGTGCTGTAGTCCATGGCGACGCCGAACAGCGGCAGGGTGTATTCCACAGCGCCGGACGTGCAGTAGATGCCGTATTCGTCGTTCGCGCCGTCGCCGTTGGGATCGTCCTTCACAAACGCGCGGAGCACGTCCAGGAACTCGTCCTGCGTGGTGGGAAGCTTCATGCCGAGGTTATCCAGCCACTTCTGGTTGATGTAGACGGCGGGAGCGGCCAGCTCCTGACCGTTGAGCTGCGGCAGAGCGTAGATGTTGCCGTCGGCAGAGGTGATCTGGTTCCAGAGATCCTGCTCGTCCAGAAGCGCCTTGAGGTTGGGCATATACTGGTCGATGAGGTCGTTGAGCGGGATAAGAATGCCCTGAGAGCCGTACTGGAAGGCTTCGGTGGCGCTGATGCCGCTCTTGATGTAGACATCATAATATTCGCCGCTGTTGAAGCTCAGGCCGCGCTTTTCGGAAAGCTCCGCCTGGCTGGCGGTGGAGATGTCCCAGTGGATGTTCGTGCGCTCCTCCATGACCTGCATGGTCAGGGTCTTGTCAAGCTCTTCGCCGGTGTTGCCGAACGCGAAGGCGCTGACGTTGTAGGTCTCGGCCAGCGGGAACACGTCCTGTGAAGCCTCTGCCGGAGCGTCGGCCTTGTCGTCGCCGCTGGGGGTCGGATCCGTCTGGTTCGACGGCTCCTTGGTGTCCGCCGGAGTGTTCTCCTGCTTGGCGCAGCCGGCCAGAACGGAGAATGCCAACACTACCGCAAGAAGCAGTGCCCATACTCTTTTTTTCATTTTGTAGCCTCCTGATATGTTTTAGTATTATCGACGCGAATTGACCCGCGTTAATAATTCGAAAAAAAGAAACTGCCAAGACGGGATCAAGTGCTTTGAGACGTCAAGACAGAAGCCTGCCGCAAGAAAATGCGGCGGCGGAAGCGGGTGCTTTTGCCGGCCAACGGCGGAAAGACCCATCATGTATGGTGCGGAAGCCGAAAGAAAATGGCTGTCCGCTGGAGCATTGCTCCCTTTCTGAACTAAGGATACTCCTTTTTCGTGGAAGATGCAAGACTGCTTTTGCACAAATTAACTCGCGTCAATTTGTCGCTTTTCCACAAGCTGTGCGCGGCGCTGCTGGCCCGCTGCCGAATAGCGCCGCAGAAAAACGAAAAGCAGGCCCGGAGGAGCTGGAAATTGCGGCTTTTTTCAAATAAACGCCCGTTGAGAATTCTTCTGGATTTTAAATCAATGAATCCGCGTTGGCTATTGCAATTTCCATATGCAGCCCTTATAATGATTGTATATTATTGTCACAGTTGCATGTATTTTCGCAAAAAAGCCGAGAACTGAGAGAAAGCTGCGGCTGGAAAAAGCGGAGCATGCGAATACCGCCGGAAATTACAGCGCGAATCCCGGCGGGCGGCTGCTTTGCCGCGCGCAGAAAAGCAGGAAAGGAAAAGAGAAAAATGGAAAGAAGAAAGATGTGTTGGCGCAGGCTGCTGTGCCTGACCCTTGCGGCGCTGGTGCTGGCGTCCTGTCTGACGATGACGGCGTTTGCCGCCGATCCGCAGGACTCGGAGGAAAACGGCATTGTGGACTTTGTGCTGGTGCTGGACTGCTCCGGCTCGCTGAACGTGACGGACCCCAGCCATCTGTGCGCCACGGCGTGCAAGATGTTCGTGGATATGGTCCCGCTGGAAAACGCGCGGATCAGCGTGATCGCCTTCGGCTATGACGGCGGCACGCAGTATACATTAAAGAATATGTCCATCGACAACCCGCTCGACCTGAAAAAGGTCTATCTGGTGTCGGATATGGTGGAGGCGTCGGCGATCAAGGACAAGAACGCCCTCAAGCAGCAGGTGACGGACGCAACCTCGAAGAGCGGTACCAATACGCCGCTCGGCACGGCGCTGCTCAGCGCGGTCGATCTTCTGGAGAACAACGGCGCTTCGGATAAGAACGCGTGTGTCATCCTGCTGACGGACGGCCGCATCGCCGCGCAGCAGAACCGCTACGACGATAAGGACAACGCCCATACGGCGGCAAAAACGGCGGCCCCCCCCCCACGGCCGGGCTCCACAACGCACCCAGACTGGCCGGTCTACACGATGCACCTCAACGACGGCGAACGCTACGGAGCAGGCTCAGAGGAGACGACGCTGATGCGCCAGATCGCCGAGGAGAGCGGCGCGGGCGAGGACGGCTACACCCCGCTGACCAGCTTTCAGGAGGGCAACGCGGCGGTCGCGCGCGCGTTCATGAACATCTTCAACCGCTTCATGTTCGGCGGAAACGGCAATATCATCACAAAGACGGCAGACGCGCAGGGCGACGTGACGTGCGATTTTGAGGTACCGGAGCTGACATCGGAGACGACAGTCATCGTGTCCGGAGCGAGCCTGAAGTCTGTTACGGTCAACGGCCCGGATGGCAGCAGCCGCACTGTGGATAAGAATAATTTCGACGAGCAGAACTTCGTCGCGACGATCGACAGCAACCACGAGAGTGGTGGCAGGCAGAACAAATACATCTGCATCAAGCTGCTCTGCCCGGAGGCCGGCATGTGGACCGTGCAGGCCAAGGGCGACCCCAACGCGAACATCGATATGTATGACTGCTCGATGCGCGATCTGGATCTGGTGCTGAGCACGTCGCTGACGGATGAGAGCCGCGTGCTGGCAAAGAACGAGGCCGTGACCTTCAACGCCTATTTCACCTATCATGGCAATGAGATCCTGAAAAATCCGTATTATGAGAAGAAGCAGCCCGTGCTCGTGTTCACCAACACTGCGAATGGCCAGAAGGCCGAGCTGCCGATGCAGGCCGGAGCCAACGGCGGCTATACCGCGACGATCAGCATGAACGAGCTGGAATATCAGGGCACCTTCACGGTTGCTGCCCGGCTCGACGACAGCATGTTCCGCAACGGCTCCAAGTGGAGCAACAGCCAGAGCCTGACGAGCGAAAATCTGCCGGTGCGCATCACGGATCCGAAAATGCCCGACCTGACCGGCGATGTCAACGGAAAGACGGAAAAGGTCGATCTGATGCAACATATCGAAAATCCGGACGACGACGAGCTGTTCTACGAGCTGCAATGCGTCAGCGACCGGAACGTCGCCTTTGACTACAGCATCGACGAGAACGGCTATCTTGAGATCGAATGCGGCCTGAACTATGGAACATATGCGCTTCAGCTCTCCGTTCGGGACGCGGACATGGAGCAGCCGCTGCTGCTCGATCCGTTCCAGCTGGAGACGCAGAAGCACGCGTTCAGCGTTCGGGACATCGAGCCTGTGGAGCTGTGGACGGACCACTACCCCTGGCAGAAGGATATCCGCGAGAGCGCGGAATTTGATCTGAACGACTATTATGACGAGGGCGACGATCTTCCGGTGGAGATCGCGTCGGAGAGCTTTGACGGCGACGGGACGGTCTACCGCGTGAGCCGGGACGGGATGCATTATACCGTCGTTCCGCTGGCCGAGGGCGAGGGTACGCTCACCTTCACGCTCACGAACCAGCTGAAAGAGGAGCAGGGCCATCTGAAGGTCCGCGTCATCAGCGGCAAGGCGGCCTTCTGGCAGAGAAACTGGATCTACTTTGCGCTGGCGGCGGCAGTGCTCGTGCTGATCGTGATCGTCCTGTGCGTCCTGTCCGGCATTACCCGTGTCAAGGGCAGCTGGGAGATCGATCTGGAGGACGGCGACGGCGGACGCATCTACCTGCCGAACCTCAACATCGCCAGCAATACGACCGTCGGCAGAAAAAACAAGCAGGTCGACCTGTGGGACCTCGTCTATGAGATCGCGCCGTTTGCGGAAAAGAGCGGCCTTCTGAGCGAGTCGCTGAACTTCTATCCCGCGATGAACCAGATCCACATGCGCGGCGTTACGTTCGGCAGCGGCTTTGTTCTGCAAAAGCTGCCCGCAAACGTGACCGCACAGTATAACGGCCTGCCGGTCAGCGGCAAGTGCCGCGTTTCGATGGGCGAGCTGCGGCTGACGATCCAGGGTGAGGGGACCGTGACCGACGTGGTGTGCAGCCTGCGCTATGCCGGAGCGAGATAAGAGAAAACAGCGAAGATCCTGAACAGCGGATTTCATAAATAAATATAGAAGAGGAGAGAAAATCATGCCGAATATGCAGTCCTTTAAGAGCGAGGATTACCCGATCCTGCTTGCAGCAAACGAGATCGACGCGACCGACGGTGCATTATTCAACACGGCGGCGCTTCTCAAGCCCAATACCATGGATCGCACGATCCTCATTGGCCTCGGCGGCACCGGCATTCAGACGCTGGACTATGTCAAGGGCGTCATCACGAATCGCCTCGACCCAACTTGGAGCAGCTATGTCGGCTTCCTCGGGATCGATACGGACGGAACGGAGCTGAGCCGCGCAAAGTATCTCCAGCAGGGAGAGCTGGTGCTGACGACGCGGCCCGGTGTAGAAAACCGGAAGATGAATCCGATGGCCTATCCACAGGCATGGCGGCGCTTTGCCGATCCGAAGGTCATGGCGAAGGTCCCGGATATGAACAGCAGCGGCGCGAGCCGGAAGAGACTGGTCGGACGGCTCAAGATCCACGACCGGGATACGGTCGGCGCGGTGGACATGGAAATCGTACAGAAGCTGGCGAATCTGAAGGCCAATACGCTGTCCCCGACCGTTGGCGGAAGCAACTATGAGGTCTATGTGATCGGCAGCGTCAGCGGCGGCACATGCAGCGGCGGCTTCCTGGAAATGCCGGCCCTTATCCGCCGGGCGCTGGGCGTCGGCAATCTGCATATCTACGCCATGCTGTATCTGCCCGATACGCTGACCTCGCTCGATCCGGCCAATGCGGCGGAGCTGAAGGCCAACGGCTACGCCTCGCTGAAGGAGCTGAACTATTATCAGGGAATCGCCATGCGGCCGGGCTACAATGAGAAATTCGGCTATAACGATCCGGCGGCTCCGGAGCTGGAGCTGACCGGCGGACAGCCGTTCTATGACATCCCGTACCTGATCGGCACGGTCTCCGGCGCAACGGCAAACGCGAGCCGCGTCGCCAGACAGAACATTGCCGAGTTCCTGATCAGCCTGCTTTCCGGCGTGTCCGTGACCTCCGGGACCCCCTTCCTGACGGCCTCGTTCCTCAGCAACGTCATTCCGAGACAGAGCGTCAAGGAACAGATGCCCGGCGTCCCGGAGACGGAGGCGGCCGGCTGGCGGCATGAGTTCCCGCGCCATTACGGTGCGATCGGCTTTGCGCAGATTGCCGCGCCGAAGAAGATCGTGCGCTCCTATGTGGTCGGCAAGGCTTGCGCAGAGGCAGGCTTCAAGCCGGTGAGCGTTGAAAAGCGCGATGAAATGATCGCGTCCGGCGCGCCGCTGCTGCCGTTCCGCGGTGTGGACGACTATATGAACGCGACGGAGGGCACGGCCAAGGCCAGAGAGATCCTTGCACCGGTGCTGCCGCTCCTCCAGACCATCCATTCGGCGGACTTCTCCTTTATGGCGGCGACCGGCTGGCCTGCCGAGAATCTGTGGGACAGTCTCTATAAGCGCCAGCACGAGGTCGGCGCTATGCCGGGACGACTGAATGCGGCCTTTGAGGACCGCATCGGCCCGGCGGCCATGAAGGCGCTGGAAAATGAGATCGTCAAGGCGTTCACGGCGTATCGCACGAATGTGCAGAGCTTCGTGGAGCAGGAAGGCCCGCTGGCCTTCGACAATCTGTATCACGGCCGCTTCACGAAGGTCGGTGACAACAGCGGCATCGGCATCGAGACGATGCTCCGCCGTCTGCGCGGCGGTAAGACCATCCTCGACGCACAGTTCCGCTGGGACACGCCCGCGGCCAAGGCGAAGGATCTCGAGGTCGCACAGCAGGAGGTCCATAAGGCGTCGAATCTGGCGGGTTTGCTCGGCAGGCGTACCAAGGCCGCGAACGCGTGGGTCTTTGCCTATGACAAGTGGCAGCAGGCCAGGATCATTGAAAAGCGGCGCGAATTCGCGCTGGGCGATGTCGGAAAGTTCAATGAGCTGTTCCTGCACCCGGCAGCGCTGCTGGCCGATCAGCTGCGCGCCTTCGGCGATACGCTTGCGGCCATGAGCGATATTTATGCCGCGCACGGCAATTGCCTCGAGGATTTCGGCACGTTCAGCCATGCACGCGACAACGATACGGAGATCAACCTCTGCGCCGTTTCCGCAGCGTCGCACGGCTGGCTCCTGCGCGAGGCACAGGCGCAGCTCCGTGCCGTCAATGCCAAGGAGATCCGCACGAAGATGGTGCAGGACTTCTTTGAGGACAGCGCGGCGTGGATGAGCATTCCGGAAAATATGGTCGTCCTGCGCGACG